>NZ_NGFN01000149.1 GCF_002148965.1 Streptomyces swartbergensis | reverse complement strand
CCCCTACCCCGGCAACCTTCACCCCCCGGGCGGCCACTGCTCTGCGACACCCACACAGGCACACCCACAGGCACAGGCAGGAGGCCGTATGCGCAACGCAGCGATCTGGTCGGCGGCGATGACGGGGGCCGCGATGGTCATGGCGCTGGCCGGGCCCGCGGGGCCGACGGCCGCCGCGGGAACGACCCTGGTCGTGGCGCCGAACGGGGACGACTCCGGCCCCGGCACGCTCGCCCGGCCGCTGAGGACCATCCAGCGGGCGGTGGACCTGGCGCGGCCCGGTGACACCATCAGCGTGCGCGGCGGGACGTACGCCCTCACCGACAACATCACCATCACCACCTCGGGGACCACGTCCCAGCCCATCACCCTCTCCCCCCACCAGGGCGAGCGTGTGGTCGTCGACGGGGACAAGCTGCCCGCCAGCCACACCCCGGTCGGCGGCAGCATCCCGCGTGCCGAGCGCGGGGCGATCCACATGGAGGCCTCGCACTGGCGGATCTCGGGTCTGGAGATCGTGAACGGCCCGTACGGCGTGTACTGCGACGGCTGCAACAGCAATGTCTTCGCGCGCCTGAGCACGCACGACAACTACGAGTCCGGCTTCCAGCTCCAGGGCGCCTCCAGCGGCAACCAGATCCTGAACCTGGACAGTTATGGCAACCGCGACCCCCGCAAGAACGGGGAGAGCGCCGACGGCCTGGCCGTCAAGGAGGGCAGCGGATCGGGCAACGTGGTGCGCGGCGCCCGGCTGTGGAACAACGTCGACGACGGC
The DNA here is from genome assembly GCF_002148965.1 of Streptomyces swartbergensis. Classification (GTDB taxonomy): domain Bacteria; phylum Actinomycetota; class Actinomycetes; order Streptomycetales; family Streptomycetaceae; genus Streptomyces; species Streptomyces swartbergensis. Next base: position 19,625 of record NZ_NGFN01000149.1, on the reverse strand, counting down.
TTCGACGCCTGGAAGTTCGCCTCACCGATCACGATCGAGAACACGGTGGCGTACGGCAACGGCTTCAACCGCTGGAACTTCCCCGACTTCGCGGGCGACGGAAACGGCTTCAAACTCGGCGGGGGCAGCCCGGCCCCGGCCGTGGCCCACACGGTCCGGGGCAGCGTCTCGTTCAAGAACGCCAAGCACGGCTTCACCGACAACGGCAACCCTGGCTCCCTCACCCTGAGCCGCAACTCCGCGTACGGCAACGCCGGTACGGGTTTCGACGCCGACGTCTCGGGCGGGACCGCCAGGCTCAGCGGCAACCTGTCCGTCGCGGACCAGCGCCCGGCGGCCGTCGGGTCCGGGACCGTCGCCGACGGCAACTCCTGGAACATCGGCGGAACGTGGGACGCCGCCTCGGTACTGAGCACCGACCCGGGTCCGCTCACCGGCCCCCGGGCGGCGGACGGCTCGCTGCCGAAGGCGCCGGCGTTCCTCGTCCCCCGGTCCGGCACCGCCGTCGGCGCCCGCTTCTGATGGTCCGTACTACTCGCTGGCCGTCCCTTTCCCGCAGGCCGTCGCACTATCACCAATCCTTCGATGATGGCGTGAACCAGCCATGCGCAGAGGTCAATTGCCCCGCACAGTTGATGGCTCAAGCGTCCCACTGACATACTCCGCATTCAGCTTCGCCACTACCCGTGGCCGAGGCTGGTCGGGGATCTCCACACAGAACCCCAGGCCGTCCGCGTGAATCCGAACAACGAGTTTTTCGGTTTCACGAGACCCCCACACAGCCCGCACCCCCACAGTGCGCCCGGCATCCCTCCACCCTGCTCGAAAGCCGGACGAGACCACTGACTCGAAGGGGTCGAGTGCGGGGCACGTAGCAGCGAAGAAGGTGCGCCTGTGCCCGAATTTCCACCGCGACGGGATGACACTCCCACATTCCCGCTTCCGCACATCGAACACGCTCCGCCGTCCCGCATATCCGACCATCCCGAATTCCACTCTCTGCGTCGCGCGCAGCGCCGGTTCGGTACCCGGGCGACGATCCTGTCCGTCGGCGGATTCCTGCTGTATGTGCTGCTGTCGAGTTTTGTGCCCGCGGTGATGAACCAGCCGCTGTTCGGCCACCTCACGATCGGACTCACCCTCGGTCTCGGGCAGTTCGTCATCATGGGCGTGACCGCGTGGTGCTACGTCCGGCACATGCGCACCCGGGTCGACCCGCTCGCCCGCGGCCTGCGCTCCCGGCAGTACGAGAACGAGAACCGCCGCACCCGCCCGTCGGCGCCGCCCCAGGGGGCCGGGCAGCCCGTCCAGCCCGGCGCGAGGGGGTTCCGCACGTGGTGACGATCGCCGCCATCGACGACAGCAGCCTCCAGCTGACGTTCGTACTGTTCCTGACCGTGGTCGTGATCACCCTGTTCACGGCCCTGCTGACGGCGCCTCAGCGCGACGAGATCAGCGAGTTCTACCTCGGCAACCGCACCATGTCGCCGTTGCGCAACGGCCTCGCCATGTGCGGCGACTACCTGTCCGCCGCCACCCTGCTGGGCAGCACCGGACTGGTCGCCCTGACCGGGTACGACGGACTGATGTACCTCGGCGGCACCACCGTCGCCTGGATGATGGTGCTGCTGCTGATCGCCGAACCCCTGCAACGCACCGGGAAGTTCACCCTGGGCGACACGGTGGCGCTGCGCCTGCCCCGGCAGCAGCGGCCGGTGCGGGTGGCGCTGGCCGTGTGCATCCTGGCCATCACGACCCTCTACCTGGTGGCCCAACTCGTCGGCAGTGTCGCCCTGTTGACTCAGTTCACCGGCTCGCCGAGCGCCACCACCCGCACCCTGTGCGTGGCCGTGATCGGTACCTTCGTGATCCTGTACGCCTCCCTCGGGGGCATGCCCGGAGCGACGGTCATCCAGATCATCAAGGCCGTGATGCTGATCGTGGGCGTGCTGTTCACCGCGGGCTGGGTGCTGTACCACTTCGACTGGAACCCCAACGCGCTGCTCGAGAGGGCGGCCGACCGCAGCGGAACCGGTCTGTCCTTCCTCGAACCCGGGCTGCGCTACGGCGGCACCGTCAGCAACAAGCTGGACTTCCTCAGCCTCGAACTGGCCATCGTGCTCGGCCTCGCCGCCCTTCCGCACGTGCTGATGCGGCTGCTCGCCCCACGCAGCAGCAGCGTCCTGCGCCGCTCCGTCGTGTGGGCCATCGGCCTGGTCGGCGCGGTCTGTTTCGGAGCGGGCATCCTCGGCCTCGGCGCCACCGCGCTCCTCGGCCGGGACACCATCGAGAGCACGGACCGCACCGGCAACGCCTCCGTCCTGCTGCTCGCGCACGAGCTGGGCGGCAGTGTCCTCACCGCGCTGCTGACCTGTCTGGCGTATCTGACCCTGCTCGCCGTGGCGGTGGGCCTGACCCTGGCCGCGGCCTCGTCCCTCGCGCACGACCTGTACAGCGAGGTGATCCGCAAGGGCCGGGCGAGCGAGACGGAGGAGCTGACCGTCGCCCGGCTGTCCGGGGCGGTCATCGGCATCCTCGGCATCCTGCTGGCCCTCGTCGCCTGGGGGGCGAACACGGCGACGCTGGCGTTCCTCGCCTTCGCCATCGCGGCGTCCGCGATCCTGCCGACGATCATCTACACCCTCTTCTGGCGCCGCTTCACGGCGAAGGGAGCGCTGCTCAGCCTCTACGGCGGTCTGCTCAGCTCCGTCCTGCTCGCCGTGTTCTCCCCCGTCGTCTCCTCCGCCCCGGCCTCGTTCTACCCGGAGGTCGACTTCGCCTGGTTCCCGCTCCAGAACCCCGGCATCGTCTCGATCCCCCTGGGCTTCCTGCTGGGCTGGCTCGGCACGGTGCTGGACAAGGGCCCGGCCGAGGACAGCACCGCACACGAGGAGTTCGAGGTGCGGATGCTCGTGGGCGCCGACGACTGACGTACCGGACCGGGACATCGGCGTCCGGGCACCGGGGATGCGAATTGTTAATGGGTTCCATTTTCATGTAGCGTCCTCGGTGCCGGTCCACCGAGGAGGAGTCCCATGGCTGTCCCGAAGCGGAAGATGTCCCGCAGCAACACCCGTCACCGCCGCGCCCAGTGGAAGGCCGCCACGCCGACGCTGGTCCCGGTCACCGTCGACGGCGTCCGTCACCTCGTACCGCAGAACCTGGTCAAGGCCTACGAGCGCGGGCTGCTGCGCCCCGAGGGCTGACGCCGTGTCGCACGAACGGCTGCCCGTCACCGTCCTCTCCGGATTCCTGGGGGCGGGCAAGACCACCCTGCTCAACCATGTCCTCGGCAATAGCGAGGGGCTGCGCGTCGCCGTCATCGTCAACGACATGAGCGAGGTCAACATCGACGCGGCCCTGGTGCGCGGCGGCGAGGCCGCCCTGTCGCGGACCGAGGAACGCCTGGTCGAGATGACCAACGGCTGCATCTGCTGCACCCTCCGCGACGACCTCCTGGAAGAGGTGGACCGGCTGGCCCGCGAGGGCCGGTTCGACCATCTCCTCATCGAGTCGTCCGGGATCTCCGAGCCGATGCCCGTCGCGGCCACCTTCGCCTTCGCCCGTGACGACGGCGCCACCCTCGACGACGTGGCCCTGCTGGACACCATGGTCACGGTCGTGGACGCGGCCAACTTCCTCGCCGAGCTGGACAGCGGCGACGACCTCGCCGAGCGGGGTCTCGCCCCGTACGAGGACGACGAGCGCACGGTCAGCGATCTGCTCGTCGACCAGGTGGAGTTCGCCGACGTCCTGGTCCTCAACAAGCTCGACCTGGTCGACGAGGAGGCGGCGGCCCGGCTGCGGGCGGCCCTGACCCGGCTGAACCCGGTCGCCCGGCTGGTCCCGGCGACACACGGCCGGGTGGACCTCCGCCAGGTGCTCGGCACCCGGCTGTTCGACCTGGAACGCGCCCAGCAGGCGCCGGGCTGGGTCCGGGAACTCAACGGCGACCACGTGCCCGAGACCGAGGAGTACGGCATCTCCTCCACCGTCTTCCGCTCCGGACTCCCCTTCCACCCCGGGCGGTTGTGGACGTTCGTCACGGAGGAACTGGACGCCGGGACGTACGGGCGGATCCTGCGCTCCAAGGGCTTCTTCACCCTGGCGAGCCGTCCGCACGTGACGGGCCTGTGGTCACAGGCCGGCTCCGTCGCCCGCTTCGAACCGTCCGCGGCCCGGGACGGGGACACCCCGTTCGCGCAGGAGCTGGTGTTCATCGGCACGGGCCTGGACGCCCCGGCTCTGCACGCCGCCCTGACCGACTGCCTGATGGCACCCGGCGAGCCCGGGCCGGCGGACGACCCGTTCCCCGCCTGGGACACCTACGGCATCGACGAGGCCTGCGAGCACGAGCACGACGTGGCGGCCTCCGCGGTGTAGAAGAGGCCGCGGACCCGGTGCAGCCACGCCTCGACGGCCGCCTCGTCGGGCCGCTCGGGCAGTACGGTGGGCGTCTCGTCGAAGGCGGCCTCGTAGTGCCTGAGCAGGGGCAGCGCGGCCGCCGGGTCGGCGGATACGCGCTCGCCGAAGGCGTGGTACTCCTCGGGGTCCTCGACGCGGATCTCCAGTCGGCCGGTGGCGTACAGCGACAGGCCCTGGTCGCACAGCCGCTTCAGGTGCCGGGCGTGCTTCGCGGTGCGCTTTCGGGTGTCCGCCGAGAGCGAGCCGTCGCCGCGGTTCTCGAGTCGGCGGAACTGCTGGGTGGCGTAGCCGAGATAGGCGTCCCGGACGCGCTTCGCGCACAGGAACGACCCTCGTATGCCGATCAGTTCGTCGCCCAGCGGGGTACGCACCTCGTACAGCTCGTCCGGGAGCCACACCAGTTCCATGGCGGTCGGATTGCCACCGAGGGCGAGTCGGCACCACTTGGCGGCCTCGTGCAGGGTGCGGTCCGGTGCCGTCGTGACGTGGGACTCCTTCGGCGTGTGGAGCCCGTGCAGAGCCTCGGTGGGCGCGGCGAACATACCGAGGCGGTCGATGTCCGAGCCCTGACGGGCCAGGCCGTACGCTGTAGAGCCGACGATGCCGGACAGCAGGATGTTCGCGACGGCCATGGCCGGTCCCCCTCTTCGCGCGCTGTACCCGGTGGTGCCGGGCCATGCCGCTCCATTGTCCTGACGTGCCGGGATGCGGTCACCGGGTTTTCGGCGAGGCGGCACCGGCGGGAATGCCACGACCCGTCACGCGTTGAACCCGGTGTGAGTTCCTCGATCGCCGCCACCCGTTTCTCCGTCCTCGACCGGTCCCGCACCCGCGAGGGGCACACGCATCCCGAGGCGCTGCGCGACACCGTGCGGCTGGCCGGGGAGCTGGAGGGGCTCGGGTTCCACCGGTTGTGGGTCTCGGAGCATCACGGCGTTCCCGGGGTCGCCGGTTCCGCGCCGACCGTGCTGGCGGCCGCCGTCGCCGCCGCGACGCGCACGATCCGGGTCGGCACCGGCGGGGTGATGCTCCCCAACCACCGGCCGCTGGTCGTGGCCGAGCAGTTCGGGGTGCTGGAGTCGCTGTTCCCCGGGCGGATCGACATGGGTCTGGGGCGGTCCGTCGGCTTCACGGACGGGGTGCGCAGGGCCCTGGGCCGTGACAAGGAGGACGCCGAGGACTTCGAGGCCCAGCTGCGGGAGCTGGTCGGCTGGTTCCGGGGCACCTCCCCGACCGGAGTGCACGCGCGTCCCGCCGAGGGACTGACCGTGCCGCCGTTCGTCCTGGCCATGGGCGAGGGCGCCGGCATCGCGGCCCGGGCGGGTCTGCCCATGGTCATCGGCGACTTCAGGAACCGGGACAGGATGCGGCGCGGCATCGACCACTACCGCGAGCATTTCCGCCCCTCGCCCTGGTCGAGCGAGCCGTACGTGGTCGTCTCGGGCACGGTCGCGGTGGCCGGGACCCCCGAGGAGGCCCGGCGGCTGCTCGTCCCGGAGGCCTGGGCGATGGCGTACTCCCGCACGCACGGCACCTTCCCGCCCCTGCCGCCCGCCGAGCGCGTCGAGGCGCTCACCATGACCGGCAAGGAACGCGGCTTCTACGAGTCCGGCCTCACCGGCCACATCGCCGGCACCGAGGAGCAGGTCGCGCACGAGCTGGAGACGGTGCTGAAGGAGACGGGGGCACAGGAGGTCCTGGTCACCACCAGCACGTACGACCGCGGGGCGCTGCTGGACTCCTACCGGCGGCTGGCCTCGATCACCGCCGGTTAGAGTCGTTGCCCATGCACGACCCCCACGGCCCCCACGACCCGTACGTCCGTGTCCGCGGCGCCCGCGAACACAACCTCAAGGGCGTCGACGTCGACATTCCCCGGGACGTGCTGACCGTGTTCACCGGCGTGTCCGGCTCGGGCAAGTCGTCGCTGGCGTTCGGCACGATCTACGCGGAGGCGCAGCGGCGCTACTTCGAGTCGGTCGCGCCGTACGCGCGTCGGCTGATCCACCAGGTGGGCGCGCCGAAAGTCGGGGAGATCACCGGTCTGCCGCCGGCCGTCTCGCTCCAGCAGCGCCGGGCGGCTCCCACCTCGCGCTCCTCGGTCGGCACGGTCACCAACCTCTCGAACTCGCTGCGCATGCTGTTCTCCCGGGCCGGGACCTACCCGCCCGGTGCCGGGCGCCTCGACTCCGACGCCTTCTCGCCCAACACGGCGGCCGGGGCCTGCCCGGAGTGCCACGGGCTCGGACGAGTTCACCGTACGAGCGAGGAGCTGCTGGTCCCCGACCCGTCGCTGTCCATCCGCGAGGGCGCGATCGCCGCGTGGCCGGGCGCCTGGCAGGGCAAGAACCTGCGGGACGTCCTCGACGCACTCGGGTACGACGTGGACCGGCCGTGGCGGGAGCTGCCCGCCGGCGAGCGTGAGTGGATCCTGTTCACGGACGAGCAGCCGGTGGTCACCGTGCACCCGGTGCGGGACGCGGACCGCATCCAGCGGCCGTACCAGGGCACGTACATGAGCGCCCGCCGGTACGTGATGAAGACGTTCTCGGACTCCAAGAGCCCGACCCTGCGGGCGAAGGCCGAGCGGTTCCTCACCAGCGCGCCCTGCCCGGCGTGCGGGGGCAGCCGGCTGCGGCCGGAGGCGCTGGCGGTGACGTTCGGCGGCCGGACCATCGCCGAGCTGGCGGCACTGCCGCTGGCGGAGCTGGCCGCCGCGCTCCACGCGACGTCGGAGACCGCCCGGGTCCTCACCGACGACCTCACCTCCCGTATCGCGCCGATCGTCGAACTCGGCCTCGGCTACCTCAGCCTCGACCGGTCCACCCCCACCCTCTCCGCCGGCGAACTGCAACGCCTGCGCCTCTCCACCCAGTTGCGCTCCGGCCTGTTCGGTGTCGTCTACGTCCTCGACGAGCCGTCGGCCGGGCTGCACCCGGCGGACACCGAGGCGCTGCTCGTCGTGCTGGAGCGGCTGAAGGCGGCCGGGAACTCGGTGTTCGTGGTCGAGCACCACCTCGATGTCGTACGCGGCGCCGACTGGCTGGTCGACGTGGGTCCGCATGCGGGCGAGCACGGCGGGCGGGTGCTGCACAGCGGCCCGGTCGCCGGGCTGGCGGCCGTCGAGGAGTCGGCGACGGCCCGCTACCTGTTCGACGACTCCCCCGCGCCCGCGCGCGAGGTGCGCGAACCGAGCGGGTGGCTCAAGACCGGGCCGGTCACCCGGCACAACCTGCGCGGTGTGTTCGCCGAGTTCCCGCTCGGGGCGTTCACCGCGGTCACCGGGGTGTCCGGCTCGGGCAAGTCCACGCTCATCGGGGAGATCACGCAGGACACGGCGGGAGTGGGCCGGCTGGTCTCGGTCGACCAGAAGCCGATCGGACGCACCCCGCGCTCGAACCTCGCGACGTACACCGGCCTCTTCGACGTCGTGCGCAAGGTGTTCGCGGCCACCGACGGGGCTCGCGCGCGGGGCTTCGGTGCCGGCCGGTTCTCCTTCAATGTGGCGGGCGGGCGCTGCGAGACCTGCCAGGGCGAGGGGTTCGTCAGCGTGGAGCTGCTGTTCCTGCCGAGCACGTACGCGCCCTGCCCGGACTGCGGCGGGGCCCGGTACAACCCGGAGACGCTGGAGGTGACGTACCGGGGCCGGAACATCGCGCAGGTGCTGGACCTGACGGTGGAAAGCGCGGCGGAGTTCTTCGCGGACACCCCGGCCGTCGCCCGCAGCCTCGGCACGCTGCTCGACGTGGGCCTGGGATACCTCCGCCTCGGCCAGCCCGCGACCGAACTCTCCGGCGGCGAGGCCCAGCGCATCAAACTGGCGAGCGAACTCCAGCGCGGTCGGCGGGGCCACACGCTGTATCTCCTCGACGAGCCCACGACCGGCCTCCACCCGGCCGACGTGGACGTCCTGATGCGCCAGCTGCACGGCCTCGTCGACGCCGGGCACACCGTGATCGTCGTCGAGCACGACATGTCCGTCGTCGCGGGCGCGGACTGGGTCATCGACCTCGGCCCGGGCGGCGGCGACGCGGGCGGCCGGATCGTGGCGGCGGGGCCGCCGGCGGAGGTGGCGCGCTCGGCGGAGAGCCGGACGGCGCCGTATCTCGCGCGCGCACTGTCCGGGGCTGGCTGAGGCCGGTCGAGCTCCTGCCATCAGGCGGGGACGGGGCGCCTCCGGCGGGAGAGCAACGCCCTCAGCGCCATGCGTGCCGCCTCTGTGCGGCCGGCCCCCGCGCGGCGGCCGGAGGGGAACAGCCTCGGCCCGCCGTCCTCGCCCCGTGCCACCGCCGTGGTCGGTCGCGGCGAGCGCCATGGTGATCCGCCCACCGAGCCCGCTGCGGGCCGGACACGGCACCACCGCCGGACCGGTACGCGGCCTACGCCACCAGCACCGTGTGCGTCCACGCCGGCGCCGCCTGTGGTTGGGCCGAGTGGGCCAGGGAACGGCGGTCGAAGTGGGTGCCCGGGGGGATGGGGGCGCGGACCTCGACCTCCGCGACCAGGCCGCGGGCCGTCGCCACCCGCCACAGGGAGGCGAGGAGGGTGTCGTCGCCGACGAACGCGGGGGCCGTGGTGGTGGTTCCGCCGGTGAGCCGGTAGCGGATCCGGACCGGCTGGACCGGCACCCCGGCGTCGAGGGCGGCCTGGAAGACGGCCCGGCGGAAGGTGCCCTGGGCGCGGCCGCACCAGGTGCTGCCCTCGGGGAAGGCCGCCACGGCGGAGCCCTCGCGCAGGGCCCGGGCGATACGGGCGACGGTGTCCGGGAGGGACCGCAGCCGGTCCCGGTCGATGAACAGGGTGCCGCCGCGGGCGGCCAGCGGCCCGGCGACGGGCCACCGCCGTACCTCGGTCTTGGCCAGCATCCGGGCGGGGCGTACGGCGGCGAGCAGCGGTACGTCCAGCCAGGAGATGTGGTTGGCGACCAGCAGCAGTCCGCCGGTGGGCACGGCGGCACCGGTGATGCGGACCCGGACCCCTGCGGCCCGCACGATCCACCGGCACCACCGCCGGACCACGGACGCCGGTATCCTCCCCCGCAAGCGGGGGGACCCCCAGCCGAGCGGCGACAGCACGATCCCCGCGAGCAGCAGCAGGACGACCCCGGTGAGCCGCAGCACGGCACGCGGCACGGCACGCGCCGTCACTCCCGCCGGCGTCTCCACGCAGGCCCGTGGTGTGCAGGGCGCGGTGGGCAGCCAGGCGCTCATCAGGCGGGTACGAGGGACAGGAAGTGCCGCAGGTAGCGCGGGTTGACGCGGCTCATCGGCAGCAGCACGTACAGGTCGGCGACGCCGAAGTCCGGGTCGTGGGCCGGTTCGCCGCACACCCAGGCGCCGAGGCGCAGGTAGCCGCGCAGCAGAGCGGGCAGTTCGACGCGGGCGGCGGGCGCGGGGCCCGGGACCCACGGCAGCAGCGGCCGCACGCGGTACTCCTGCGGCGACAGGTGCTTGCCGCTCACCCGGTCCCAGGTGGCGGAGGCCAGGGTGCCGCCGTCGGCGAGCGGGACGGAGCAGCAGCCGGCGAGCCACTCGTGGCCCCGGTCGGCCATGTAGCGGGCGATACCGGCCCAGATGAGGCTGATGACCGCGCCGTCGCGGTGGTCGGGGTGCACGCAGGAGCGGCCGACCTCGACGAGTTCCGGCCGGATCCCGGCGAGGGAGCTCAGGTCGAACTCGCTCTCGGAGTACAGCCGCCCGGCGACCGCCGCGCGCTCCGGCGGCAGCAGCCGGTAGGTGCCGACGACCTGGCCGGTCGTCTCCTCACGGACGAGCAGGTGGTCGCAGTACGCGTCGAACGGGTCGACGTCCAGCCCGGGCTGCGAGCCGGTCAGCAGGGCGCCCAGCTCCCCGGCGAAGACGTCGTGCCGCAGCCGCTGCGCGGCACGCACGTCCTCCTCGCTCCGGGCGAGGGCGACGGTGTAGCGGGTGGGGGCCGTGTGCTGCGCGGGGCGGTCGACGGTCAGTACGCCGGTCATGGCTTCTCCTGGTCACGGGCCGGGGGCGGCGAGCGGTGCCACCGCCACTGTTGTGCCCATGCCGCCTGACCTTCGCGTGACCAGGGCCAGGAGCGCGGATGCCGGGATGTTGAATGCCAGGAGCCCGGAAAGGCGAGACGGAGCCGGTGAGCACCAACCGGCCCCGCCCGTCCGCACCAGACGGCGAACGCTTCCACCTGCCCGGACCTACCGCTTGCTCACCTTCCGCGTGGCCCGCAGCCACTCCTTGTTCATGCCGGTGATGGACATGAGCGGAATGCCCTTGGGGCAGGCCGTGGCGCACTCTCCCGTGAGGGTGCACCCGCCGAACCCCTCCTCGTCCATCTGCGCCACCATGTCCAGCACCCGCGTCTCGCGCTCGGGCGCCCCCTGCGGCAGCACGTTCAGGTGGTTGATCTTGGCGGACGTGAACAGCATCGCCGCCCCGTTCGGGCACGCGGCGACACACGCTCCGCAGCCGATGCACTCGGCGTGTTCGAAGGCGAAGTCGGCGTCCGGCTTCGGCACCGGCGTGGCATGTGCCTCCGGAGCCGCACCCGTCGGCGCGGTGATGTACCCGCCGGCCTGGATGATCCGGTCGAACGCCGAACGGTCGACGACCAGGTCCTTGATCACCGGGAACGCGGACGCCCTCCACGGTTCGATGTCGATCGTGTCGCCGTCCTCGAACGACCTCATGTGCAGCTGGCACGTGGTCGTCCGCTCGGGCCCGTGCGCGTCGCCGTTGATCACGAGCGAGCAGGCGCCGCAGATGCCCTCGCGGCAGTCGTGGTCGAAGGCGACCGGGTCCTCGCCGTGGAGGATGAGCTCCTCGTTGAGGGTGTCGAGCATCTCCAGGAAGGACATGTCGGGCGAGATGCCGTCCACCTCGTACGTGGACATGGCGCCGTCGGCGTCGGCGTTCTTCTGCCGCCAGACGCGCAGGGTGAGCTTCATGCGTAGCTCCGCTGGGTGGGGTGGACGTACTCGAAGACCAGGTCTTCCTTGTGCAGGGTCGGAGCCTCGCCGGTGCCGTTGAACTCCCAGGCGGCCGCGTACGCGAACTCCTCGTCCTTCCGCTCGGCCTCGCCGTCGGGCGTCTGGGACTCCTCGCGGAAGTGGCCGCCGCAGGACTCGCCGCGGTGCAGCGCGTCGAGGCACATCAGCTCGGCCAGCTCCAGGTAGTCGACGACCCGGTTGGCCTTCTCCAGCGACTGGTTGAACTCCTCGCCGGTACCGGGGACCTTGACCCGCCGCCAGAACTCCTCACGGATCTGCGGGATGCGCTCCAGCGCCTTGCGCAGCCCCGAGTCGGTGCGGGCCATGCCGCAGAACTCCCACATGAGCTCGCCGACCTCGCGGTGGAAGGAGTCGGGCGTGCGGTCGCCGTCGACGGACAGCAGCAGGTTGAGCCGGTCCTCGGTCTCGGCCAGCACCTCCCGCACGACCGGGTGGCCGGCGTCGACCGGTTCCTCGTGCGGGTTGCGGGCGAGGTAGTCGTTGATGGTCGCCGGGAGCACGAAGTAGCCGTCGGCCAGTCCCTGCATCAGCGCGGAGGCGCCGAGCCGGTTGGCCCCGTGGTCGGAGAAGTTGGCCTCGCCGATCGCGAACAGGCCGGGGATGGTGGTCTGGAGGTCGTAGTCGACCCACAGGCCGCCCATCGTGTAGTGCACGGCGGGGTAGATCCGCATGGGTACCCGGTACGGATCCTCGTCGGTGATCCGCTGATACATGTCGAAGAGGTTGCCGTACTTGGCCTCGACGGCCCCCCGGCCCATGCGCTCGATGGCGTCGGCGAAGTCCAGGTAGACGCCCTGCCCGCCGGGCCCGACGCCCCTGCCCTCGTCGCAGACGTTCTTCGCGGCGCGGGAGGCGATGTCACGGGGCACCAGGTTGCCGAAGGACGGGTAGATGCGCTCCAGGTAGTAGTCGCGCTCGTCCTCGGGGATCTCGTTCGGCGGGCGGTCGTCGCCCTTGGCCTTCGGCACCCAGATGCGGCCGTCGTTGCGCAGCGACTCGCTCATCAGCGTCAGCTTGGACTGGTGCTCGCCGGTGCGCGGGATGCAGGTGGGGTGGATTTGGGTGAAGCAGGGGTTGGCGAAGTAGGCGCCACGCCGGTGCGCCCGCCAAATGGCGGTCGCGTTGGAGTTCATGGCGTTCGTCGACAGGTAGAAGACGTTGCCGTAGCCGCCGCTGGCGAGGACGACGGCGTCCGCGAAGTACGTGTCGATCCTGCCGGTGACGAGATCCCGGGCCACGATCCCGCGCGCCCGCCCGTCGACGACGATCAGGTCGAGCATCTCCGTACGCGGGTGCATCTCGATGTTCCCCGCGGCGATCTGCCGGCTGAGGGCCTGGTAGGCGCCGAGCAGCAGCTGCTGTCCCGTCTGGCCACGGGCGTAGAAGGTCCGTGACACCTGGACGCCGCCGAAGGAGCGGGTGTCCAGCAGGCCGCCGTACTCGCGGGCGAACGGGACGCCCTGCGCCACGCACTGGTCGATGATCTCGACGGAGATCTGCGCGAGCCGGTGGACGTTGGACTCGCGGGCCCGGAAGTCGCCGCCCTTGACGGTGTCGTAGAACAGCCGGTGGATGGAGTCGCCGTCATTGCGGTAGTTCTTCGCGGCGTTGATGCCGCCCTGCGCGGCGATGGAGTGGGCGCGGCGCGGGGAGTCCTGGTAGCAGAACTGGACGACGTGGTAGCCCTGTTCGGCGAGGGTGGCCCCGGCGGAGCCGCCGGCGAGGCCGGTGCCGACGACGATGACGGTGTGCTTGCGCCGGTTGGCGGGGTTGACCAGCTTGGCCTCGAAGCGGCGCTTGTCCCAGCGCTCGTTGATGGGGCCCTTCGGCGCCTTGGTGTCGACGACCGGTTCGCCGGTCGCGTAGTCGGTGTAGGTCATGTCAGCTCACCACTCCGGTCATGACGCCCACGGGTACGGCGATGAACCCGGCCGTGAGCAGCAGTGCGAGGACGTCGGCGACGGTCTTCAGGGCCCGGTCGCGGGTGCGGCTGCCGGCGCCGAGGGTCTGGGCGGCGCTCCAGAAGCCGTGCCTCACGTGCAGGCCGAGCGCGAGCATCGCGACGATGTAGATGACGTTGCCGTACCAGGTGGAGAAGGTGTCCACGACGTTCTGGTACGGGTGGCCGGGCCGGAAGCCGGGGTGCACGGTTCCGGTCGTGAGGTCCAGGATGTGCCAGACGATGAACAGCCCGAGGATGACCCCGCCCCACCGCATGGTCCGCGTCGCGTAGCTCGCCCGCGGCCTCTTGTGCACGTACTTGCTGGGCCGCGCCCTGATGTCGCGGCGGCTGAGCTGGTAGGCGGACACGGCGTGGGCGACGACTGCGGCCACCAGCACGATCCGGACCAGCCACAGCGTCCACTCGTAGTGCATGAACGGCTCGCCGACGGTGCGCAGCCAGTGGGCGTAGTGGTCGAACTCGCCGGCCCCGAAGAAGATCTTCAGGTTTCCGATCATGTGGACGACCAGGTACAGCAGCATGATCAGCCCGCTGACCGCCATCACGGTCTTCTTGCCGAGGGTGGAGTCCCACACGGTGCGTGCCATGGACGGCCGTCGGTCCGTCCGCGTTGCCAGTGCCATGGCACAGCACGCTACGGACGCGGCGCCGATCGGTCCAAGACATGGTCCAGCTTGATTCCATAGGCCGGGGCTATCGTGGGAGTATGCAGTTCCAGCAGCTCCAGTACTTCGTGGCCGTCGCCGAGACCCGGCACTTCACCCGGGCCGCCGATCTGGTCCATGTCGCGCAGCCGTCGCTGTCGCAGCAGATCAAGGCGCTGGAGAGGGAGCTGGGCGCGGATCTGTTCCTGCGGGCCCGGGGCAACATCTCGCTCACGGACGCCGGGGAGGCCCTGCTCCCCCTGGCCCGGCGCATCCTGGCGGACGCGGACACAGCCCGGCACGAGGTGCTGGAGCTGGTGCAGCTGCGCCGGGGGCGGGTGCGGCTCGGTGCCACGCCCAGCCTGTGCACGGGCCTGCTGCCGGACGTGCTGCGCGCCTTCCACGACCGCTACCCGGGCGTCCGGCTGCTGATCGAGGAGGGCGGCTCGCACGACCTGGTGCGGGAGCTGGCACGCGGCGCCCTGGATCTCGCCCTGGTGGTGCTGCCCCTGCCGACGCCGTCCCCGGCGCTGACCACGGTGGAGCTGCTGCGGGAGGATCTCGTCGTGGTCTCCTCACCCGACGCGCCGAAGCCCGGCCAGGGGCGGCGTACCGTGCGCGTCGCCGACCTGGAGGGTGAGCGCCTTGTGATGTTCCGGCACGGCTACGACCTGCGGGAACTGACCGTGGCCGCGTGCCGCGCGGAGGGGTTCGAGCCGGACTTCGCGGTGGAGGGCGGGGAGATGGACGCGGTGCTGGGTTTTGTGCGGGCCGGGTTGGGGGTTGCCGTGGTGCCGCGGATGGTGGCGGCGAGGTCGGGTCGTGGTCTGCGGGTGACTCCGCTGGCCAGACCCGGCCTCCACCGTACGATCGCGCTGGCGCACCGCAGCGATGTGGCTCCGCCTCGGGCTGCTCGGGAGTTGCAGCGGATGTTGCTTGAGCGGTGAGGCGTTTTCCCCCAAGGAGGCCGGCTCAGCCCGTGGCGTCCACCAGTGCCAGTTCGTGCAGCCTCTCCGGCGGGCCGGGGCGGGCGTAGTACCAGCCCTGGGCGGTGTCGCAGCCCAGGATGCGCAGTTGTTCGGCCTGGGCTCCTGTCTCCACGCCCTCCACGGTGACCGCGAGGTCCAGGCTGTGGGCCAGTGAGACGATCCCCTCGACGATCTTGAGGTCGACGGGGTCGGCCGGGAACTGCTGCATGCTCTGGGTGAAGGAGCGGTCCAGTTTGAGGACGCTGACCGGCAGGCGGCG
Organism: Streptomyces swartbergensis; assembly: GCF_002148965.1. Taxonomy (GTDB): domain Bacteria; phylum Actinomycetota; class Actinomycetes; order Streptomycetales; family Streptomycetaceae; genus Streptomyces; species Streptomyces swartbergensis. The sequence continues at coordinate 4,348 of NZ_NGFN01000149.1, read as the reverse complement.
CAGGTTGGCGAGGTTGGAGTAGCCGGTACCGAAGTCGTCCAGGGCGATGTCGACGCCCATCTCCGCCAGGCGGCGCAGCGGCTTCAGCAGGTCGTCGTCCGCACCGATCAGCGCCGACTCCGTGACCTCCAGGCAGAGCGCGTCCGGTGCGACGCCCGCGCGTTCCAGGATGTCGACGGTGTCCTGGACCAGGCCGGGGTGGGTCAGCTGGCAGGGCGAGAGGTTGACGTTGATCCGCAGCGGGCCCACGGCCTCTACACCACCGTGCAGTTCCCGCCACTCACGGGCCTGCCGCACCGACTGCTCCAGGACCCAGCGGCCCAACGGCACGATCAGACCGGTGTGTTCGGCGAGCGGGATGAACCGGTCCGGGCCGAGCACCCCGTGCTGCGGGTGCAGCCAGCGCACCAGGGCCTCCGCACCGCGCACACTGCCGTCGCCGAGGTGGACCAGCGGCTGGTACTCGATGAAGAACTCGCCCCGGTCCAGGGCCGTCGGCAGCGCCGTGGTGAGCCCGTGCCGGGTGATGGCGCGGGCGTCCGCCTCGGGGTCGGCGAGTTCGAAGCGGTTGCCGCCCGCCGACTTGGCCCGGTACATGGTGATGTCTGCGCTGCGCAGCACCTCCGCCGGGCTGCGCTCCCCGGCCGGGCCCTCGACGATGCCGATGCTGCCGCGCACGGTCAGCTCCCGGCCGTCGACGCTGATCGGCGCGAGCAGGGCGTTCATGATGCGCGTGGCGAGCTCGTCGACCTCGCGCTGGGTGTCGGGGCCCGTGGTCAGGGCCACGAACTCGTCGCCGCCGAGCCGGGCGACCATCTCGCCGGGCGCGGTGGCGCAGGACTGGAGCCGGTCGGCGACCTCCACCAGCAGCCGGTCGCCGGCCGCGTGGCCGAGGCTGTCGTTGATGGTCTTGAAGCCGTCCAGATCCAGGTAGCACAGGCCGAACCGCTGGCCCTTCCCGGCGCCCAGTGCCTTCTCCAGGCGCTCGAAGAAGAAGGTGCGGTTCGGCAGCCCGGTCAGCGCGTCGTGCGTCGCCTCGTAGCGCAGCCTCAGATTGAGCAGCCGCCGCTCGGTGGTGTCCTCCATGAGCGCGAGCTGGTACTGCGGACTGCCGTCGGCGTCCCGGAGCAGGGAGACCGTCAGGTTGGTCCACAGGACCGTTCCGTCAGGGCGGTAGAACGCCTTCTCCAGGTGGTAGTGCTCACGCTCGCCGCGCACGAGTTCCTCGTAGAGCCGCCAGGTGTGCGGCGCGTCGTCGGGGTGGGTCCATTCCCTGACGTTGCGGCTGCGCATCGTCTGCTCGGAGACCCCGAACATGCGCAGCAGCGCGCCGTTGACCTGGAGGATGTTGCCGTCGAGGTCGGCCATGCCGATTCCTATGGCCGCGCCCTCGAAGACGGCGCGGAAGCGGGCCTCGGTGGCGTGCAGGGCCTGTGCCACCACGCCCTGCGCCTGGAGGGCGGCTTGGGCGATGGCCTCCTGCTCGGCCAGGGTCCGTTCGCGCAGCGCCTGCGCGAAGCCGGCGGCCATCGCGTGCTGGAGGCGTGCGGAACGCGCCCGCAGGCCTTCCTGGTCGCCGTCGCCGCCGCAGTACAGGACCAGGTAGGCGTCCACGCAGTCCAGTGTGCGGCTGAGCGCCTCCGGGTCGGTGCAGTGCGCGTCCACGAGGGCGGCGCCCACCGCCCTGCCCGCGTCGGCGGCGAAGGCCCGGGCCAGCAGTGCCTGGCTCAACCGCCGGGCCAGTGGCAGCAGTTGCTCCTCGAACTCCGGCCGGGTCGACGACGTCGAGGTCACCGGGAAGACGGCCCGGCTCCAGATCGTCGCGAACCGGCGGAGTCTGTCCTCCGGCCCGTCCGGTTCCGCGATCACGCCGTACGCCCCACGCCCGCGAAGCCGGAGAACGCATACGGATCCTCGTCCTCCGGTGCGGTGTCGGGCCGCCAGCGCGGCATCGCCACCAGTCCGGGTTCCACCATGTCGTACCCCTTGAAGAACCGCGCGATCTCCTCGCGCGAACGCATGATCAGCGGGCTGCGCATGTCCTGGTACACGCTCACCGCGCCCCCGGCCCGCTCCGGCGGCAGCGGGATCCCCTCGTACGAGGCATGGGTGAGCACGAGCAGGCTGCCGGGCGCGAGCGCCTCGCGCAGCTCGGCCACCGCCCCGTACGGGTCGTCCTCGTCTTCCACGAAGTGCAGTATGGCAACGAGGAGCAACGCCACTGGCTGATTCAGGTCGATCAGCCGCTCCACCTCGGGGCTGTGCAGGATCTCCTGGGGCTTGCGAAGGTCCGCGGCCACGATGTCCGCGTCGTCGTTGCCCTGGAGGACCACCTGGCTGTGCGCCACGGCCACCGGGTCGTGGTCGACGTACACCACGCGGGCGCCGGGGCGGGCGGACTGGGCCACCTCGTGCACACTGCCGAAGGTGGGGATGCCGGAGCCGATGTCCAGGAACTGGCTGATGCCCTGGTCGGCCGCGTAGCGCACGGCGCGGCGCATGAACGCCCGGTTCGCCTGCATGATCTTGGGGAGTCCCGGCATGAACTCCATGGCCCTGCGGGCCGCTTCCCGGTCGACCTCGAAGTTGTGCGATCCGCCCAGGTAGTAGTCGTACATCCGGGAGACGCTGGGCACCGAGATGTCGATGCTCCGTGGGGCCCAGGCGGGACGCTCCATCTATCTCTCCAAGGCGTAGGCGATCCGGTGTTCGAGCAGAGGCTACTGATCGCCCGCCAATGGAGCGACCCGAAACGGAAATTGACCATCCGTTCCCGGTCACTGCCTGCGGCACGTGCCGCATTGATACCCGCGCACACGCCCTTCGAACATATGACGAACAGTGTTCGAGCACGTCAAAACGGTCCGCTCCTTCCGTGAGTCACGGAAGGAGCGGACCGGGTCGGCTCCGTCGGGTGGACGAGATGATCAACCCTGGGGAGGTTTCTCTTACTTCTCCGAGGCGCCGACCAGCTTCCCGTCGGGCCGCACGGCGTACCAGGTGCCGCCGACGCCCTGGCCGTTGGTGTCACCGGGAGCCTTGTCACCGGCGAAGGTGTAGATCGGCGAGCAGTTGATCGTCTGCTGCTTGCCCTTGCCGTCGGTCCGGTCGAAGATCATGTAGCCCTTCTCCTGGATGCCCTTGGTGTCGGCGTAGTCAACGGGCTCCACGAGCGGCCACTTCTCCAGGCACTCGCCGGTGCAGTTGGAGACGGGCTTGGGCCAGGCCTCGTCCTTCTTGAACCGGTAGACCGTCATGCCGTTCTTGTCGACGACGATCTCGCCGAGCTTGGGGTCGTTGCGAGTGGACAGCCCGGGCTGCGCCCCGGCCTCCTCGCCGCCGGCCCCCTCGCCGGCGGCCCCGCCGCCCTGCGCCTTCTTGCCGTCGGGGGCCAGCGCGTACCACTTGCCGCCCACGCCCTGGCCCTTGACGTCACCGGCGTTGACGTCCTTGGCGTAGCGGTAGGCCGGCCAGCCGCCCACGGTCAGCTGCTTGGTGCCGTCGGCCCGGGTGACCGAGCCGAGCAGCGACTTGTCGATGCCCTCGCCGGCCTCCGCGTCGTCCGCGGGCACCGGCGGCCAGGTCTTGGCGCAGTCGCCGTCGCAGTTCGACTTGGGCGGCTGCTCGCTGTCCTGGTCGAACCGGTACAGAGTGAGTCCCAGGCTGTCGGTCACCACCTTGCCGACCTCCTCGGCGGTGGCGACGGACAGCTTGCCCGCGGGGTTCGACGGGCTGGAAGGGCTCGGCGAAGCCTGCTGGCCGGCCGCGGTGCCGCCCACTCCGTTCCCGGTGCCGATGCTTCCGTAGTCGCCGGGCGCCGCCGTGGCACCCACGTTCTGGCTGGCCGCCGGTGGGCTGTCCTGACCGCACGCCGTCGTCAGCGCCAGGACCGCCGCGGCGCTCGCCACGAGTGAGGCGCTCCGCCAGGAGGTCTTCATCGTCAACTCCCCATAATCGCAAGGGTGTTGCAGCGCCCTGCTGCGCCGCCGCACGGTCATGAGTACGCACCGGAGCCGTGTTTGTGTTCAACGACCGGCCAAATTTCTTTCCGGAACCTGTGACGGCCGCAACCTGTGACGGCCGCTGGCCACCGCGCAGAGGTACGCGTCGCACGCTTCGCGGGCGACCGCCCATCCAAACCGGCGGCACCCGGATATCCCTCTTTCGGGGCAATCCCCTTGCGCTCCGGCACGTCCCGGCGGGACAAGGCTCATGATCTTCGTCGTGCATGGACCCCTATCGACTCAATCCGCCCTCGCCGCAAAGGCCTTGGCGGTGGCGACGCTGACCTGGGCGCTCGTCGGCGCTCCGGCCGGAGTGGCGGTGGCCGACTCCTGCGCGTACGCCT
>NZ_NGFN01000148.1 GCF_002148965.1 Streptomyces swartbergensis | reverse complement strand
CTCAGGGGCTGCGGGGTCGTCGGGGCGGGTCGCGACGTCAAGGGTGTCGAGTGTGTCCAGGCAGAGGGGCTCGACGTCATCCGGGCAGTCGAGGGTGGGCAGTAGCGCCGAGTCGCTCAGCAGCAGCCGGACGCCTGCGTCGCGCAGGATGTACGCGGTGCGCTCGGGCGGTGCCGTGGGGTCCAGCGGCAGGTAGGCGGCGCCGGACTTGAGCACCGCCAGCAGAGCGGTCACCAGCGCGGGGGTGCGCGGCAGGCAGAGCGCGACCACCGTGTGGCGGCCCGCACCGCGGGCGCGCAGTACCCGGGCGAGCCGGTCTGCCTCCGCGTCGAGGGCGGCGTAGGTGAGGCACGTGTCGCCCTGGACCACCGCCGGCCGGTCGGGGGTGGTGGCGACCTGCCGCTCGACCAGGGTGTGGACGGTGACGGCGGGGAACTCGACGGCGGGGCCGCGGCCCGCCTCGACGAGGGCGCCGCGCTCCTCCTCGGTCAGCAGCGGCAGGGCGGAGAGCCGGGTGGCGGGGGCGGACACCGCGTGGCGCAGCAGCGTCTGCCAGATGCCCAGGAATCGGCGGGCGGTGGCGGCGTCGTACAGGTCGGTGGCGTACTCCAGGGAGCCGCGCAGCCCGTCGGGCGCCTCCTCGACGAGGAGCGTGGTGTCGAACTTCGCGGTGCCGGTGTGCACTTCCTCCATACGGCACTCCAGGCCCGGCAGGCGCGGGGCCTCGGAGGTGGCGTTCTGGAGGATGAACATGTGCTGGAACAGTGGGCTGTGGCTGAGGGTGCGCGGCGGCTGGAGGACCTCCACCAGCTGCTCGAAGGGCAGCTCCTGGTGATCGAAGGCATCCAGCGCGGTGGTCCGTACCCGTGCCAGCAGGTCTTCGAAGGCGGGGTCGTCGGCGGCGTCGACGCGCAGCACCAGGGTGTTGACGAAGAAGCCGATCAGCGGCTCCACCTCGGGGCGCAGCCGTCCGGCCACCGGAGTGCCGACCGCCAGGTCGGCCGCGCCGCTCAGCCGTGACAGCACCGCCGACCAGGACGCCAGCAGCACCATGAAGGGGGTGCAGCCATGGGCGCGCGCCAGCTCCTGCACCGCGTCGCGGAGAGCCGCGTCCAGGTGGAAGGGGACGGCCGCGCCACGGTAGGACTGCGCGGCGGGGCGGGGCCGGTCGGCGGGCAGCTCCAGCAGTTCGGGCAGCCCGTCGAGGCGCCGCTTCCAGTGTTCGGCCTCGTCGCCCAGCGCCTCGGGGGTGAGGTGGGCGCGCTGCCAGGCGGCGTAGTCGGCGTACTGGACGGGGAGTTCGGGCAGCCCGCCCGCGACGTCACCGTGGCCGGTCGCGCCCTGCTCGTTCTCGAGGCAGGCGCGGTACAGGGCGAACAGTTCGCGGTACAGGACGCCGAGCGACCAGGCGTCGGCGCTGATGTGGTGGACCGACAGCAGCAGATGGGCCCGCGCGGGGGTCTCGCGCAGCAGTACCGCCCGCAGCAGCGGGGCCTCACTGAGGTCGAAGGGACGCCGGGCCTCGGCGGCGGCGAGCTCCTCGACCGACTCGACCTCGGCGAGGGCGCGTTCGGGCAGCGCCACCTCAGGGACGTCGACGACCCGGGCCACCGGCTGCTCGTGGGCGACGGAGATGACGGTGCGCAGGGCCTCGTGGCGCCGGACCAGTTCGGTGAGGGCCCGGCGCAGCGCGCTTACGCAGGTGTCGTCGAGCTCACCGTCGAGGGTGACCCGGCCGGCGAGGACGTAGGCGGCGGCACCGCTGTCCGGCAGCATCTCGGCCATCACCCACATGCGCTGCTGCCCGAAGGAGAGCGGCAGCGGACCGGCGTCCCGGTCGAGGGGCGTGACCGGTGGAAGTGTGCGCGGGCCGTCGCCCCGCGCCTCCCGCAGCAGGCCGATCAGGGCGTCACGCCGGGCGGACAGCCGGGCGCGCAGTTCCTCGTCCAGAGCGCCGGGCGGGGCGCTGAAACGGATCCGTCCCTCGTCCTCCCAGACGCGGATGTCACGGGAGCGCAGCTCCGCGAGGAGTTCAACCGGTGATGTCACAGCTCTCCCTCTTCCCTCTCCGCCGTGGTACCGGGCGAGTCCGGGTTACGCGCCGCGGGTCCGGCCGCCGCCCACAGCAGGGTCTCCAGGCTCTCCGCGACTCCGGCCACGGTCGGCCGGGCGAACACGACCTGAGCGGTGAGGCCGACGCCGTGCTCCTCGCTGAGCCGCAGCGCGGCCCGGGTCACAGCGAGTGAATGGCCGCCCAGCCGGAAGAAGTCGTCGTCACGTCCGACCGAGCCGACGCCCAGGACGTCGGCGAAGACGGCGGCGACGGACTTCTCCAGCGGCGTGCTCGGCTCCGCCCCGCCGACGCGCTCCACCACGGGCGCTGGAAGGCGCTTGCGCTCGACCTTGCCCGCGACGGTCAGCGGCAGCGCGTCGAGCGTGACGTACAGGGTGGGCACCATGTACTCGGGCAGCCGGTCCGCGCAGTGCCGCCGCAACTCGTGCGGCGTCAGGTCCTGCCCGGCGGTCACCACCCAGGCGACCAGGGCCTGTTCGGCGCCCTGGCCACGGGCCGCGACCACGGCCTCGCGGACGCCGGAGTGGCTCAGCAGGGCGGCCTCGATCTCACCGGGCTCCACCCGGAAGCCGCGCACCTTGACCTGGTGGTCGATGCGGCCCAGATATTCGATCGCGCCGTCACCGCGATAGCGCGCCAGGTCGCCGGTGCGGTACATCCGTTCCCCGGGCCGGTACGGGTCCGGTACGAAGTGTGCGGCCGTCAGTTCGTCCTGTCCCAGGTAGCCGAGGGCCAGGCACGGTCCGGAGACGCACACCTCGGCGGCGACGCCCTGCGGTACCGGCTCGCCGTGCCGGTCGAGGAGGACGACGCGCACGTTGTCCACGGGCCGTCCCACCGGGGGCACTGGCTCCCACTGGTCGGGCGCGCCGGTCAGGGTGTGCGAGGTGATCACATGGGCCTCGGAGGGGCCGTACTGGTTGTGCAGGACGGCTTCCGTGCGGGTGAAGAAGGTGCGGAGTTCCGAGGTGATGTGGAGCTGTTCACCGGCGGAGAAGACCTCCCGCAGCGCGGTCGGCCACTGCTCGCGTACGGCTGCCACCTCGGCGAGTTGTTGGAGCGCGACGTACGGCAGGAAGAGCCGGGTGATGCCTCGCTCCACCAGCCAGGGCAGCAACTGAAGCGCGTCTCGGCGGGTTTCGGCATCGACCAGGACGACCGTGCCGCCGGCCGCCCACGTCCCGAAGGTCTCCATCATGCAGATGTCGAAGTGCAGGGGGCTGAACTGGAGCGTCCGGTCGTCGGCTGCGAAGGGGAAGGCCGCCGTCTGCCAGGCCAGCAGGTTGGCGAGGGCACCGTGCCGCATCACGATGCCCTTGGGGCGGCCGGTGGAGCCGGAGGTGTAGATGGTGTAGATCGGGTCGTCGCGCCCGGTGACGGTGGCGAGTTCGGCCCCGTCGCGGTCCGACCAGTCCAGCTCGTCGAGCCGCAGCAGGCGGGTGCCGTCGGTCGTGTCCAGCGGTGCGTCGCTCAGCAGCAGCGGGCAGTGGGCGTCGTCGAGGGTTCCGGCGGTGCGGTCGGCGGGATGGTCCGGGTCCAGGGGGAGGAACGCCGCGCCCGTCTTCAGGATCGCCAGCATTGCGACGATCTGCCGGATGGAGCGGTGGGCGTACAGCCCGATCAGAGTGGACCGGCCGACGCCCTCCTCGGCCAGCAGCCGGGCGAGCTGGTTGCTCTCCGCCTCCAGCCTGGCGTACGTCCATGACTCGGTGGCGTGCTCGATGGCGGTCGCGTCCGGGCTCTGCGCCGCCCGCTCGGAGAGGTATCGGTACACGGGCCGGTCGAGATCCACCTCGCGGTGCGCGCCGTTGCGGCCGTGCACCAAGTGGTCGCGCTGCTCGGCGGTGAGCAGGGCGAGTCGGGACACCTCGGTACCGGGGCCCTCGACGGCGGACACGGCGAGCTGCTGGAAGGTCGCGGCCAGCCGCTCGGCGGTGTCCCGGTCGAAGAGGTCCGCCGCGTACTCGAGCGAGCACGAAAGTCGCTCTCCCTGGTCCTCCACAAAGAGGGTGAGGTCGAACTTCGCGGTGCCGTTGTGTACTTCCTCGCGGCGGGCGGTGAGCTCCCCGGCCCGGATGTCGCCGAGCGGGGTCTCGTAGTACGTGAGCATGTTCTGGAAGACCGGGGCGTGGCTCGGCGACCGGTGTGGCCGCAGGGCTGCGACGATCCGCTGGAAGGGCACCTGCCGGTTCTCGAAGCCCTCCAGGAAGGTGCGCTGGACCCGCCGCAGCAGACCGGTGAAATCGGGATCGCCGGACAGGTCGATGCGCAGCGGCAGCGTGCCGACGAAGAAGCCGACGAGGGTGGCTACTTCGGGGCGCTCCCGGTTGCTGACCGGAGTGCCGATCACCACGTCGTCGGTGCGCGCGTGCCGGCCGAGCAGCACCGCCCACAAGGCGAGCACCGCGACATACGGGGTGACCTGCGCCCCGGCGGCCATCTCGCGCAACCGGGCCGTCGTCGCGGGGTCCAGGACGAAGGGCACGGTGCCGCCGCGGTACGACTGACTGACCGGCCTGGGACGGTCCGCGGGCAGCTCCAGGAGCGGCGGCGCGCCGTCGAGCCGGTCCTTCCAGTAAGCCAGCTGTTCGGCCTCGGTCACCGGGGAGAGCGCGGCGCGCTGCCACTCCGTCGCGTCGATGGCCTGGACGGAGAGCGGGGGAAGGGCGCTCGTGTCCGCCGCGTACAGCGTGAACAGTTCGTCGAAGAGGACGCCGAGCGAGGCCGCGTCGGCGGCGATGTGGTGCACGGCCAGGAAGAGGTACGCCTGCTGTGGCGCGATGGTCGCGAGGACGGCTCGCAGCAGGTTCCCGCCCGCCAGGTCGAAGGGTTCGCGGGCGACCTCCTCGGCGAGGCGGGCCAGGGTGGCGTCCCGCTCCTGGTCGGTGAGGCCGCTCAGGTCCTCGTGGACCAGCGGCAGCGGGGCCGGCGGACACAGGGTCTGCTCGGGCGCTCCGTCGGCGCCGGCCCGGAACGCCGTGCGCAGTGACTCGTGGCGCCGGACGAGGTGGCTGAGGCAGTCGGTGAGGCGCTCGACGCGCACCTGTCCCGTCAGGCGGACCTTGCCGCTGAGGACGTACGTGGGCTGGTGGCCCTCCATCTGGTCCAGGAGCCACAGCGATTCCTGCGCCAGTGACAGGGGGAAGGCTCGGCCGTCGCGCGGCAGCGGCCGGACCGGCTGTTCCGCGGCGGCCTCGGCCCGCAGATGGCTGAGCAGCCCCTCCTTGTGCGCCCGCAGCTCGTCCCGCAGCTCGGCGGTGAGGGCCCCCTTGGCCGCGGAGACCCGCAGCTGGTCGCCCTCGGCACGTAACCGGACGCGTGCGCGACGCAGTTCCCCGAGCAGCTCCGCGAGCCGCTCGGGTCCTTCCGCGGTGTCCGCCGTCTTGACGAGGTCCCCGTTCACAGCGTGATCTCCTCTCGTTCCTCGTCGCCGTCCAGTGCGCCGAGCACCTCGGTGAGCAGGCCCAGCACGTGGTCCGTGAGCTGCTCCACGCTGGGCCCTTCCAGCAGCCGCACCATCGGCACCACGACGCCCAGGTCGGCCTTGACGCGGACGCGCAGTTCGAGGGCCATCAGCGAGTCCAGGCCCATCTCCACGACGGGCACCTGCGGGTCGATGTCCTCCGCCCCGGTCTGGAGCACCGCGGCAAGCCGCTCGGTGAGGTAGTCGCCGACGATCATCCGCTGCTCCTGCGGTTCTACCTGCGCGCAGCGCTCCAGCAGTTGCGCGGAGCCGCCGGTGCCGCCGAACTCGTCGAGGAACGCGGCGAACTGGCCGGTGGCGCGGGCGGAGGGCAGGGCGGTGAAGACCTCGGGCCAGTCGAGGCGGGCCACCGTGACCTGGGCGGGCCGGCGCGCCAGCACACGGCCGAAGACGTCGAGGGCCTCAGCCGGTGCCATGCTGCCCACGCCGAGGCGGGACAACTGGTCGAGGCCGCCCTCGCGCACGGCGAGGCCGATCCCGTTCCAGGGGCCGTAGCCGAGCGCGACGGCGTCCGTGTCCCGGCCGCGCCGGTGGTGGGCGAGCGCGTCCAGGAAGGCGTTGGCCGCGGCGTAGTTGGCGGCACCGACGCCGACCGGCCCGAAGACCGCGGGCAGCGCCGACACGAGCAGGAACAGCGAGGCGTCCCCGAACACCCGGTGCAGGTTCCACGCCCCGGCGACCTTGGGCTCGGCCACCTCGCGCAGCTGCTCGACGTCCAGCCCCGCGAGCATGGCGCCGCGGGCGATGCCCGCCAGGTGCGCCACACCCACGACCGGGGGCAGGCCCTCGCGCTCCAGTTCCGCGCGGAGCGCCGCGACGTCGTCGGCCCGCGCCACGTCCGCCGCCGCGATGTGCACGCGGACACCCCGGCCGGTCAGTCCGTCCACGGCCACGCGCTGAGTGTCGTCGCTCACCCCGCGCCTGCCGACCAGTACGAGATGGCGCGCCCCGCGCTCGGCCAGCCACCCGGCCAGGGCCAGTCCGAGGTCGCCGAGGCCGCCGGTGAGCAGATAGGTGCCGTCCGGGTCGATGTCCGGCGCGGCGGGGGCCGGGGCCGCCATCTCCTCGGCCCGGACCAGGCGGGCTGCGAGCAAACTGCCGTCACGTACGGCGAGTTGGTCGTCGACCGGGATTCCTTCGTCGGGGCGCGCGCCGGTGAGGACGGCGCTCAGCAGCGTGGCGGAGGCCGCCTCGTCGGGCGCCGTCCGCGCGTCGAGGTCGATCAGGCCGCCCCACAGCTCCGGGTGTTCGGCGGCCAGGACCCGGCCCAGTCCCCAGACCGGGGCCTGGAGGACACCCGCGGCGGTCACGGCCGTTCCTCCCGCCGGCTGGGCGCCCCGAGTCAGCAGCCACAGGCGCCCGCAGCGCGTGGGGACATCCACGTCGAGGCAGGCGCGCACCAGGGCGAGCGCGGCCTCGGCGCCGCTCTGCTGTGCGGCACGGACCTGGTCGGTGGTGGCGTCCGGGAGGTCGGGCGCGTCCAGCGGCCGGGCCAGCACCACGCCCTTGAGCGGCCCGTCCGCGAGGGCGCCGTAGAGGGCCTGGCGGATGCGGGCGGCATCGGAGGCAGCGTCGGCTTGTACGACATCGACGGAGTCGCCCGCTTCCCGCAGGGCCGTGGCGAGCGCCTCGCCAGTGCCCGCCATGTCGGCGAGGACCAGCCAGCGCCCGGACTCGGTGTCCGCCGCGCGCGCGGCGGACACCGCGGTCCAGTCGGTGCGGTAGCACAGGTCGCGGCCGGGGGCCCCGCCGCCGTCCTCGGGGTCCACCAGGCGCATCCGCAGCCCCTGCGCGTACGCGACGGTCCCCTCGGCGTCGAAGAGCCGTACATCGGCGAGGAGTTCGTCACCCGTCTCGGCGGCCGGGGTGCGCACCACATGGGAGTAGACCTCGCCCACCGGCTGCCGGTACGGCTCCAGCGTGCCGACGCCGACGGGGAGCGTGAGCGCCCCGCTGCCGCTGAGGGCGCCGGGTGCGAGCGCCCCGAGCAGCAGAAAGGCGTTGTCGAGGAGGGCCGGATGGAAGACATAGCCCTCCTCGGCCCACCGGGCCGGCAGAGTCAGCCGGCCCAGGACCTCGCCGTCGCCGACCCACATCCCTTCCAGGCATCGCATCCGGGGGCCGTAGGCGGCACCCGCCCGCTCGACGTGGTCGAAGAACTCCGCCACCTCGACGGTGTGACCGCACCGGGCCTTGACCACCTCCGGGTCGTCCTCCCAGGCGGGCGGCGAGGGGGAGGCGGCCGGAATGCGCGCCACGGCGCTCGCGGGCTCCGGCAGCGTCCGGTCCACCGCGGCCTCACGGACCTGCGGATCCTGCTCCGCGAGCCGACGGAGCCGGTCGAGGTGGGGCAGCCCGTCGAGCACCTGCGCCGTGGTGGGGCCGAAGTCCAGCAGGCAGGCGACCTCGTCCACGAACGGGGCCAGCCGGCGCACCAGCGGCAGACAGGACTCGGGCGAGCCGATCAGCGAGCGGGAGGAGGCGAACCGGTCGTACAGGAAGCCGGCGAACTGCGTCAGCTCCGCCTCCGGCAGGGCCTCGATGTCCGTGGCGGAATCCCGGCCACGGCTGCTCGCGAGTCCCTTGAGCAGGCCCATGTTCCCCTTCAGATAGGCGCAGTAGGGGTCTCGGGCCAGCTCGGTCGCGGTCTCGGCGTCGGCGCCCACGAAGCTGTGCAGCATGACCGTGACCCGGCCCGAGGCGGGGTCGAGACCCGCATCGGCCCGCGCCTTGCGGTAGACCTCGACGTTCTCGGCGAGCCCGTCCACGCCCTGGTCGAGCAGGTGGGTGAGGAGATTCGCCCCGGTCCGCCCGGCCCGGGCGAAGCTCGCGGGCGAGCTGGCCGCCGTCAGCCACAGCGGCAGCTCCCGCTGGACGGGGCGCGGGTAGGTGCGCAGGCTGACGGGTTCGCCGGTGCCGCTGGTCGCGGTGATCGCCTCGCCCCGCCACAGCGCGCGCAGCTGCTCCATGCCCTCCTCAAGGTGGCGGGAGCGCTCGGCATACCGCTCGGGGAAGTAGGCGAAGTCGTTCGGGTTCCAGCCGGAGGCGAGGGAGATCCCGGCCCGGCCGCCGGACAGGTTGTCCACGACGGCCCACTCCTCGGCCACCCGCAGCGGGCTGTGCAGGGGCAGCACCACGCTACCCGCGCGCAGCCCGATCCGGCTGGTCTCGCGCGCCAGGGCGGCGTGCAGCAGGGCCGGGTTCGGGTAGAGCGAGCCGAGCGGGGTGAAGTGCCGCTCGGGAACCCAGACGTTCTCGAAGCCGTGCGCGTCACCGAACCTGGCGCTCTCCAGCAGCATGTCGTACCGGGCGTCTTCGGCCAGCGCGTTCTCGTCACTGGCGAAGAACATCAGGCTGAATTTCATGACGCGCTCTCCCCGTTCTTCGCGCTCTCCGCGCTCTTCGCGCTCTTCGCGCTCTCCCCGTGCCGCCCGCGCTGCCCGTTCCCCACGTGCTGTACGGGCACCATGCGGGCCGAGGCGTGCTGGGTCCACTTGGTGGCGGTGTCGCCCTCGGCCTTGCTGTGCACGGTGAAGGCCAGTGCTCCGTCGGAGCCGTCCCGCAGTCCGACCTGGACGATCCGCGCGCCGTCCGGCGGGATGCTCAGAACGCTGTGGTAAGCGACGTCCTGGAGGCGGTACGGCACGCCCGGCGCGAGCTCGCGGGCGGCGGCGAGCGCCATGTCGATGTAGCTGGTGCCCGGTGCGACGACCCGCCCCTGGATGACGTGGTCGTCCAGGACCGCGACCTGGTCGCGGGCGAGCGACCGCTGCCACACATGCCTGCCGGGATCGGCCGCCACACCCTCCATACGCCGCCCCAGCAGAGGATGACGGCCGGGCTCCCCGGCGAGGACGACGCCGTCGGCGGGCGCTGCCTCCAGAGTGTCGGGCAGCCAGAACCTGCGGCGCTGGAAGGGGTAGCCGGGCAGCGCGGTCGGCCGCCCCGAGTGCACCCGCGCCCAGTCCACGGCCACGCCCGCCGCCCAGGCGGCGCCCAGCGCGTCCAGCAGCGCGCGCTGTTCGGGCCTCCCGGAGCGCAGCGAGGCCAGCCACACCGAACCGGGCTGTCCCTGCCCCTTCGCGGACTCACGCCGCACCGCGCGCCGGGCCAGCGGAGCGAGCACCGCGTCCGGCCCGACCTCGATGCCCGCCGTGCACCCCTCATGGCTCAGGGTGGCGATCGTGTCCGCGTACCGGACGGTGCCGCGCAGCTGCTCCACCCAGTAGTCCGGGGTCGCCATGCGGCGTCCGATCAGCTGGCCGGTCAGCGAGGAGACCACCGGGTGCTGGGGAGCGCGCATCCGCACCCCTTCCGCCGCGGCACGGAACTCCTCCAGTACGGGGTCCATGAGCGGTGAGTGGAAGGCGTGCGACGTACGGATCTGCTGCGCGACGACGCCCGTTTCCGCCAGGTCGTCCACGGCCTTGGCGACCGCGGCGGCGGCGCCCGAGAGCACGACCTCGCCCGGTCCGTTCACGGCAGCCAGCGCCACCTCGTCGGCGTACGGGGCGAGGGCCGCGAGCGCGCGCTCCTCGCTCACCCGCACGGCGTACATCACGCCGCCCGGCGGGAGGCCCTGCATCAGCCGGGCGCGGGTGCCGAGCAGAGCCAGCGCGTCCTCCAACGCGAACACCCCGGCGAGGGTGGCCGCGACGAACTCGCCGACGCTGTGCCCGAACAGGTAGTCCGGCTCGACACCGAGCGAGCGCCAGAGCTGGGCCAGGGCGTACTCCGTCGCGAAGATCGCGGGCTGGGCGTACTCGGTGCGCGCCAGTGACTCCTCGTCCCGCACGACTTGGTGCAGGTCGAAGCCGAAGCGTTCCTTCAGCAGCGCCGCGCACCGGTCGAACGCCTCCCGGAACACCGGCCACTCACGGTGCAGTTCGGTGCCCATGCCCACCCGGTGGGAGCCCTGGCCGGTGAAGAGGAAGGCCATCACGGGGGCCTTGCGCGGGGCGCGGCCACGGGCGACCGCGGCCGCGGGCCTGCCCTCGGCGGCGAAGCGCTCCAGGGCGGCACGGGCCTCCTCGGCAGAATCCGCGGTGACGGCGAGCCGCTCCGGGAAAGCGGTCCTGCCCTGGGAGGAGGTCCAGGCGAGATCAGCCAGATCCCCGGGGCCGCTGCCGGTCCGGGCGAGCCGGTCGGCGTAGCGGGCCGCCAGGTCACGCAAGGCCTCGGGGGTCCGCGCGGAGAGCAGCAGCGCCTCAGGCCGCCGTGCCTCCTTGGTACCGGGGACGGCGGCCGGCGTCGGCGCCGCCGAGAGCACCACATGCGCGTTGGTCCCGCCAAAGCCGAAGGCGCTCACCCCGGCGGTACGCCGGTCCTCGGGCCAGGCCAGAGGAGCGGTGGGGATCTCCAACGGCGAACCGGCCGCATCGATGTGGGGGTTGAGTCGGGTGAGGTGGAGGTGCGGCGGCACGGTGTCGTGCTGAAGAGCCAGGACGATCTTGATGAAACCGGCGATACCAGCCGCGGACTCCAGGTGGCCGATGTTGGTCTTCACCGATCCGAGATAGCAGGGCCCGGCGGCGTCCCCCTCGGCGGCCGGCTCCGTCAAAAGCGCCTCGGTCAGGGCCTCGTACTCGATGGGGTCGCCGAGTGCGGTGCCCGTGCCGTGGGCCTCGATGTAGCCCAGCTCACGCGGAGCGATGCCCGCGGCGCTCCAGGCAGTGCGCAGGACCTCCGTCTGGGCGCGGCCGTGCGGGGCGGTCAGGCCGTTGGAGCGGCCGTCCTGGTTGACGGCCGAGCCCCGTACGACGGCGAGCACGCGGTCGCCGTCGGCCAGCGCCAGCGAGAGCGGTTTGAGGATGACGGCCCCGCAGCCCTCGGAGCGCACGTAGCCGTCGGCGCGCTCGTCGAACGCCTTGCAGCGGCCGTCGGACGCCATCATCTGGGCTCGGGAGAAGACCGCGGTGAGGTCGGGGGCGAGGAGCAGATTGACCCCGGCGGCCACCGCCAGCGAGGACTCCCCACGGCGGAGGGCCTCGCACGCCTGGTGCACGGCGACGAGCGAGGAGGAACACGCGGTGTCCAGAGCAAGACTCGGACCGCGCAGGTCGAGGAGGTACGACAGCCGGTTCGCGGCGACGCTCAGGGCGTTGCCCGTGCCGTAGTACGCGCCCAGGGCGCCCTTCGCTCCGGCGGTGAGCCGGCTGTAGTCGTTGTTGCTGATGCCGACGAAGACTCCGGTGTCGCTGCCCGCGAGGTCGGCCGGGACGATCGCCGCGTTCTCCAGGGCCTCCCAGACGACCTCCATGAGGAGCCGCTGCTGGGGATCGATGGCCACCGCCTCGGCGGGCGAGACGCCGAAGAACTCGGGCTCGAATCCCGCGACGTCCCCGAGGAAGCCGCCCCAGCGGGTACTGGCGGTGCCGTCCCGCTTGAGCTCCGGGTCATAGAGCCTCTCCGCGTCCCATCGGTCGGCGGGCACCGGGGTGACGGCGTCGCCGCCGCCGTGCAGCAGCGTCCAGAACTCCTCGGTGTTCTCGGCGCCGGGGAAGCGGCAGGCCATGCCGACGACGGCGATCGGCTCGGCCGCGGCCGGCGCGGCGGGCGTGCCGGTCCGCGGGGCGGCCTGCGCGCCCGCCTCGTGCCCGGCACTCCGTCCGGCGAGGTGGCGGGCGGCGGCCTCAGCCGTCGGGTGCTGGTAGAGGAGGGCGGCGGGCACGCGGCGGCCCAGCTCCCGCTGGAGCGCGCCGGAGATCGCCACGGCGGAGGCCGAATCGACCCCATAGATGTGGAAGTTGGCGGTCGGGTCCAGCTCGTCCACGGCCAAGCCGGTGTGCTCGGCGACGGCGTCGAGGATCCGGCGTACCAACGCGTTCTGGTCCCCGTCGGCACCCGGCCCGTCCCCCTCGGTGTCGGGGCGCGGCGCCGTCCCCGGTGCGGTCCAGGTGGCCAGCGCGTCCAGGGTTCCTTCGAGATAGCCCTTGCGGGCGGCACGGCGGGCGAGCTTGCCGCTGGAGGTCTTGGGGATGGCGCGGGTGCGCAGCAGCACCAGCGCGTGCAGCGGCACATCGTGCTCTGCGACGACGGCCGCAGCCACGGCGGGGCCGATCCGCTCGGCGTCCGCGTCCTCGCCCCGCACCTCCTGGACGACGACGACGCGCTCCTCGCCGCTCACGGATTCCACGGAGAAGGCGGCGGTGCAGCCGGGCCGGAAGGCACGGTCGGCGGTCTCGACGGTGCGCTCGATGTCCTGGGGGTAGAGGTTGCGCCCCCGCACGATGATCATGTCCTTGATACGGCCGGTGATGACGAGTTCCCCGTCCGGCGTCAGGAATCCCTTGTCACCGGTGGCGACCCAGCTCGACTCCCCTTCGTCGACGAGGCGGTTGCCGAAGGTAGCGGCGGTCTCCTCCGTCCGGCCCCAGTACCCCTGCCCCGCGCTGGGGCCGCTGATCCAGATCTCGCCGACCTGGTAGGCGTCGAGGGCACGCCGGGTGGCGGGGTCGACGATCGCGGTCCGTTGTCCGTGGCGGGCGTGTCCGGCGCCGACGAGCGCGCGGGAGCCCGCGGTGCCCGGCGCGACCTCCACGATCCGGTCGTGCTCCAGCTCCGCCCCGTCCACATGGACGATGACGGCGCCGCTGTCCGGGAGGCCGCTGGAGACGTACACGGAGTTCTCGGCGAGTCCGTACGCCGGGTGCCAGGACTCGGGGCGGAAGCCGTGCTCGGCGTACATCGCCTCGAAGCGGGCGAGAGTGTCGGCGCGTACCGGCTCGGCCGCGTTGAGGGCCAGCCGCCAGTGACTCAGGTCCAGTCCGGCGCGGTCCTCGGGGCGGGTGCGGCGGACGCACAACTCGAAGGCGAAGTTCGGCGCGGCGCTGAAGGTGCCCCGGTAGTCGCTGAGGGCGCGCAGCCAGCGGGCCGGCTCCTGAAGAAACGCCTCGGGCGGCATGTAGACCAGCTCGCTCCCCCAGTAGAGGGCTTGAAGCAGATGGCCGATGAGCCCCATGTCGTGGAAGAGCGGCAGCCAGGAGACATAGACGGGGCTCTCGCTGTGTCCCATGGCGCGGGCCATGAGCTCCAGGTTGTGCAGGAGGTTGGCGTGGCTGAGCATCACCCCCTTCGGGTTGCCCGTCGAGCCGGAGGTGTACTGGAGGAAGGCCAGGTCGTCCGGGGTGATGTCCGGGTGACGCCAGTCGTCGGCGGCCTCGAGCGGAACACGGTCGGTCGGCGCCCAGCGGGCGTTGGGGGCGTACTTGTCCACCAGCGTGTCGCAGAGCCGGCCGGGGGCCGCAATGATCGAGGCCCCGCAGTCCTCGGCGACGGCGTTGAGCCGCGCCGCGTGTTTGTCGGAGCGCGGCGGATAGGCGGGAACGGCCGTCATCCCCGCGTAGAGGCAGCCGTAGAACGCGGTGGCGAATTCCGGACCCGACGGATACAGCATCAACACGCGGTCGCCCGGATCGCCCAGGGTCAGCAAATGCGACGCGATGGCACGCGCCCTCCGGTCGAGATCCGCGTAGCTCAGTCGCTCCGAGACCGTCACACCGTCGGCGAGAAAGGTGAATGCGGCGCGTCGGCCGTTTTCTTCGCCCCGCTGCCGGAGCAGTTCCACGAGATCCCGGGCCTGGACGCCCGGCGGCGTTGTTCGACGAATACCGCTCACGTCTACCTCTCTGAAGGCGGGCTCCGCGCGGTGCTTTTCAGGAGCAGTGCGTGCTGGAACGGAAGGCGAGCAGGTGGGGCGTGCCCCACCTGCCCGAGACAGGCCCCAGGGGTCAGGCCGAGGCGTCCTGCGGCTCCGTCGGCGGGTAGAACAGGTCGACGGCGGGCGCGGCACGCTTGAGCGCGCCGACCATCTCGTCGGCCGAGGCCAGCGGGATGAGCTTGCCCTCGGTGAAGGCACCGGTGGAGTAGCCGGTCAGCACGGCGGCGTGCGCGGCCTCCGCGTCCGGGAAGTCGACGACCACCGCGAAGTGGTATTCGACATCGCGGGTGAACCAGTAGTTGACGACCTTGCCGCCGAGCGAGCCGTAGAACTTAAAAGCGTGCTCGTCCCTGGCGATAATCGCCTGCGGGTCCTTGAGCACGCCTTCCACCACGTCCTGTGAATAGCGCGCGAGAATCATGTACTGCACGGAAAAGCCCCTCCCGGAGTGGGTCAGACAGAGTGGCGAAGCAACCGGAATCACTCGTCTCGGGGCCGGACTTGGGCGCTCGACATTCAGTGGAACCCCCGTTGCCACGGCCCGGCATTTTGAAATGCCATGCTGCCGACGCACGGTTCGAGGGGACAAGCGCCGTGTCAGCAAGACGACATCGGCTGTCGCGACGCGGTCAGGACCGTTGGCCCGGAGGGCGGGGCTCCCGCCCGGACGGGCGGTACACGAGCCGCCCGTCCTCGTACCGCCCGCGCTGGCGCCGCCCGCCCTGGTGCGGCTGCCGCACGAAGGTGTCAGCCCGGCCCTCGGTCAGCAGGGGCGGTGTGGGCGGGGGCCGGTGCACCGAGTCGCCGTCGTTCCGGTGGTTCTTCGCGGCGTTGACACGCCCCGCGCCGCGATCGAGTGAGCCAGGACGATCAGCGTGTGCATGCGACCGCCGGCTCACCGACCGAGTAACCGGTGTACTCGTTCGGCGACATCATCAGCCCACCGAGCCGGTCATGACCGCGATGGGCACGGACACGAAGCCCACCGTCAGGATCACCGCGAGGGTGTTCGCCACCGCCTTGAGAACCCTGTCCCGGCGGGCGTTGCCGACGCCCAGCGTCTGCGCCGCGTTCCAGAAGCCGTGCCGGACGTGCAGACCCATCGCCAGCATGGCCACGATGTAGATGACATTGCCGTACCAGGTGGAGAAGGTCCCCACCACGTTCTCGTACGGACGCCCCTCCTGGAACTCACCGCTGTGCACGGTGCCCGTCGTGATGTCCAGGACGTGCCACACGATGAACAGCCCCAGGATCACCCCACCCCACCGCATGGTGCGCGTCGCGTAACTGGCGCGCCCGCGCTTGTGCGCGTACTGGGTGGCACGGGCCTTCAGGTCCCGGCGACTGAGCTGGTACGCCGACACTCCGTGCAGCACCACAGCCGCCAGCAGCACCACACGCGCCGTCCACAACCCCCACCCACGGTGCAGGAAGGGCTCGCCCATCACGCGCAGCCAGTGGCCGTAAGCGTTGAACTCCTCCGCACCGAAGAAGATCTTGAGGTTGGCGATCATGTGCACGACAAGGTAACCCACCATGATCAGACCGGTGACCGCCATCACCGTCTTCTTGCCGATCGTGGAGCGCCACAGCAGCCCCAGCTTCGTCCGTGGCCGCCGCTGCCCTCGGAGAGAGCCGCCTTCCGCCTTCTGCCGCTCGGGGCGCACGCCCGTATCAGTTGCCATGGGAGCGAACCTAGGGAGCCGGATGACGATAAGTCCAAATCATAGATCTTGTAGTGATCATAGGCAGAACCTATCCGTGCAGCCCCTCACACCCAGCCACGCGCGGCGGCGAGCATGCCCGCCTCGAACCGGCTGCGTGCCCCCAGGCGCTCCAGCAGGCTGGCGACAATGCGCCGCACAGTGCGGTCCGAGAGGTCCAACTCCCGTGCGATGACACGGTCGGTCGCCCCCTGAGTGAGCATCAGGAGCACCTTGCGGTCCGTCGCGCCCAGGGACTGGTCACCCGCCTCGACGACGGCGTCGGCCCGTCCCCACAGCATGCGCGCCAGTGCGCGGAACGCCTCCAGCACCCGCCCGTCCCGGATCCAGGCGTAGTCGCACCCCTCGTCGAACGCCGTGGTGACCAGCGCCCCCGCGTCGGTCAACAGCATGGCTCCCGGCGGCAGTCCGGCGCTCGCCCCCACCTGGAACCCGCACGCCCGGTGCCAGTCCACGAAGTCGGCGATCTCCGGAGTGAGCAGCACCGTGCGGGGCAGCACGGTGCGCACCTCCCCCGCCCGCTCCCGCAAGTGGAGGCCACTGCGGTGAACCGATTCCAGCAGCGGCTCCTCCACCGAGGCGTAGTTCCAGTAACAGAAGACCTCGCCCGTACTCTCACCGACGACCTCCCGGGCCGCGGACCGGAGTTCCTCAACGGTACGGAGGCGCGGAGCGGACAGCGGGCTCAGCATGACTTCCGGTCCTCATCGAGGGACGTCGCGTCCGGCGGGCGCACGACAGGCGAATCGGGTGCGGGGCACGCTGGGCCGGGCGGCCCCTGGGCCGGGGGCGTGCGGGCGGCGCTGTCGTCGGCCGCCTCCGCCCCGGGCGGCCCGTCCTCCATCGGCAGCGCGCTGATCAGGCACACCACTGCCTCCAGGCCCCCGTAGGCCAAGGACCTCAGCCGGAGCCGTCCCCCGGAGGACTCGATGAGCTTGGTGGCGATGGAGAGCCCGATACCGCTGCCGCCGGACGCGTCCCGGCTCCAGCCGCGCTTCAGCGCCAACTTCCTTTCCACGTCGGACAGTCCTGGGCCCTGGTCCCGCACCGAGATGCGCAAGCCGCCGTCCACCCGCTCGACGCGGACCTCCACCACGCTGTCCTCGGGCGCGTATTTCAAGGCGTTGGCCAGCAGCACGTTGAGGGTCTGCTCCACCGCACCGATCCTGGTCATGGCCCAGGCCCGACGCGGCATGCTCAGCTTCAGCCGGACGCTGCGCGCCTCCGCGACCGGCGCCCACCCCCACACGCAGTTCTCGGCGACACCGCACACGTTCTCGATCTGGACACCCGGCACGTCGGGCGCCGACCGGGCGTGCTCCAGGAGATCCGTCAGCGTGCGGTCCAGCCGGTCCACATCGGCCAGCGCGCGGCCGATGCGCGCCCCCTCCGCGTCCGCGAGATGGGGGCGCAGGTTCTCGAGCCGCAGGCGCAGCGCGACCATTGGGTTGCGAAGCTGGTGGGCCACGTCCGTCAGGAAGTGCCTCTGCTCCTCGATTGCGGACTGGATCACGGATCCCAACTGGTTGATGTCCCGGGCGAGTTCGCGCACGGCGGGCAGAGCGGCGGCATCGGTGTCGACCCGGACATGGAACGCACCCTCGGACAGCGACCGTGTGGTGTCCCGCAGCCGCTCCAGGGAGGACTGCGCCCGGCGGCGCAGCACCACCACCGGCAGCAGACACAGCGCGGTGCCGACCGGCACCAGCGCCGCCAGCGCGAACCAGGCCATAAGGATCTCGCCACGCAATCCGGCGGCGGATTTCTCCACCAGGAGCGTTCCGGAGGTCCCGGCCGGCCCCAGAGCGCTCGCCACGGCGATCCGCTCATGGCCGCCGGGCGGCATCCCGCGCGGCAGCTCCACGGTGCGGGTGCCGCCCCGCGGGGAGAGCCGCTTCGCCTCCGCCACCAGGTCGGCAGGAGTTCCCGGCGACGTCACCACCGTGCCGTCCGCCCTCCGCGCGACGGCACTGGCACCATGCACGCGGGCCAGTTCGGCCAGTAGGCCCGCCTCGTCGGCTTTCTCCGGGGACTCTCGCGCCAGGGCCCGGACCAGCCCGGGAGCCGCCTCCCGGCCCGTCCGGTGCATGTCCTGCACCGCGCCGTCCACCATGTTCTCGCCGAGCAGTAAACCGAGCGGTACCAGCAAACTGATGAGGACGCCACCGACCACCAGGGCCTGGACCGTCCCGTACATCTCACGCATCGGATATCTCGGGCGTCAGGTCCGACGGCGGGTGGAAGCTGAACCCCACCCCGCGCGACGTTCTGATCCACTCCGTGCTGCCGAGCTTCCGCCGCAGGCTCGCGACGTGCGTGTCCAGTGTCCGGCCGCTGCCCATCCACTCCTGGCGCCACACCTCCGCCAGCAGAAACTCCCGGGAGAACACCCGGCCCGGAGCGCTCGAGAGCAGCACCAACAGGTCGAACTCTTTGCGTGTAAGGTGCACGTGACGCCCCATGACCCGCACCTCGCGGCGATCCCGGTCGATGCTGAACGCCCCCTGGGTGACGACGGTGTCGGCGCGCTCCTCCTGGGTCCCGTGTGCGCGGCGCACCACCGCGACCATGCGCGCCAGCAGCTCCTGCAGCCGGTACGGCTTGACCACGTAGTCATCCGCGCCCAGGCGCAGGCAGAGCACCTTGTCCATCTCGTCCGACCGCGCCGTCACGGCGATGATCGGGGCCCGGCGGACATCGCGCAGCCCCCGGCACACCTCCAGCCCGTCCATGTCAGGCAGGTTGAGGTCGAGCAGGATGACCTCACCCGGGTCCTGCACCCGTAACGCCGCCCGGCCGGTGGACACATGGTCCACCGTCCAGCCGTGGTCCTCCAGTCCTTCCGTGAGGGCGCTCGCCACCTCTGCGTCGTCCTCCACCAGCAACACCTTCATACGACCCCCGTTGGTCAACATATGACTGTGAGACGTAAGTCAACGTACGTCAGACATCCCACATGTCGTGCCCGCTACAAACTTTTGACGTTGTGTTACAGATGTACAAGCACGTTTCTTTCACTGCCGCCCTACTGTCGGAGGCCCGGTAAGCCACTCCGGGACGCCAACGGGGCTCGCGAAGGGGATAGTGCGCGCGATGTGGAGGTTCCTGACAAAAGCTGCGCCCAGGTCGCTGACCGCCTGGGTACTGTGGGGCCTCATTTTCGGCGCCGCCTTCGGGGCCGCGGCACCCGGACTCGCCGTTCGTCTGCACGTGGTCGCCGACGGCTTCGTGTCCATGATGATGCTGCTGATTCCGCCGATCATCTTCACCACCGTGGCCGGCGGCATGGCCTCGCTGGGCAGTGGACGTCAGATGCGCCACCTCTCGCTGAAGGCCCTGATCTACTACGAGGCGGCCACCGCGGCCGCCCTCGTCATCGGGCTGCTCGTCGGAAACCTGCTCTCCCTGCTGCCTCTCCGGGAGGTCCCGCAGGAGCAAGCCGCCGATCAGGTCGCCTCACTGCGGAACCAGGTCGAGGACTTCTCCACCGGCCTCGACACCCTCCTCCCGGAGAGCTTCTTCTCCGCCTTCACCAGTGGAAATCCGCTGCACGCGCTGTGCGTCGGAGCGCTGATCGGCGGTGCGATGATCCTGGGA
This sequence comes from Streptomyces swartbergensis, assembly GCF_002148965.1. Lineage (GTDB taxonomy): Bacteria > Actinomycetota > Actinomycetes > Streptomycetales > Streptomycetaceae > Streptomyces > Streptomyces swartbergensis. Next base: position 877 of record NZ_NGFN01000148.1, on the reverse strand, counting down.
GGTGAACGGGTCGTCCCCGTACTGGACTTGATCAACCGGTGCAGTCACCTGCTCTTCTGTGCCGTACGCCTCGTCCTCGTCTGTGCCCCGCTGGCCGCCTTCGCCGGCAGCGCGTACACCGCCAGCCGGTTCGGTGTGATGCATCTGAGCGGGCAGCTCTATCTCTTCCTCACCTTCGCTCTCACCTGCACCGTCGTGGTCCTCGGCGGGCTGGGTCTGCTGGCGCGGCTGCACGGCTGGTCGCTGCTCGGCCTGCTGAGGTACCTACGGCACGAGATACTGCTGGTCATCGGGACCTCGTCCTCGGGCCCGGTCTTCCCCCGCGTCCTGCGCAAGCTGGAACTGGCGGGAGTTCCTCGGGCGACGAGCGCCCCCCTGATGGCCGGCGGCCAGTCCCTGCACCTGATCGGCACCTGCATCTACCTCACGCTGGGCGCGGTCTATGTGTCCGCCGTGACAGGGAATCCACTCTCCCCCACGGACCAGTTCCTCTTCGTCGTCCTGGCGATGGTGATGTCCAAATCGGCGGTCGGTGTCACCGGTTCCGGGCTGCTGACGCTGGTCGCGACGGTCTCTTTCACCCATTCGTTCCCGCTCACGGCGATCGCCCTGCTGATCGGCATCGACCGCTTCATGTCGGAGTTCCGGGCCATCACCAACCTGATCGGGAACGCGGTCGCCACCCTGGTCATCACCCGGTGGGCCGGACAACTCGACCTCGATCGACTGCACCTGACGCTGTCGGCGCGACGTCCTGTCGAACCGGACCGGCCCGGCGAGGACACCTCCGTCGTCGAGGTCCGCATTTCCGACGACTGACCCACCCGGAAAAACACCACGCACGCCCTCGCTTTTCCACCCGTATGCCCACCCATGC
>NZ_NGFN01000147.1 GCF_002148965.1 Streptomyces swartbergensis | reverse complement strand
GTCGAGAAGACGAAGTCGGCGGTCAAGAAGGTGACGGGCAAGAAGCGCGTGGCCGAGAAGGTGGTGGCCAAGGCCGAGAAAGCCGTGACCAGAAAGGTCGCGGCGAAGGGGGCTGCGGCCAAGGAGACCGTGGTCAAGGAGGCCGCGACGAAGGGGGCCACGACGAAGGGGGCCGCGGTCAAGGAGACCGTGGTCAAGGCTCCGGCCGGGAGGACGACCGAGAGGGAGACGGCGGCCAAGAAGGCGGCGGCTAAGGAGGCCCCCGCCAAGAGGGCGGCGGCCAAGAAGACGGCGCACAAGGGAGCGGCGGCTGAGAAGGCTGCGGTTACGGAGGCGCCAGCCAGGAAGGCGGTAGCCGAGAAGGCGGCGGCCAAGGAGACGGCGCGCAAGGGGGCGGCGGCCGAGAGGGCGGCGGCCAAGGAGACGGCGCGCAAGGGGGCGGCGGCCGAGAAGGCGGCGGCCACAGAGGCGGCAGCCCGGAAGGCGCCAGCCAGGAAGGTGGCGGCCAAGGGGGCGGCAGCCGGGAAGGCGGCAGTCAGAGAGACGGCGGCCGATAAGGGGGCGGCCACAGAGGTGGCAGCCGGGAAGGCGCCAGCCAGGAAGGTGGCGGCCAAGGGGGCGGCAGCCGGGAAGGCGGCAGTCAGAGAGACGGCGGCCGATAAGGGGGCGGCCACGGAGGTGGCAGCCGGGAAGGCGCTGGCTAGGAAGGCGTCGGCCGAGAAAGCTCCGGCCAACGAGACGGTGGCCGATAGGGCGGCGGCCACAGTGGCGGCAGCTGGAAGGGTGCCGACCAAGAAGGCGGCAGGCAAGAAGGCGGCAGGCAAGAAGGCGGCGGCCGAGGAGAAGGCGGCCGAGGGGACGGCGGCCGATAAGGCGGCGGCCACAGAGGCGGCGGCCGGGAAGGCGGCAGGCAAGAAGGCGCCGGTCAAGGCGACGGCGGTCAAGGGGACGGCGGGGAAGAAGGCCGCTGTCGGGAGGGCGAAGGCCGCCAAGGCCGGGGCCGCCAAGAAGGGCGTCGAGGCCGAGGGCGTTCGCGCCGGAGGCGAGAGCACCGCCAGTAAGGGCGGGGTCGGGAAGGGCACCGCCCGGACCGGCGCGGTCACACAGGACACGGCCGGGAGCAGCACGGCCAAGAAGGCGGGTGCGGCCGAGGCCGCGCAGCAGACGGGAGCGACCACGGTGGGTGCGAAGAAGACTCCTGGCACGGCGACGGCGGCCAAGACCGCTGTTCCGAAGGCACGGGCGGCCGCGGCGGAGCCAGGTGAGCTCGCGGTACGCCCGGGCGAGGACCCCTGGACGGAGGCGGAGGTCGAGGAGGCGCGTGCCGAGCTGACGTCCGAGGAGACCCGGCTGCGTGAGGAGCTGGAGTCGTCGGAGCGGTCGCTCGCCGGTCTGATGCGGGACTCCGGGGACGGCGCCGGTCACGACGAGGCGGACACCGGCAGCAAGAACGTCACGCGCGAGCACGAGCTGGCGCTGGCCGCCAACGCGCGCGAGATGCTCGTCCAGACCGAGCGCGCCCTGGAACGCCTCGACTCCGGTACCTACGGCCTGTGCGAGAACTGCGGCAACCCCATCGGCAAGGCCCGCATGCAGGCCTTCCCGCGGGCCACTCTGTGCGTGGAGTGCAAGCAGAAGCAGGAGCGCCGGTACTGACGGCCGCCGAATGCCTCCTGAGCACGTGGGACGCCCGGGGTGTGCCGTACCCTCGTCCTCAGTCAGGCACCTAGGTTGAGGGACTCACGTGGCAGAGGCGGAGCGCATCATCGGTACGCCGGACACACCGGACGCGGCCGGTAACGGGCGGGAGCGGCCCGGTGAGGACGCGGCGCCGGGCGAGCGCGCCGGCTCCGAGGGCACCCGGGCCCCGGCCGGCGGTTCCGGCTCCGACGAGGCGGCGGCCGCCGGGGCGTCCGGCAGGGATGAGCCGACGGCGGCCGGGCCCCGGGGCAAGCGCCGGATCGCGGTCCTGTTCGCGGTGGCCATGTTCGCGTACGCCCTCGACCTGATCAGCAAGATGATCGTGGTGGCCAAGCTGGAGCACCACCCGCCCATCGAGATCATCGGGGACTGGCTGAAGTTCGAGGCGATCCGCAACGCGGGCGCGGCCTTCGGCTTCGGCGAGGCCTTCACGGTGATCTTCACCATGATCGCGGCGGCGGTGATCGTGGTGATCGCCCGGCTCGCCCGCAAGCTCTACAGCCTGCCCTGGGCGATCGCGCTCGGCCTGCTGCTCGGCGGTGCGCTGGGCAACCTCACCGACCGGATCTTCCGGGCGCCGGGCGTCTTCGAGGGCGCGGTCGTGGACTTCATCGCGCCGAAGCACTTCGCCGTCTTCAACCTGGCGGACTCGGCGATCGTGTGCGGCGGCATCCTGATCGTGCTGCTGTCGTTCAAGGGGCTCGACCCTGACGGGACCGTCCACAAGGACTGAGCCCGCGAGGGGTTGTCCGGGTTGTCCACAGGCTCCGTACGGGGCTGTCTCACCCGTCCGGCATACTCGACGGGTGAGCACGATTCCCGAGATCCGTACCCTGCCCGTGCCCGACGGACTGGAGGGCGAGCGCGTCGACGCCGCCATCTCCCGTATGTTCGGCTTCTCCCGGACCAAGGCGGCCGAGCTCGCCGCCGCGGGGAAGGTCACGGTCGACGGATCGGTGGTCGGCAAGTCGGAGCGGGTGCACGGCGGCGCCTGGCTCGAAGTCGAGATGCCGCAGGCGCCCGCGCCGGTGCAGGTGGTGGCCGAGCCGGTCGAGGGCATGGAGATCGTCCACGACGACGATGACGTGGTCGTGATCGTCAAGCCGGTGGGCGTGGCCGCGCACCCGTCGCCGGGCTGGACCGGCCCGACCGTCATCGGCGGGCTCGCCGCCGCCGGGTACCGGATCTCGACCTCCGGGGCCGCGGAGCGCCAGGGCATCGTGCACCGGCTCGACGTCGGCACGTCCGGGCTGATGGTCGTCGCCAAGTCCGAGTACGCGTACACGTCGCTGAAGCGCCAGTTCAAGGAGCGCACGGTCGACAAGCGGTACCACACGCTCGTCCAGGGCCACCCCGACCCGACCAGCGGCACCATCGACGCGCCCATCGGGCGGCACCCGCAGCACGACTACAAGTGGGCGGTCACCGCCGAGGGCAAGCCGTCCGTCACGCACTACGACCTGATCGAGGCCTTCCGCGCGGCGTCCCTGCTCGACGTGAAGCTGGAGACCGGCCGCACCCACCAGATCCGCGTCCACATGGCCGCCCACCGGCATCCCTGCGTGGGCGACCTGACGTACGGGGCCGACCCGACGCTCGCCAAGCGGCTCCATCTGACCCGCCAGTGGCTGCACGCGGTGCGGCTGGGCTTCGAGCACCCCGGGGACGGGCAGTGGGCGGAGTTCTCCTGCGAGTACCCGGAGGACCTCCAGAAGGCCCTGGACCAGGTCCGGGAGGAGACGTACGCATGAGCGGGAGGCCGGCGCCGTCGTACGTGGTGCGGGTCGCCGAGGACGCGGCCGACCGTGAGGCGTGCTTCGCGGTGCGCAAGGAGGTGTTCGTCGGCGAGCAGGGCGTGCCGGAGGACATCGAGTACGACGCGTACGACCCGGGGGCCGTCCATGTGCTGGCGGTCCGGGAGGACGGCGTGCCGCTCGGCACCGGGCGGCTGCTGCTCGGGGAGGCGGCCGTGGCGCAGACCGGAGCCGACCCGTCCGTGGGCTCCCTCGGCCGGCTCGCCGTGGCCGCCCACGCGCGCGGTCTCGGCGTCGGCGTCGCCCTGGTCCGGGCCATCGAGGACGCGGCACGCGCGCGTGGTCTCGCGGCCGTGGACCTGCACGCCCAGACGCACGCGCTGGGTTTCTACGAGCGGCTCGGCTACGAGGCGTACGGGCCGGAGTACTTGGAGGCGGGCATTCCGCACCAGGCCATGCGGCGTTCGCTCTAGCCCGTCATGAAGGGCGGCGAAACGGTTTGTCACGGGAGTTGCGTGGCAGGCTTGAGGTCAGTCGTGTGAACGTTTGACCTTCCGGAGCGCTGACCGTGGATCAGTTGGCCCTGCTGTTCGTGCTGCTGCTCGGGGCCGTGATCAGCGTCCCGGTCGGGGACCGGCTCAGCGTGCCCGCGCCGGTGCTGATGACGCTCCTGGGCATAGTCCTCGCACTGCTCGACTTCGTGCCCAACGTGCAGATCCCGCCGGACCTGATCCTGCCGCTGCTGTTGCCGCCGCTGCTGTACGCCGCGGTCCGGCGCACGTCCTGGCGGCAGTTCGCGGCGAACAAGAGGCCGATCTTCCTGCTGGCCGTGGCGCTGGTGTTCGTCACCATGGCCTGTGTGGCGGCCGCGGCCAACGCGATCGTGCCGGGGCTGCCACTGGCCGCGGCGTTCGCGCTCGGCGCGCTGGTCGCGCCGCCGGACCCGGTCGCGGCCACCGCCGTCGCCGGGCAACTGGGGCTGCCGCGCCGGCTGGTGTCGATCCTGGAGGGCGAGGGGCTGTTCAACGACGTGACGGCCATCGTCCTGTACCACGTGGCGATCGCGGCCGCCGTCAGCGGGACGTTCTCACCCTGGAAGGCCGGGCTCGATCTGGTGCTGTCCGCCGTGGTGGCGGTGACCGTGGGCCTCGCGCTGGGCTGGGGCGCCAACAAGCTGATGGACGTGCTCGGGGAGGCGACCCTCCAGATCGGGCTGACCCTGCTGGTGCCGTACGCCTCGTACGTCATGGCCGAGGAACTGCACGGGTCCGGAGTGCTCGCCGTGCTCACCACCGCGCTGTTCCTCGCGGAGCACGGGTCCGACGCCGACGACGTCATGACGCGGCTGGCCGGGCACACGTTCTGGAACATCGTCGACACGCTCGTCACCGGCGTCGCGTTCGGGCTGGTCGGGCTGGAGCTGCACAACGCGATCCACACGGCGTCCGGCCGGTGGGGCGAGTTGCTCGGGTGGGCGGCGGTCGTCGTCTGCGTGGTCGTGTTCGTACGCCTGTTGTGGCTGCTGCCGGCGACCTGGCTGACCAAACGGCTGCACGCGCGGCGGGACTACGACGAGGACATCCCGGTGAGCTGGCGCGAGACCGTGGTGATGTGGTGGTCGGGAATGCGGGGCGTGGCCTCTGTCGCGCTGGTGCTGGCCATTCCGCTGGAGACCGACGCGGGGGCGCCGTTCCCCAGCCGGGACGAGATCATCTTCATCGCGTTCGGGGTGATCATGGCGACGTTGGTGGTGCAGGGGCTGACGTTGCCGTGGCTGGTGCGATCGCTGGGGGTACGGGCCGACACGGACGTCGAGAAGGAGTTCGCGAAGGCGCTGGCGATCCGGGCGTCCAAGGCGGCCAAGCGCAGGCTCCGGGAGATCGAGGAGACCGAGGAACTGCCCGAGGAGTTGTCCGAGCAGATGGTGCGGCGGGCGTTCGACATCGCGGTGCGGATCAGTCCCGAAGTGGCCGAGGACGAGCGGCGGGACGCCTATCGGGAGCGGGCCCGGCGGCTGAAGCGGGTGCGCCGCATCCAGCAGGAGATGCTGAGTGCGGCGCGGCATGAGGTGCTGGCGGCGAGGAGCGAGCCGGGGGCGGACCCGGAGGTGGTGGACCGGGTGCTGCGGCACCTGGATGTGCGGTCCATGCGGTGAGTTGCCGGCCTCCCCTCCCGGCGGGCCCGCCCGAAGTCGTTCACCTTTCCGTCAGCGCTCCGGCCGCGCCGAGCCGTGGAAGCGGCGCTGCTGTGGGACGCCGTCCTGGGACGGGCGGTGGCCGTTCTGGCTCTGGGACGGCGGCAGGATCGCGTCCGCCGTGTTGACCCGGGGCAGGGCGTACGGGTGCTCGTCGGCCAGCCAGCGGACCATCTGCTCGCGGACCGCGACCCGCGCCGTCCAGATGTCGTCCGCGTCCTTGGCGGTCACCAGGGCCCGCACCTGCATGGTGTTGGGGGTGGTGTCCGTGACGGACAGGTCGTAGGCGCGGCCGTCCCAGGCCGGGCACTGCCGCAGGATGTCGCGGAGCTTCTCGCGCATCGCGTCCACGGGGGCCGTGTGGTCGACGTGCCAGAAGACGGTGCCGGTCATCTGCGGCGTGCCGCGCGACCAGTTCTCGAACGGCTTGGACGTGAAGTACGACACCGGCATGGTGATCCGCCGCTCGTCCCAGGTGCGCACGGTCAGGAACGTCAGCGTGATCTCCTCGACCGTGCCCCACTCGCCGTCCACGACGACGGTGTCCCCGATGCGCACCATGTCGCCGAAGGCGATCTGGAACCCGGCGAACATGTTGCTCAGCGTGGACTGGGCGGCGACACCCGCGACGATGCCGAGGATGCCGGCCGAGGCCAGCAGCGACGCACCCGCCGCGCGGAACGCCGGGAACGTCAGCAGCATGCTCGCCGCGGCCACCACACCGACGATCGCGGACACCACCCGCATGATCAGCGTCACCTGGGTGCGCACCCGGCGGACCCTGGCCGGGTCGCGGTGGGCCCGGGCATTGGCGTACCGCGTGTAGGACGTCTCGACGATCGCCGACGCGATACGGATCACCAGCCAGGCGGCCGACCCGATCAGCACGAGGGTCAGCACCTGGCCGATGCCCTCCCTGCGGCTCTCCAGCAGGTCGGCCTCGTCGTACGACCCTCGCAGCAGGGCCGCGCACAGCAGGAGCTGGTAGGGAATGCGGCCGCGGCGGAGCAGACCCCACAGCGGGGTCTCGTGGTGCCGTTCGTCGGCCTTGCGCAGCAGGAAGTCGGTGGCCCAGCCGATCACCAGCGTGAGCACGACCGAGCCACCGACCACGATCAGCGGTCGTAGCAGGTTCTCCATGCCCCCGAACCTAACCGGCTCACCGGGGGCATGAACATGTGACTTCGGCGGCGTCCTGGGTAGTGCCGCGATCTCGGCTCGTCACACCCGGCTGGCACCATGGCTTCATGAACATCATGCTCTTTCACTCGACCCATGGGCTGCGGCCCGCGGTGCTCCAGGCCGCCGACCGGCTGCGCGCGGCCGGACACGAGGTGTGGACACCCGACCTCTTCGAGGGGCGCACGTTCGACACGGTCGAGGAAGGCATGGAGCACAAGGAGAAGATCGGCAAGGAGGAGTTGCTGAGGCGGGCCGTGCTGGCCGCCGCGCCCTACTCCGAGCGCGGGCTGGTCTACGCCGGGTTCTCGCTCGGCGCCTCCATCGCGCAGACCCTCGCCCTCGGCGACGACAAGGCGCGCGGGCTGCTGCTCCTGCACGGCACGTCGGACATCGCGCCGGGCGTCACGGCGGACGACCTGCCGGTACAGCTGCACGTGGCGGAGCCGGACCCCTTCGAGACGGACGACTGGCTCAGCGCCTGGTACCTCCAGATGGGCCGCACCGGCGCCGACGTCGAGGTGTACCGGTACGCCGGGGCCGGTCACCTCTACACCGACCCCGACCTGCCGGACTACGACGAGGAGGCCGCCGAGGCCACCTGGCGGGTGGCGCTCGGCTTCCTCGACAGCCTGTAGGGAAGTCTGGTCACACCGGGTCGTAGGCGCGCTCGACCTTCTGCGTGCCGTTGCGCGTGCGGTACGAGCGGGCCCACGTGGCGGTGGCGTCGCGCTTCGTGCGGTCGGACAGGACGTAGTAGTCCATCTGCGCCCGCTCGGCCGTGATGTCCAGGACACCGTAGCCGTGGCGGTCCGTGTCGACCCAGTGGACGTGCCGGTTGGCCGCGCGGATCACGGGTGCGGCGACCGCGGAGACCGTGCCCTGAGGGACCTTGACGATGTCGTCGAGGTTGTCCGAGGTGACCGAGGTGACGACGAACTCCGTGGCGGCCGACGGGGACAGCGGGTACGTACCGGCGTCCACGGGCACGTCGTTGGCCCAGGCCATGTGGATGTCGCCGGTGAGGAAGACCGTGTTGCGGATCGCGTTCGCCCGCAGGTGGGCGAGGAGTTCGCGGCGGTCGTCGGTGTAGCCGTCCCACTGGTCGGTGTTGAGGGCGAGGCCCTCCTGCGGCAGGCCCAGCAGCTTGGCCAGTGGCTTCAGCAGATCGGCGGAGAGCGAGCCGATGGCGAACGGCGAGACCATCACCGAGTTGCCGACCAGCCGCCATGTGGTGTCGGACGCCTTCAGGCCCGCCTTGAGCCAGTCGAGCTGGGCGCGGCCGGTGAGCGTGCGGTCCGGGTCGTCGACCTCGCCGTTGCCGACCTTGACCTGCTGGGAGCGGAAGGACCGCAGGTCGAGGAGGGAGAGGTCGGCGAGCTTGCCGAAACGCAGCCGGCGGTAGGTGGTGCCCGCGATCGCCGGACGCACCGGCATCCACTCGAAGTAGGCCTGCTTGGCGGCGGCCTGGCGGGCGGACCAGGTGCCCTCGGCGCCCTCCGTGTGGTTCTCGGCGCCGCCCGACCAGGCGTCGTTGGCGAGCTCGTGGTCGTCCCAGATCGCCACGACCGGGGCCGCCGCGTGCAGCGCCTGGAGGTCCGGGTCGGTCTTGTAACGGGCGTGCCGGACGCGGTAGTCGGCGAGGGTGACGATCTCGTGGGCCGGGGCGTGCGGGCGGACGACCGTGCCGCGGGTGCCGTACTCGCCGGTGCCGTACTCGTAGATGTAGTCGCCGAGGTGCAGCCAGGCGTCCAGGTCGCCGCGGGCCGCGAGATGGCGGTACGAGGAGAAGTAGCCGGCCTCCCAGTTGGCGCAGGAGACCACGCCGAAGCGGAGGTTCGTGACGGCCGCGTCGGCCGCCGGGGCGGTGCGGGTGCGGGCGGCGGGGGAGTCGGTGCCTCCGGCGGAGAAGCGGAACCAGTAGTCGGTGGCCGGTTCCAGGCCGCGGATGTCGGCCTTCACGGTGTGGTCGGAGGCGGCCGTCGCGGTGGTGGAGCCCTTGGCGACGACGGTGGTGAACGCCTTGTCCTTGGCGACGATCCAGCTGACCTCGGTGTCCGGGCCGAGTCCGGAGCCGGGTATGGCCTCCGGGACGGGGGTCACGCGGGTCCACAGCAGGACGCCGTCCGGTAGCGGGTCACCGGAGGCGACGCCGTGCAGGAAGGCGGGTGCCTGGTCGACGGCGCGCGCGGGCAGGGTCGCCGCCAGCGGCCCGGCCAGGACAGCGGTCGCCGCCGCGGCCTTGACGACCGTACGGCGGCGCGGGGTGCGGGAGTTGAGGTCCTCTGACGGCTTCGATGATCTGTATCGACTGGTCACGGACGATCAGGTTACTGATCGGTACGCACCAGAGCGGGCGAACTCCCGAAGTTCGCCCGCTCTTCACGTGGTGACCGGTCCCGGACCCGCCGTCACTTCTTGAGGGCCTCGCCCACCACCCGGTTGAAGTCGGCCACCGTCATCAGCGGCGTGCCCTGGTTGTCGGCGGTGAGCTGCTTGCCGTCCATGACGAAGCCCGGGGTGCCCTGCACGCCGTCCTTGTTGTCGTCGAAGGTCTTCGACATGGCCATCGCCCAGGCGTCGTAGGTGCCCTTCTCGACCGCGTCCTGGAACTTCTTGTTGTTCTTCAGCGCGGGGACGGTGTCGGCCACTTTGATGAGGTAACTGTCGTTCTTGAACTCGTCGGTCGTCTCCTCCGGGTGCCACTTCTTGGAGTACAGCGCGGCCTTGTAGTCGAGGAACGCCTCGGGGCTGACGTTCAGCGCGGCACCCAGGGCGCTCAGCGCGTTCTTGGAGCCCTCGCCGTTGTCCTTGTTGTCGATGAAGGTGGCGCCGATGAACTGCATCTTGAACTTGCCGTCGTCGATGTCCTTCTTCACGGTCGGACCGACGGTCTGCTCGAACTGGGCGCACACGGGGCAGCGCGGGTCCTCGTAGATCTTCAGGGTCTTCTTGGCCGAGTCCTTGCCGATGACGACCGTGGTGCCCTTGCTGCCCGTGGTGTTGGCCGGGGCGACGACCTTGGCGTCCTTCTGGGCCTCCCAGTGCGTGGGCTTGTTGGCCTGGACGACCGCGTAGCCGATGCCGCCGGCTATCGCCAGGACGCCGACTATGGAGGCGGCGACGATGATCTGCCGCTTGGCCTTCGCCCGCTTGGCCTCGCGTTCGCGCTCGATGCGCAGCCGCTCACGGGCCGCCATCTTCGCCGCCTGGCTGTTCCGCTTGCTCATGGTGATGTTCTCCGTCGGGGACGCGCACACGTCGTGTGCGCACTACGTAAGGGGGACTGCCGGTGCTCGAAAGGTGCCTCACACGAAGGCGGGCGAGCACGGCGGTCCACGTCGTCCCAGGGAGTGGGCGAGGATCCGGTCGCGGGCGGTGGGCGTGCGGTCGGCGGCCCGCGACGGCAGCCGGGGCCCGGCCGGGGCCCGCGTCACCGTCACGGCGGCGACCGCCAGCAGCAACGGACGGACCCGTGTCGAAACCTCCGCCGCCACCGCCCGCAGCAACTGGGCCAGGGCCCGCTCGCCCCGGCGCAGCCAGACGGCGGCGGCCAGTCCCACGCCGACGTGCGCGCCGAGCAGAAGCCAGGCGGTGGCCGGGTCGGCGTGTGCGACCACGGCCGCGAGCCGGTCGGTGCCGGTGGCCCCGGCCATCCGCGCCAGGGGAGTGCCGACCTCGCCGCCGCCGCACAGCACGTCCAGGCCGACCGACCGCAGCGGGCCGGCGACCGGGCCGCCCGACCGGCCGTAACAGGCGTGCTGTCCCGTGGTGAACACCGTGTCGGCGGCCAGTTCCAGCGGGATCAGCAGGGCCGCGATCCGCCCGAACGAGCGCTCACGGCCCGCCAGGGCGTACGCGATCAGGAACACGGTGGCGGCGACCGCGGCCACCGTGCCCATCGGGAGCGGGACCCGGGACAGCAGCACGTGCGACGCGGTGCTGAGCGTCACGACCACTGCCGTGAACAGCGCCGCGCGTACGGCTCTGAGCTGGATCCCGGATATGTCCATAGCGAGAGGAGAGTCTGTCACGGGGGCCTGTAAGGGACCCCTAAAGGATGCCTGTGAGAGAGCGGCCGGCCAAAGCCCCGGCTCAGGGGTCCTTACAGCCCCGGGATCCGGCCGTTGCGGAACAGGTCCACGAAGGTCTGGTGGTCGGCCCGCGCGCGTGCGCCGTAGCTGTGCGCGAAGTCGGTCAGCAGCGGGGCGAAGCCCTCCTCGTCGGCCGCGATCGCCGCGTCGATGGCCCGCTCCGTGGAGAACGGCACCAGGGACTCGCCGGACTGGTCGTCCGCCGCCGAGTGCATCGTGGCCGTGGCCCGGCCGAGGTCGGCCACCACCTGGGCGATCTCCTCCGCGTCGTCGATGTCGCCCCAGTCGAGATCCACCGCGTACGGCGAGACCTCGGCGACGAGCTGGCCCGCGCCGTCCAGCTCCGTCCAGCCCAGCCACGGGTCGGCGTGCGCCTGGAGGGCGCGCTGGGAGATGACCGTGCGGTGCCCCTCGTGCTGGAAGTAGTCGCGGATCGCCTGGTCCGTGACGTGCCGGGAGACGGCCGGGGTCTGGGCCTGCTTGATGTAGATCACCACATCGTTCTCCAGGGCGTCGCTGTGGCCCTCCAGGAGGATGTTGTACGACGGCAGGCCCGCCGAGCCGATGCCGATGCCGCGCCGGCCGACGACGTCCTTCACGCGGTAGGAGTCCGGGCGGGCCAGCGAGCTGTCCGGGAGCGTCTCCAGATAGCCGTCGAAGGCGGCGAGCACCTTGTAGCGCGTGGCCGCGTCCAGCTCCACCGAGCCGCCGCCCGGCGCGAAGCGGCGCTCGAAGTCGCGGATCTCCGTCATCGACTCCAGCAGCCCGAAGCGGGTCAGCGACCGGGCGTCACGCAGCGCGTCCAGCAGCGGGCCCTGCGCGGTGTCCAGCGTGAACGGCGGCACCTCGTCGCTCTTGGCGCCGGTGGCCAGGGCGTGGATCCGCTCGCGGTACGCGACCGCGTAGATCGTCACCAGCTCGGAGATCTGCTCGTCGCTGAGCGCCTTCGCGTACCCGATGAGGGCGATGGAGGCGGCGAAGCGCTTCAGGTCCCACGTGAAGGGGCCGACGTAGGCCTCGTCGAAGTCGTTGACGTTGAAGATCAGGCGGCCGTTGGCGTCCATGTACGTGCCGAAGTTCTCCGCGTGCAGGTCGCCGTGGATCCACACGCGCGAGGTGCGCTCGTCCAGGAACGGCCCGCCCCGCTTTTCCTCGTCCAGATCGTGATAGAAGAGGCACGCCGTGCCCCGGTAGAACGCGAAGGCCGAGGCCGCCATCTTCCGGAACTTCACGCGGAACGCGGCCGGGTCGGCGGCCAGGAGCTCGCCGAAGGCGGTGTCGAAGACGGCGAGAATTTCCTCACCGCGGTGCTCGTCGTCGAGCTGCGGGAACGACATCGCTGGGTGCCTCCTGGTGCATGCGTGTGGGGACGGCAGGTCCGCCCTCTGTCCAACGTGCGGCGCTGCGCGGGAGTGCCCGCGAGCCCCGCACGAAGGTACGCGGGTCAGGCCCCCGGGTGTCACTGGCGAGGCATAGACTTCGACGCTGTCCCCCAGACTGTCCGCAGCCTGTCGGGCCCCATTCGACGTTCGTTTTCTCTGGAGGCCGCAGCCGTGTCAAAGCCGCCGTTCACGCACCTGCACGTCCACACCCAGTACTCGCTGCTGGACGGTGCCGCGCGGCTGAAGGACATGTTCAACGCGTGCAACGAGATGGGCATGACGCACATCGCCATGTCCGACCACGGCAACCTCCACGGGGCGTACGACTTCTTCCACTCGGCGCAGAAGGCCGGGGTCACGCCGATCATCGGCATCGAGGCGTATGTCGCGCCCGAGTCGCGCCGCAACAAGCGCAAGATCCAGTGGGGCCAGCCGCACCAGAAGCGGGACGACGTCTCCGGTTCCGGTGGTTACACCCACAAGACGATGTGGGCCGTGAACAAGACCGGCCTGCACAACCTCTTCCGGCTCTCCTCCGACGCGTACGCCGAGGGCTGGCTCCAGAAGTGGCCCCGGATGGACAAGGAGACCATCGCCCAGTGGTCCGAGGGGATCGTCGCCTCCACCGGCTGCCCCTCCGGCGAGGTCCAGACCCGGCTGCGCCTCGGCCACTTCGACGAGGCCCTGAAGGCCGCCGCCGACTACCAGGACATCTTCGGCAAGGACCGCTACTTCCTGGAGCTGATGGACCACGGCATCGAGATCGAGCACCGGGTCCGCGACGGCCTGCTGGAGATCGGCAAGAAGCTCGGCATCCCCCCGCTGGTCACCAACGACTCGCACTACACGTACGCGCACGAGGCGACCGCGCACGACGCCCTGCTGTGCATCCAGACCGGCAAGAACCTCTCCGACCCCGACCGCTTCAGGTTCGACGGCACCGGCTACTACCTGAAGTCCACGGACGAGATGTACGCCATCGACTCCTCGGACGCCTGGCAGGAGGGCTGCGCCAACACCCGGCTGATCGCCGAGATGGTCGACACCACGGGCATGTTCGAAAAGCGCGACCTGATGCCCAAGTTCGACATCCCTCAGGGGTACACGGAGGTCAGCTGGTTCCGCGAGGAAGTCATCCGCGGCATGCACCGCCGCTTCCCGGACGGCATCCCGGACGACCGCATGAAGCAGGCCGAGTACGAGATGGACACCATCATCTCGATGGGCTTCCCGGGCTACTTCCTCGTGGTCGCCGACTTCATCATGTGGGCCAAGAAGCAGGGCATCGCGGTCGGCCCCGGCCGAGGCTCCGCGGCCGGCTCGATCGTCGCCTACGCCCTCGGCATCACCGACCTCGACCCCATCCCGCACGGCCTGATCTTCGAGCGGTTCCTCAACCCCGAGCGCATCTCCATGCCCGATGTCGACATCGACTTCGACGAGCGCCGGCGCGTCGAGGTGATCCGGTACGTGACGGAGAAGTACGGCGCCGACAAGGTCGCCATGATCGGTACGTACGGCACCATCAAGGCCAAGAACGCGATCAAGGACTCCGCGCGCGTGCTGGGCTACCCGTACGCGATGGGCGACCGCCTCACCAAGGCCATGCCCGCCGACGTCCTCGGCAAGGGCATCAACCTCGACGGCATCACCAATCCCGAGCACCCCCGCTACTCGGAGGCGGGCGAGATCCGGGCGATGTACGAGAACGAGCCCGACGTGAAGAAGGTCATCGACACCGCCAAGGGCGTCGAGGGCCTGGTCCGGCAGATGGGCGTGCACGCCGCCGGCGTGATCATGTCCAGCGAGACCATCACCGACCACGTCCCGGTCTGGGTCAGGCACACCGACGGCGTGACCATCACGCAGTGGGACTACCCGAGCTGCGAGTCGCTCGGCCTGCTGAAAATGGACTTCCTCGGTCTGCGCAACCTCACGATCATGGACGACGCCGTCAAGATGGTGAAGTCCAACAAGGGGATCGACATCGATCTCCTGAGCCTCCCGCTCGACGACCCCACGACCTTCGAACTGCTCCAGCGCGGCGACACCCTGGGCGTCTTCCAGTTCGACGGCGGCCCCATGCGCTCCCTGCTCCGGCTGATGAAGCCGGACAACTTCGAAGACATCTCCGCCGTGTCGGCCCTGTACCGCCCGGGCCCGATGGGCATGAACTCCCACACGAACTACGCGCTGCGCAAGAACGGGCAGCAGGAGATCACGCCGATCCACCCCGAGCTGGAGGAGCCGCTCAAGGAGGTCCTGGACGTCACCTACGGCCTGATCGTCTACCAGGAGCAGGTGCAGAAGGCCGCCCAGATCATCGCCGGCTACTCGCTCGGCGAGGCCGACATCCTCCGCCGCGTGATGGGCAAGAAGAAGCCCGAGGAACTGGCGAAGAACTTCGTGCTGTTCAAGGAGGGCGCCCGTAAGAAGGGCTACAGCGACGAAGCCATCCAGGCGCTGTGGGACGTGCTGGTCCCCTTCGCCGGCTACGCGTTCAACAAGGCGCACTCCGCCGCGTACGGACTCGTCTCGTACTGGACCGCGTACCTCAAGGCGAACCACCCCGCCGAGTACATGGCCGCGCTTCTGACGTCCGTGAAGGACGACAAGGACAAGTCGGCCGTCTACCTCAACGAGTGCCGCCGCATGGGCATCAAGGTGCTCCCGCCGGACGTCAACGAGTCGATGTCCAACTTCGCCGCCCAGGGCGACGACGTGATCCTCTTCGGCCTCTCCGCCGTCCGCAACGTCGGTACGAACGTCGTCGAGTCGATCATCAGGTGCCGCAAGGCCAAGGGGAAGTACACCTCGTTCCCCGACTACCTCGACAAGGTGGAGGCGGTGGTCTGCAACAAGCGCACCACCGAATCGCTGATCAAGGCCGGGGCCTTCGACGCCATGGGCCACACACGCAAGGGCCTGACCGCGCAGTACGAGCCGATGATCGACAACGTGGTCGCGGTCAAGCGCAAGGAGGCCGAGGGGCAGTTCGACCTCTTCGGCGGCATGGGGGAGGAGCAGAGCGACGAGCCGGGCTTCGGGCTCGACGTGGAGTTCACCACCGAGGAGTGGGACAAGACCTATCTGCTCGCCCAGGAGCGGGAGATGCTCGGTCTGTACGTCTCCGACCACCCGCTGTTCGGCCTGGAGCACATCCTGTCCGACAAGGCCGACGCGGGCATCTCCCAGCTGACCGGCGGTGAGCACGCGGACGGGGCGGTCGTCACCATCGGCGGCATCATCTCCGGCCTCCAGCGCAAGATGACCAAACAGGGCAACGCCTGGGCCATCGCCACCGTCGAGGACCTCGCCGGCTCGATCGAGTGCATGTTCTTCCCGGCGACCTACCAGCTCGTCTCGACCCAACTCGTCGAGGACGCCGTGGTGTTCGTCAAGGGCCGCCTCGACAAGCGCGAGGACGTGCCGCGGCTGGTCGCGATGGAGTTGCAGGTCCCCGACCTGTCGAACGCGGGCACCAACGCGCCCGTCGTGCTGACCATCCCGGCCACGCGGGTCACCCCGCCGCTGGTCAGCCGTCTCGGCGAGGTCCTCAGCCACCACAAGGGCGACAGCGAGGTGCGGATCAGGCTCCAGGGGCCGACCAAGACGACCGTGCTGCGTCTGGACCGGCACCGGGTGAAGCCGGACCCGGCGCTCTTCGGTGACCTGAAGGTGCTGCTCGGGCCGTCCTGCCTGGCGGGCTGACGCCGGGCCGGGCCCTGTCGTCACATTCCCGCCTGCCCCGCGAATGTGACGACAGGGCCCAGCGGGCTCTTGACGCGAGCGAGGGGCGTACCTGGTACCGGGTACGCCCCTCGTTGCGTGTGTCCGGGTCTCAACCACCCGTTACACGGATGTCAGTTGTGACCGAAGCTCCGCTTGCGCTTGCGGGACGCCACGTCGCCGGGGGTCACCTCGACCTCGGGCTGGGGCTCCGCCTCCGCGGTGGGACGGCGGTCCGCACGCTGGCCACGCTCGGTGGGACGCTGCTGCTTACGGTCACGGTTCTTGTTCTTGGCCATGGTGGTGCCTCCTGTGGGGGATCTAGGGGCCAGGGCCGGGACCAGATTCACACAGGCCGACAACGATCGCATGTCGGACAATTACCGTGCGTGACAGGGCTGGTCGCGTCGAGAACCCCGGAAACGCCACGCCGAAGATCGAGTTCCGGCCGTTAACCTCCGCGCCGTCGGGCAGACTCGAAGCAAGCCCGAAGCAAACCTCCCGGGAAGAGGGTGAGTCGTGTGGACCGCTGCATCGTCCTGGTGGACGCGGGGTATCTGCTGGGGGCAGCGGCGAGTCTCCTCGCCGGGGAGCCCTCACGATCCCGTATCACCGTCGACCACACCGCCCTCATCCAGGGGCTGCGTGAACGCGCCGAGTCGGACACGCAGCAGCCGCTGCTGCGCATCTACTGGTTCGACGGCGCCCCCGACCGCGTCCCGCAACCCGAGCACCGCAGGCTGCGCGTGATGCCCCGGGTCACCGTCCGGCTGGGCGCGCTGACCCGCAGCGACGGCCGCTGGGCGCAGAAGGGCGTGGACGCGGCGATGCACGCCGAGCTCACCGAACTGGCCCGCAACCGCGCCTGCTCCGACGTCGTCCTGGTGACCGGGGACGGCGACCTGCTGCCGGGCATGATGGCCGCCAAGGAGCACGGCGTCGCCGTCCACCTGTGGGCCGTGCAGGCCGCCGACGGCGACTACAACCAGTCCGAGGACCTGGTCGCCGAGGCCGACGAGCGGCGCGTCCTGGACCGGACCTGGATCACCAGGGCCGTCCGCGCCAAGGAGCACACCGGCGTGTGCGCCCCGCAGCCCGCGCCCCGGCCCGAGATCGCCGCGATCCTCTCCGCCCCGCTGCCCGATTCCGCGCTCGCCGCCGCGGCCGAGCGCCCCGCCGCACAGCCCGAGCACCACCCGGAGGGCCGCACCGGGCAGAACGGCACCGAGGAACGGGTGCCCGCCGCCAAAGGCGTCCCCACGCCCAAAGATCTGGCCGCCCTGCGCGCCCCCGGCACCCAGTCCGCCCAGCAGCCCGCCTCCGCCACCCTCCGCTGGTCCTCCGACAAAGGCTGGGTCGACCGGCCCACGGCCGAGCCCCCCGAGGCCGCCTCGATGCCGACGCTCGCCCAGCTGACCACGGCCGAGCAGCGGTGGGCCGACCGCGAGGAGGACATCACCACCGTCGGCGGCGACCCCTACGAGGTCGGGCAGGTCTTCGCCCGGCGCTGGGTCGAGCGCCTCGGCGACCAGGGCCACCTGCAGAAACTGTCCGGGATGTACCCGCGCATCCCGCACCGCGTCGACGGGGAGCTGCTGCGCTACGCCGCCCGCTTCGGCCTGCTCGCCCACAAGGACGACCAGATCGACGAGCGGGACCGGTACGCCATCCGGGCCGGTTTCTGGAAGGAGATCGGCGTGCGCACGGGGGTGGAGCACGCGCCCGTCGGCGAATGAGAACTTTGCCGACGGATTTCCCGCCCTGGACCGACCCGAGAGCGGACCGGGCTCGCCGACCCCGTAGTCTCGTCCCTTGTGAGTAAGCGCGCGGCACAGGCATTTCGGCACGATGGTGACGTCGTGTGCGCGGTGCGCGGGCTGACCAAGACCTATCCGGCGGTACGCGCCCGGCGCGGCGCGCCCGGAACACCCGAGGTCCGGGCCACGGACGACGTGACGCTGGACATCCGGCGCGGCGAGATCTTCGGCCTGCTCGGGCCGAACGGCGCCGGCAAGTCCACCCTCGTACGGCAGCTCACCGGGCTGATGCGCCCCGACCGCGGCAGCGTGGAGATCCTCGGGCACGACATCGTGCGCCACCCGGAGCGGGCCTCGCGGATCCTCGCCTACCTCGGGCAGGAGTCGACCGCCCTCGACGAGCTGACCGTGTCGCTCGCCGCCGAGACCACCGGGCGGCTGCGCGGCCTGGACGTACGGCGGGCGCGGGCCGAGCGGGACGACGTACTCGACGAGCTGGGGCTCGCGCCGCTCGCCGGGCGGCCGCTGAAGAAGCTCTCCGGAGGCCAGCGGCGCCTGGCGTGCTTCGCCGCGGCGCTGGTGGGGGAGCGGCCGCTGCTCGTGCTCGACGAGCCGACCACCGGCATGGACCCGGTGGCGCGGCGGGCCGTGTGGTCCGCCGTCGACCGGCGGCGGGCCGAGCGCGGGACGACCGTGCTGCTCGTCACCCACAACGTCATCGAGGCCGAGACCGTGCTGGACCGGGTGGCCGTCCTCGACCGGGGGCGGGTGATCGCCTGCGACACGCCGACCGGGCTCAAGGAGCAGGTCGCCGGCGAGGTGCGGGTCGACCTGGTGTGGCGGGACACGGCGCCGCTGCATGTCCCCGAGGTGGCCGCGCTGCGGGACCGGGCCGTGGAGTCGGGGCGCCTGTGGACGCTCCGGCTCGGGCCCGAGGAGGCCCGGGCGGTCGTCGCCACCGTCACCGGCGGGGCCGCCTTCGCCGCGCTGGACGACTTCACGCTGGCCACCCCGAGCCTGGAGGACGTGTACCTGGCCCTGGGCGGTGCCGCGCAGCAGGGGCTGGTGAAGGCGTGAGGAGTACCGAGGCCTTGAGTGCGGGGGCCTGGAACCTGACGGCCCTGAACGTGACGGCCCTGAACACGGCGGCCCTGAACATGGCGGCCCTGAACATGGCGGCCTTGCATGTGACGGCCCGGAATGCGGCGGTCTTGAGTACGCAGGCCGCCGCGTACGTACCGAACAGGGCGACTGCCGCAGTGGACCCGACGAAGGGGAGCAGCGCGACGTGAGTGTCGTACCCGCCGATGTCCTGCCGGGCAGCGCCCTGGCCGTGGAGGAGCCCGCCGCGTGCGCGGCCGAGCTCGGACCTCGGGCGCGGCTGTGGCCGTCGCTGGCGGCCGTGTACCGGGCGCAGCTGTCCCGGGCGAGGGTCGCGCGGATCCCGCTGCTGTTCGTGGCGACCTTCCAGTCGATCGGGATCATGATCCTGATGCGCGGGGTCGTGGACGACGGGGCGGAGGCGCAGGCCGTCGTCGCCGGGTCGTCGGTCCTGGTGGTCGCCTTCGTCGCACTGAATCTTCTCGCGCAGTACTTCGGGCAGCTGCGGGCCAGCGGCGGACTCGACCACTACGCGACGCTGCCGGTGCCGCCGGCGGCGGTCGTACTGGGCGCGGCGGGCGCGTACGCGTCGTTCACCGTGCCCGGGACCGTCGTGACGGCGGTGTTCGGCTGTGTGCTCTTCGGGCTGCCACTGGCCCATCTGTGGATCCTGGTGGCCGTGATCCCGCTGGCGGGCGCCGCGCTCGCCGGGCTGGGGGCGGCGCTCGGGCTGCTCGCGCCCCGGCCCGAGCTGGCCACGTTGCTCGGACAGCTGGGTATGTCGGCGGCGCTGCTGCTGGGTGTGCTACCGGCGGACCGGATGCCGCAGGTCGTGCGGTTCGCCCGGGATCTGCTGCCGTCGACGTACGGGGTGGAGGCCTTCGCGCGCACGTTCGGGCCGAACCCCGACTGGGCCTTCGTGCTGGGGGACCTCGCCGTGTGCGGGTTCGTGGGCGTCGTCTCGCTGGCCGTGGCGACCTGGGCGTACCGCCGGGCGGCCGTCCGGTGAGCGGGCAGGGATCGTCCGGTGACGCGGGGCACAGGCGGGCCTGGCACGATGGCAGGGTGACCGCACCACTGAATCCCCCACCGCCACCGCATGAACGTTCCGCACAGGATTCGTGGCCGCCGCCGGGCGCCGGTCCCGGGGCGCAGGGGTCCCAGGTTCACGGGTCCCAGGCTGATGGAGCTCAGGCTCATGGGGCTGAGGCTCCTGGGTCTCAGCAGGCCGAGTACGCCGGGCACGGCTGGTACGGGCAGGACGACGGGCCCGGCATGAGGACGGAAGTGCGGGAGGCCGGCGTCGTCACCCTGGCGGTGGCACTCGGCGGGGTGCTGCTGGGCGTGCTGTGGTGGTGGCTCGCGCCGCACGTGCCGCTGGTCGGTGACGTGGTCGAGGGGAAGTGGATCGTCTACCTCAAGGACACCGAGGGGGAGCAGGCCGTCGGGGTCGACGGCACGTTCACACTGCTCGGGCTGGCCTTCGGGGTCGTCAGCGCCCTGGTCGTGTTCCTGCTGCGGCGGCGTGGGGGTGTGCCGCTGGTGGTGGGGC
>NZ_NGFN01000146.1 GCF_002148965.1 Streptomyces swartbergensis | reverse complement strand
AGCCGTTGTCGTAGGACTGCGGAGCCGGGTACTGGCCCGTGGAGCCGTTGTCCTGGCGCGGTGCGGGGTACTGGCCGGTCGAGCCGTTGTCGTAGGACTGCGGAGCCGGGTACTGGCCCGTGGAGCCGTTGTCGTAGGACTGCCCAGCCGGGTACTGGCCCGTCGTGGACGAAGGGTCGCGGCGGCCGGCCGTAGTGCCGAAGACGTCCGGGCGGACGAACTGGCCCGAACCCTGCGAGCCGTCCGTGCCGGGAGGGGCGAAACGGTCCGAGTGCTGGGGGCCGCCCGTGCCGTGGTCGGCCGGAGAGCCGGGGCCCTGCCGGTCGTCGTCGCGCGGGACGGCCGGGATCTCCGCCGTCGAGCCCGGGCCCTGGCGGTCGTCGATCCGCGGCATGGCAGAGGTACGGGAGACGTCCGGCTCCTCGTGCCCGCGCGGGGTGTCCAGCGAGGCACGCGGCACCGGCGGCTGGGCGTTCTCGTCGCTCCAGCTCGGCACGCGGGGCTGCGAGTCACCGCCGGGCAGCTCGGCCCGGGGACCGCCGCGCGGCGGCAGCTGCGGCCGACGGCCCTGGCCCTGCTCGGCGTTGCCCGGGCGGTGCCGGCCCCGGCCCTGGCCCTGCGGCCCGTTGGTACCCGCGGCCTGCAAACCCTGCGGGGCACCCGGCGCCTGACCGAATCCGGCCTCGGCCGGACGGCCCTGCGGCGGCGCGGGCGGAGCGCTCTGCTCGAACAACGACGGGGAGTTGTCGGGACCCTGCGGTCCGCGCCCTCCGCCCGGACGGCCACCGTCCGCGTCCCGCCCGGGCAGTGCGGCCCGCGGACCCTGGCCGGCGGCGAGCCGGCCACCGCCGGACGACGCACCGCCACCGAAGCCACCACCGGACGCGCCGGCTCCGAGGGCGCCACCGCCCTGGCCGGCACCGGCGGCACGCCGGGCCGCTGCCGCACCGGCGGCGGCCTGCGCGGCGGCCGGGCCGCCACCGCCGACCTGCGGCGGCTGACCGCCCTGCTTGGGCTGGGGCTTCCTGCCGCCCTGGGCGACGTCGACGGGCAGCATGACCAGCGCGGTCGTACCACCGGAGTCGGACGGGCGCAGCTGGATGCGGATGCCGTGCCGCTGCGACAGCCGGCCGACCACGAACAGACCCATGCGGCGGGAGACGGAGACGTCCACCGTCGGGGGAGAGGCGAGCCGCTCGTTGATCGCCGCCAGGTCCTCCGGCGACAGGCCGATACCGGTGTCGTGGATCTCGATCAGCACCCGGCCGTCGGGCAGGGCGTGACCGGTGACCTTGACCTTGGTCTGCGGCGAGGAGAACGAGGTCGCGTTCTCCAGCAGCTCGGCGAGCAGGTGCACGAGGTCGTTGACCACGCGGCCGGCCACTTCGGTGGTCGGCACGGAGGCCAGCTCGATGCGCTCGTACTGCTCCACCTCGGACGCGGCGGCACGCAGCACGTCGACCAGCGGGACCGGACGGGTCCACCGGCGGCCGGGCTCCTCACCGGCGAGAACGAGCAGGTTCTCACCGTTACGGCGCATGCGGGTCGCGAGGTGGTCGAGCTTGAACAGGGAGGACAGCTGGTCCGGGTCGGCCTCGCGGGACTCCAGTTCGGAGATCAGCGACAGCTGACGCTGGATGAGGCCCTGGGAGCGGCGCGAGAGGTTGGTGAACATCGCGTTGACGTTGCCCCGCAGCAGGGCCTGCTCGGCGGCGAGGCGGACCGCCTCGCGGTGCACGTCGTCGAAGGCCGCGGCCACCCGGCCGATCTCGTCCCGGGAGTGCACACCGACCGACTCCACGGACGTGTCGACGTCCTGCGGGTCGGACTCGGACAGCTGCTTGACCAGCTCGGGCAGCCGGTCGGAGGCGACCCTGGTGGCGGTCTCCTCCAGGCGGCGCAGCGAGCGGATCATGGAGCGGGCCACGACGAAGGCGCCGACCAGCGACACACCGAGCACGATGAGGATCAGGGCACCGGAGATGATCGCGTCGCGCTCGGTGGCGCTGCGCAGCTCGCGGGCCTTCTGTTCCATTTCCTCGAGCAGCGTGTGCTCGATGTTCTTCATCTGCTGGATCTTGGTGGAGCTGTCGTCCAGCCAGTCGCGGTAGGACCGCTTGTCCTGCTGTGCGAGTCCGCTCGCGGAGACCAGGGCACGACCCGCGTAGGTGTCGGTGGCCTTGATCGTGGAGTTGCCGCCGTCCTCGATGGGCTTGAGCAGCTCGGCGGCGGCGTCCTCGCCGTAGATGCTCTTGAAGCTGCGGATCTCGGACTTCTGGCTCTCCAGGGCTGACTCGGCGTAGAGCCGGTCGTTCGGCGAGAGCTTGCCGGTCGTGGTGTTGCTCGCGGGCAGCGCCGCCGCGAGGGCCGCGCGCTGGATCGAGGAGTACTCCTTGGCGGAGGAGAACGCCGCGAGCGCACGCGTGCGCTGGATCATGTCCGGGTTGCTGGTCGCCTCGGCCATGTCCTGGGAGAGGTCGATCAGGTTCTCGATCAGACGGTGGTACGCCTCGATCGTCTGCGTGGAGTTGTCCTCGGAGGCGTAGGCGCCCTTGCGGATCTGCTCCAGGTCGCCCAGCTCGCCGGCGAGCTGGATGAGGTACTCGCGGACGCCCTTGAGGTTGCCGTCCTTGCTGGCGGTGTCGATCTGCTCGGAACTGTCGAGGAAGTTCTTCCGCGCCCGGTCGGTCTTCTCGCGCAGGCCCTTGACCGTGAAGTCGGTGGCCTTGCCGCCGTGCGCCAGCGGGCCGGCCGACTGGTCGCGCTCCTCCTGGAGGGCGGCGGACAGCTCGGTGGCCTGCTTGGTCATGTCCGTCAGCAGCTTCATGTTGTCGAGCTGCTGGATGTCGTCCATGGACTGGTTGATACGCAGCGCGCCGAGCGAGGTGGCCGCGACCACCGGGAGGGCGAGCAGCGAGACCAGACGGGTGGAGATGCGCCAGTTGCGCAGGGCTATTCGCGGGCCGGGGCCGGACGGGCCGGCCGGCGGCTTCAGGGGCGGAGCCGGGCTCGCGGACCCCGTGGGGGCCGACGCGCCGGGGCGCCCGGGGCGTTCCCCGCCGTCACCCGCCGGGCCCTGGTTCTGGGCGTGCTGGGCCGAGGGACCTCGGTTGGTCCCGCCGTGCGGCTCCGGCTCCGCCGAAGCGCTGCCATCCCTCTTGAAACGTCCCTGCACTAGCGTCGCAACCTCTGGACCAGGCGCCCCATCGCGTGAACGGTGGGGCACGGTGTCGGCGTTCTGGGGACGCCCTGAGTACGCCCCCGTGGTGGTCTTGAGTGACCGGCGCTGGCTCCCCCTTCTCACCGCCACTCGGCGCGTCTGTGCGCCCCCTGTGCGCCGGCTCGATCCTGCGGCGGTCCGTGGCATTCCAGCACAGCACAGGATCTCCAACAAGGCTCGTAGGCCAGGCCGTGACATAGGTGACACCACGTGAGTGCCGAATCACCGGACGTAGAAAGCGGGTTAGTCCATTTCGGACGTATGCCCGCGAGTCGCCGAGGCGCCATGGGTGTCCCAGTCGCCATGATCAGCAGCGGAATGGGGGGTTCAGGGGGTCAATGTCCGTTTCGTTGGGGCAAGGCGCAAGCCCGGATTGACCGATTCGCCCCCTGATTCGTGAGAAAACTCACATGCTGATCATGAGATCCCCGCGATTGCGCCGGGAATCCCATGTTTAGCCTGACGCTTTACAGAGATGGCAGAACCGACAACCCGCGCCGGTGCAGGGTCGTACGCGCCCTCCGGTGCCCGTCACAGAACAGGGTCAAGTAAACAGTGAAGACGACGACGATGTTCCACAAGATCGCCAACCCGCGACGCACGACGCTGGCGCACCTGGACGACGCCGACGAACTGCAGACGCCGGAACAGCCGGAGCACCGCGTCGAACTCCCCACCCAGACTGCCAACCCCAAGCGCACCATCCTCACCGAGGTCCCCGTCGCGGCCGCCGCTGCCGCGGAGTGACACCAGGGAGTACGCGCACCGGCCGCCGGATGCTCACGGCGGCGGGACATCGGCATCGATAGGGGCGTCCCGGCGACGGGGCGCCCCTTCGTGATGCGCGCGGCGCGGACCCTTCCCCGCGTTAGCCTGGAGCGTCAGACTCCAGCCGCTTCAGTCAAGGGGCCAAGCATCCCGTGCGCATCGCCAGATTCTCCATCGACGGGAACGTCGCCTTCGGCGCCATCGAGGGCGAGAAGCAGGACGAGCTCGTCCTGGACATCATCAAGGGCATCCCGTTCGCGGACTTCGAGCTCTCCGGCACGAAGGTGCCGGTCGGCAAGGTGAGGCTGCTGCCCCCGGTGCTGCCCAACAAGGTCGTGGCCTTCGGCCGCAACTACGCGGAGCACGCGAGGGAACTGGGCCACGAGGTCCCGCAGGCCCCCTTCGCCTTCTTCAAGCCGTCCACCTCGGTGATCGGCCCCGGCGACGAGATCCAGTACCCCTCCTTCTCCCAGGAGGTGCACCACGAGGCCGAGCTGGCCGTGGTCATCGGCCGGATGTGCCGCGAGGTCCCGCGCGAGCGCGTCAAGGACGTGATCTTCGGCTACACCTGCGCCAACGACATCACCGCACGCGACGTCCAGAAGCGTGAGAAGCAGTGGGCGCGGGCCAAGGGCTTCGACACCTCGTGCCCCCTCGGTCCCTGGGTGGAGACGGAGCTGGACGCGAGCGACCTGACCATCCAGCTCACGGTCAACGGCCAGCAGCGCCAGCTGGGCCGCACCAGCGAGATGATCCACTCCATCGAGGACCTGATCGTCAACATCTCCGAGGCCATGACGCTGCTCCCCGGCGACGTGATCCTCACGGGCACCCCGGCTGGGGTCGGCCCCCTGAACGTCGGCGACGAGGTCGCCGTCACCATCGAAGGCATCGGCACTCTCACCAACAAGGTTGTCAAGCGTGGCTAGCGCACCCGGCTCCCCCGTACGCGTCCGTTTCTGCCCGTCGCCCACCGGTAACCCGCACGTGGGCCTGGTGCGCACCGCCCTGTTCAACTGGGCGTTCGCCAAGCACCACCAGGGCACCCTGGTCTTCCGCATCGAGGACACCGACGCGGCCCGCGACTCGGAGGAGTCGTACACCCAGCTGCTCGACTCGATGCGCTGGCTGGGCTTCGACTGGGACGAGGGCCCCGAGGTCGGCGGCCCGCACGCGCCGTACCGCCAGTCGCAGCGCATGGACCTCTACAAGGACGTCGCGGCCAAGCTCCTGGACGCCGGCCACGCCTACCGCTGCTACTGCTCCCAGGAGGAGCTGGACACCCGCCGCGAGGCCGCCCGCGCCGCCGGCAAGCCCTCCGGCTACGACGGCCACTGCCGGGAGCTGACCGACGCCCAGGTCGCCGAGTACAAGGCCCAGGGCCGGGAGCCGATCGTCCGCTTCCGCATGCCCGACGAGACGATCACCTTCACCGACCTGGTCCGCGGCGAGCTGACCTTCACCCCGGAGAACGTCCCGGACTACGGCATCGTCCGCGCCAACGGCGCCCCGCTCTACACGCTGGTCAACCCGGTCGACGACGCCCTGATGGAGATCACCCACGTCCTGCGCGGCGAGGATCTGCTCTCCTCCACCCCGCGCCAGATCGCCCTGTACAAGGCGCTGATCGAGCTGGGCATCGCCCAGCAGATCCCCTCCTTCGGCCACCTGCCGTACGTGATGGGCGAGGGCAACAAGAAGCTCTCCAAGCGCGACCCGCAGTCGTCCCTCAACCTCTACCGCGAGCGCGGCTTCCTCCCCGAGGGCCTGCTCAACTACCTCTCGCTGCTCGGCTGGTCCCTCTCGGCCGACCAGGACGTCTTCACGATGGACGAGATGATCGCGGCCTTCGACATCGCGGACGTCAACCCCAACCCGGCCCGCTTCGACCTGAAGAAGTGCGAGGCCATCAACGGCGACCACATCCGCATGCTGGACGTGAAGGACTTCACGGAGCGCTGCCGTCCGTGGCTCCAGGCGCCGTTCGCCCCCTGGGCCCCTGAGGCCTTCGACGAGGCCAAGTGGCAGGCCATCGCCCCGCACGCCCAGACCCGCCTCAAGGTGCTCTCCGAGATCACCGACAACGTCGACTTCCTCTTCCTGCCGGAGCCGGTGAAGGACGAGGCCAGCTGGACGAAGGCCATGAAGGAGGGCTCGGACGCCCTGCTGCGGACCGCCCGGGAGAAGCTGGAGGCGGCCGACTGGACCTCCGCCGAGTCGCTGAAGGAGGCCGTCCTGGCCGCCGGCGAGGCCCACGGCCTCAAGCTCGGCAAGGCCCAGGCCCCGGTCCGTGTCGCCGTCACCGGCCGCACGGTCGGCCTGCCGCTGTTCGAGTCGCTGGAGGTCCTGGGCAAGGAGAAGACCCTGGCCCGCATCGACGCGGCACTGGCGAAGCTGGCCGCGTAACGCGCACACGGCGAAACGCACGCACGACGAGGGCGGTGTCCGATCGGGGCGCCGCCCTTCGCCTGTCCTCAGGCGTCGATCTCGTCCACCAGGTAGTGGCTCTCGTCGAAGATCTCCGGGACCACCACGCCACGGCATCCGGTGTCCACCCAGCTCCGATTTCCCGGCAACCTCATGAACTGTTGACCACCGCCCACCGCCCACCCCCGCGACGGCCGGGGGCCCGGACCTCACGCTCTCCGGCACGATGACCCTGGGCTGAGAGCACCCGGCAGTGGGTACGGTCCGACCATGAGGATCCACGCCGTGGTCTGGGACGTCGACGACACCCTCTTCGACTACACCACCGCCGACCGCCTCGGCATGCGCGCCCACCTGACGGCCGAGGGCCTGCTCGACGACTACGACACCGTCGAGCAGGCCATCACCCGCTGGCGGGAGATCACCGACGCGCAATGGGCGCGCTTCGCGGCCGGTGAGGCCACCTTCGAGGAGCAGCGGCGCGACCGCGTACGGGTGTTCCTCGGCCAGGAGCTCACCGATGCCGAGGCCGACGCGTGGTTCCAGCGGTACATCACCCACTACGAGACGGCCTGGGCTCTCTTCCCGGACGTCCTGCCCGTCCTCGACGCCCTCGCCGCCAGCCACCGGCACGCCGTGCTCTCCAACTCCAGCCTCCACGTCCAGGACCGCAAGCTGCGCGTCCTCGGCGTCCACGACCGCTTCGAGAGCATCCTGTGCGCGGCCGAGCTCGGCGTCTCGAAACCCGAGGCCGGGGCGTTCCTCGCGGCCTGCGAGTCCCTGGGCCTGGCCCCTCACCAGGTCGCCTACGTCGGCGACCACCCGGAGATCGACGGGCGGGGTGCCGCCGACGCCGGGCTGCTGTCGGTGTGGATCGACCGCGGGGGTGCGTACGCCACGATCGACCCGCCCGTCGGGCCGCACCGCATCGCCTCCCTCGCCGAACTGCCGTCTTTACTCGGCGCGGATAGTCGTTTTGGAGCCCCGTCCACCTTCGGGTAATGTTCTTCCTGCGCCGCAGGGAGCAGGCCGGAAGGCAGGAATCCCAGGCGCACTGCTAGAACAAAATCCCCCTCCGGGGCTTGTGTTCCAGTGGCCTATGGTGTAATTGGCAGCACGACTGATTCTGGTTCAGTTAGTCTTGGTTCGAGTCCAGGTAGGCCAGCTCGCAGAGCTCATCTGCACCAGCGGATTCCGATCCGCAAGCCCCCGTTGTGTAGCGGCCTAGCACGCTGCCCTCTCAAGGCAGTAGCGCCGGTTCGAATCCGGTCGGGGGTACTGGTTCCGAAAGATCGACGATCATCTCGGGACTGCTAGGGCCCCCGTTGTGTAGCGGCCTAGCACGCCGCCCTCTCAAGGCGGTAGCGCCGGTTCGAATCCGGTCGGGGGTACTGACTGGTCTAAACCGCATTGGTCTATGGTGTAATTGGCAGCACGACTGATTCTGGTTCAGTTAGTCTTGGTTCGAGTCCAGGTAGACCAGCTCGGACCTGCGGAAACGCAGTGTCCAGGCCCCCGTTGTGTAGCGGCCTAGCACGCCGCCCTCTCAAGGCGGTAGCGCCGGTTCGAATCCGGTCGGGGGTACGTACGAGAAGAGGCCCTCCACTTCGGTGGAGGGCCCTTCTGTTCCTGGGGCGCGGGGAACTGCGCGAGCAACCACTGCTGACCCGCACTCGACGATGAAACCGCCCCTGTCACGGCGCCTGGTCGGGGAAAGCCTGCCGCGGCGTTGAGGCCGACCCTCCCCGAAGCGCTCTGTCGGTCAGCCGGTACGCCGCAACGCCTCGGAGAGGCGCCCGGCCGCATCGATCACAGCCTGCGCGTGCATCCGGCCCGGGTGACGCGTCAACCGCTCGATCGGCCCGGACACCGACACGGCGGCCACCACGCGGTTGGAAGGGCCCCGCACCGGCGCGGAGACGGACGCGACCCCCGGCTCGCGCTCGCCGATCGACTGGGCCCAGCCCCGGCGCCGTACGCCCGACAGGGCAGTCGCCGTGAAGCGCGCGCCCTGGAGGCCGCGGTGCAGCCGCTCCGGCTCCTCCCAGGCCAGCAGGATCTGCGCCGAGGAGCCGGCCTTCATCGTGAGCGTCGACCCGACCGGGACCGTGTCCCGCAGTCCGGACAGACGCTCCGCCGCGGCGACGCAGATGCGCATGTCGCCCTGGCGACGGTAGAGCTGCGCGCTCTCACCCGTGACGTCACGGAGGTGGGTGAGCACCGGGCCCGCGGTGGCGAGGAGACGGTCCTCGCCCGCGGCCGCGGCCAGTTCTGCCAGGCGAGGGCCGAGAATGAAACGGCCCTGCATGTCGCGCGCCACCATGCGGTGGTGTTCCAGCGCCACGGCCAGGCGGTGGGCCGTGGGTCGTGCCAGTCCGGTGGCGCCGACCAGGCCCGCGAGGGTGGCCGGACCGGACTCCAGAGCGCTCAGGACGAGGGCCGCCTTGTCCAGAACGCCGACGCCGCTACTGTTGTCCATGAAACGATACTCGCGTCTCACTCTGTGAAACGCAAGTTCAAATTCTCGTGGAACCCGCCACCCTGGAAGACACGAAGTCACAGCGGCCCGTGACGTACGGGCCTGGCGGCGGTTGCCCGGGAACGCAGGGGCGCGGGCCCGCCTCTTCAAGATCTCTAGTTGGGTCGGCGGAGCGTCGTCGACCGGAGGGAACAGCGATGGGTAGGACACTCGCGGAGAAAGTCTGGGACGACCATGTCGTCCGGCGCGCGGAGGGCGAGCCCGACCTTCTCTTCATCGATCTGCACCTGCTGCACGAGGTGACCAGCCCGCAGGCCTTCGACGGCCTCCGCAAGAGCGGCCGCACGGTGCGGCGCCTCGACCTCACCATCGCGACCGAGGACCACAACACCCCCACCCTCGACATCGACAAGCCGATCGCGGACCCGGTCTCCCGGATCCAGCTGGAGACGCTGCGCAAGAACGCCGCCGACTTCGGCGTGCGGCTGCACCCGCTGGGCGACGTCGAGCAGGGCGTCGTGCACGTCGTCGGTCCGCAGCTCGGCCTGACCCAGCCCGGCATGACGGTGGTCTGCGGCGACTCCCACACCTCCACGCACGGTGCTTTCGGCGCGCTGGCGTTCGGCATCGGCACCTCCCAGGTGGAGCACGTGCTGGCCACCCAGACGCTGCCGATGTCCCGCCCGAAGACCATGGCGATCACGGTCGACGGCGAACTGCCCGAGGGCGTCACCGCCAAGGACCTGATCCTGGCGATCATCGCCCGGATCGGCACCGGCGGCGGCCAGGGCTACGTCCTGGAGTACCGGGGCGAGGCCATCGAGAAGCTGTCGATGGAAGCGCGGATGACCATCTGCAACATGTCGATCGAGGCCGGCGCCCGCGCGGGCATGATCGCCCCGGACGAGACCACCTTCGCGTACCTCAAGGGCCGCCCGCACGCCCCCGAGGGCGCGGACTGGGACGCGGCCGTCGAGTACTGGAAGACGCTGAGGACCGACGAGGACGCCGAGTTCGACGCCGAGGTCGTCATCGACGCCGCCGAACTGTCGCCGTTCGTCACCTGGGGCACCAACCCCGGCCAGGGCGCACCGCTTTCGGCGTCCGTCCCCGACCCTGCTTCGTACGAAGACGCATCGGAGCGCTACGCCGCCGAAAAGGCCCTGGAATACATGGGGTTGGAGGCCGGCCAGCCGCTGCGCTCCATCAAGGTGGACACCGTCTTCGTAGGCTCCTGCACCAACGGCCGCATCGAGGACCTGCGCGCCGCCGCCGAGCTGATCAAGGGCCGCAAAGTCGCCGACGGCGTACGGATGCTGGTCGTCCCGGGCTCCGCGCGGGTGGGTCTGCAGGCCGTCTCCGAGGGGCTGGACGTCGTCTTCAAGGACGCCGGTGCCGAGTGGCGGCACGCGGGCTGCTCGATGTGTCTGGGCATGAACCCCGACCAGCTGGCCCCGGGGGAGCGCTCCGCGTCCACCTCCAACCGCAACTTCGAGGGCCGGCAGGGCAAGGGCGGTCGTACGCACCTGGTGTCGCCGCAGGTCGCGGCCGCCACCGCCGTCCTTGGCCACCTGGCCTCCCCGGCCGACCTGGCCGACGCCGACACCCGTACGCCCGCTGGAGTCTGAGAATCATGGAAGCCTTCACCACCCACACCGGCCGGGCCGTCCCGCTGCGCCGCAGCAACGTCGACACCGACCAGATCATCCCCGCCCACTGGCTCAAGAAGGTCACGCGGGACGGGTTCGAGGACGGGCTGTTCGAGGCCTGGCGCAAGGATGAGTCCTTCATCCTCAACCAGCCCGAGCGGCAGGGCGCGACCGTCCTGGTCGCCGGACCCGACTTCGGCACCGGCTCCTCCCGCGAGCACGCCGTCTGGGCACTTCAGAACTACGGCTTCAAGGCCGTGATCTCCTCCCGCTTCGCCGACATCTTCCGCGGCAACTCGCTCAAGAACGGCCTGCTCACGGTCGTTCTGGAGCAGAAGATCGTGGACGCGCTGTGGGAACTCACCGAGAAGGACCCGCAGGCCGAGATCACCGTCGACCTGGTCGCCCGCGAGGTCCGCGCCGAGGGCATCACCGCCTCCTTCGAGCTGGACGAGAACGCCCGCTGGCGGTTGCTGAACGGCCTCGACGACATCTCGATCACCCTCCAGAACGAGGAGGACATCTCCGCGTACGAGGCGAAGCGCCCGTCGTTCAAGCCGCGGACGCTGCCGGTCTGATCCGGAGCACGGTCCGCCGCCGCTGAACAAGGCGACTTTCGGCCACCGCAACACCCCTGTGTACCCCCGATCAGCCCGATCGGGGGTACAGCCTTTTCTGCACCCGAACGGCCCTGCCGACCCTGAGCCGGGCACTCAACTTCCCACGTTAAGCCGGTGGTTGTTGGGGTACGCGAGATGTACAGCCGTGACTTCCGTGTGCGCCCGGAAGACCGTTTGAGGCGGCAGTTGTCCCCTGCGCAGGCGACAACTCGCCCCAGATGGCACAATCTGTGCATGGAACACGACGGCCAACTCGAGCTCTATACGGCAGTCGCGGGCCAACTCAAGGAAGCGCACGCAAGAGTGCGCGCACTGCAAGTCCCGGAGGGCGTACGGATGGCGCTGACCCGGAAGCTGCTGGTCATTACGGCCGCGGCCAAGCACGATCTCGCCGACGCGGCAAGGCGGCTGGATCGGTTCACCGCGGACCTCGACGAGGGACGTCTCCCCGACGAGGAACGCTGAACCGGACGACACCGTCGAGTTCGCTGCGGCACAAGGGTGATAAGCCCGTTTCGTGTTTGATTTGCGGTATATATCTGCCTAACGTGCGAAAAAGCTTGAACACTTTCGTTCTGGCGATGTCTCCGAAGGGGAAGACGTGAACAAGGCGCAGCTCGTAGAAGCGATTGCCGACAAGATGGGCGGCCGACAGCAGGCCGCCGACGCTGTCGACCATGTACTGGACGCCATCGTCCGCGCGGTCGTCGCAGGTGAGAGGGTCTCCGTCACCGGCTTCGGTTCCTTCGAGAAGGTCGACCGTCCGGCCCGCTACGCCCGTAACCCCCAGACGGGCGAGCGGGTTCGGGTCAAGAAGACCTCCGTTCCGCGCTTCCGCGCGGGCCAGGGCTTCAAGGACCTGGTCAGCGGCTCGAAGAAGCTGCCGCGCGGCGGCGAGGTCTCCGTCAAGAAGGCTCCGAAGGGCAGCCTGACCGGCGGCGCCGGCGCGACGGTCAAGAAGGCCGCCGCGAAGAAGGCGACCGCCAAGACGGCGGCCGCGAAGAAGGCCACGGCGAAGAAGGCTCCTGCGAAGAAGGCCACCACCAAGACGGCGGCCGCGAAGAAGACCACGGCGAAGAAGGCTCCGGCCAAGACCACGACGGCCAAGACCACCGCCGCGAAGAAGACCACCGCCAAGAAGGCACCGGCGAAGAAGGCGACCGCCAAGAAGGCGCCCGCCAAGAAGTCGACGGCGCGCACGACCACCGCGAAGAAGACCACCGCCCGCAAGAAGTAGGGGCGCTGGGGAACTCACGCGCCGGGCCGGACTCCGTACGGAGTCCGGCCCGCGGTGTGTTCAGGGAGTGATCAGAGGGTCTGCAGGGTCACCAGAGTGATCCGGAGATCCTCCTTCGCGCCTTCCACCTCGATCCGCACCCGCTGTCCCGGGCGCAGCAGCCTCAAGCCGCCCGCGTCGAACGCCGCAGCGTCGAAGGGCACCGGGGTGCCGTCGTCCAGGAGGACTTGCCCACTGCGGCTTTCGGGGTCGTACGTGTACGCGGTCGCCTGCATGGCCGCAGCCTACTGCCCGGGTATCAGCAACCGCGCGGCGGCCGCGGCCGTATGAGGGCCGACTCCGAGGGCCAGCGCGGTGCGCAGGTCGTCGCCGGTGTCCACGTCCTGGCGTACCGAATCCACGGCGGCGAGCGACAGTTCCACGGCCCCGGAGGCGCGGTGCCGGGCCCGGGAATCGACACCGAAAGCCGGGAACAATGGCCGGCCAGGGGCGGCGGCCAGCAGAGTCGTACCGATTTCGGCCGCGTCCGGGAGAAAAGCGCGCGGGAATTCAGCGGCGCCGTCGAGTACCCGGGCCAATTCCGGCGGGCGCAGCGCCGGCAGGTCGGCGTTGAGCGCGGCCACCGAACTTTCGGGACGTGCGGAGCGTACGGCCGCCGCCGCGTGTGCGAGGGCGGCGTTGAGGCCGCTTCCCGGCTCGTCGGGGATGATCGCGGCGCCCAGCGCGGCCAGCTCGCGGCCCGCCCGGGCGTCGTCCGTGACGACTGCCACATCCCGTACCGCCGGGCACGCCAGCGCGGCCGCCACCGTGTCCTGGGCGAAGGCGAGCGCCAGGTCCGGCCGCAGCCCGTCGTCCGCGGTGTCCGCAAGCCTGCTCTTGGCCTGGGCCAGGGGCTTCAGGGGTACGACCAAGGTCCACTGCACAGGTGTTCCGTCCCTCTCTTGTCGCGGTCATTGTCACCCGGGGCCGACGGCGCCCGGCATGTCGGGGCGTACGGTGTTCTCGACAGACCGGCGGCCTGGGGCGACACTTGTGCGGCCCCCCGTGGCCTCCGCATCAGGCCCTAGAGGAAGGTGTCCGCGTGCCCCGCCGCAGAATCGGCTTCTGGTACCGCCTCGCTGCGGTGATCTGCAAACCGCCGCTGGTGGTTCTGCTCAAGCGGGACTGGCGCGGAATGGAGCACATTCCGGCCGAGGGCGGATTTATCACCGCGGTGAACCACAATTCGCATATCGACCCCTTCGCTTACGCGCACTTTCAGTACAACACCGGGCGCGTCCCGCGATTCCTCGCGAAGAGCGCGCTTTTCAAGAAGGGATTCGTCGGTGCCGCGATGCGCGGCACCGGGCAGATTCCCGTCTACCGCGAGAGCACGGACGCGCTGAGCGCCTTCCGGGCCGCGATCGACGCCGTGGACCGCGGGGAATGCGTCGCCTTCTATCCCGAGGGCACCCTCACCCGCGACCCGGCGGGCTGGCCCATGACCGGCAAGACCGGGGCCGCCCGCGTCGCCCTCCGGACCAAGTGCCCGGTGATTCCCGTCGCCCAGTGGGGCTGCAACGAACTGCTGCCGCCGTACGCGAAGAAGCCGCACCTTCTGCCGCGCAAGACGCACCGCGTGCTCGCCGGACCGCCGGTGGACCTCACGCGGTTCTACGACCGGGAGATGACCGCGGAGCTCCTGAAGGAGGCCACGGAGGTCATCATGGCCGCCATCACCCGCCAGCTGGAGGAGATCCGCGGCGATGAGGCGCCCGAGACGCCCTACGACCCGCGCCGGGAGCGGATCGAACAGCGGCGCCGCACCCAGGCGCAGACACAGCGGGGCGTGCAGCAGGCGGCATCGCAGGTGCAGCCGGCACAGCCGGCGCAGTCGGCACAGGAAGAGGGGCTGGGCAAGTGAGCAAGCCGGTCAAGGCGGCGGTCCTGAGCGCCGGTTCGTGGGGCACGGCCTTCGGCATGGTGCTCGCCGACGCCGGGTGCGAGGTCACCCTGTGGGGACGCCGCCCGGAGGTCGTGGAGGCGATCAACTCCACCCGCACCAATCCCGACTACTTCCCGGGCGTCGAACTCCCGGAGAACGTGCGGGCCACCACGGATGCCGCGGAAGCCGCCGCGGACGCCGACTTCACGGTCCTCTCGGTGCCCTCGCAGACCCTGCGCGGCAACCTCGCCGACTGGTCCCCGCTGCTGGCCCCCGGCACGGTCCTCGTGTCGCTGATGAAGGGCGTCGAACTCGGCTCCGCGATGCGGATGAGCGAGGTCATCGACGACGTCGCCAAGGTCGGCCAGGACCGCATCGCGGTGGTGACCGGACCCAACCTGGCCCGCGAGATCGCCGCGCGGATGCCGGCCGCCGCCGTGGTCGCCTGCACCGACGAGGCCGTCGCCCAGCGGCTCCAGGTCGCCTGCCACACGCCGTACTTCCGCCCGTACACCAACACCGACGTCGTCGGCTGCGAACTCGGCGGCGCGGTCAAGAACGTCATCGGCCTGGCCGTCGGCATCGCGGACGGCATGGGGCTCGGCGACAACGCCAAGGGCTCGCTCATCACCCGCGGTCTCGCCGAGACCACCCGGCTCGGCATCGCCCTCGGTGCCGACCCGCTGACCTTCTCCGGACTCGCGGGCCTGGGCGACCTGGTGGCCACCTGCTCCTCGCCGCTGTCCCGCAACCACACCTTCGGCACCAACCTCGGCAAGGGCATGACGCTCCAGGAGACCATCGCGGTCACCAAGCAGACCGCCGAGGGCGTCAAGTCCTGCGAGTCGGTGCTGGATCTGGCCCGCCGGCACGGCGTCGACATGCCCATCACGGAGACGGTCGTCGGCATCGTGCACGAGGGCAAGCCTCCTGTGGTGGCCCTCAAGGAGCTGATGTCGCGCAGCGCGAAGCCGGAACGACGCTGAGCGACGCGGGCCCGCGGGCGCTGTATCCGGGCCCTACCAACGGGTACTCTCAACGCGATATGAGCACCGAGAACCTCCCCCAGAGCCCCGAGCAGCCGCCTCGCAAGCCGCGTGTGGCCGTCGTGTTCGGCGGGCGCAGCTCCGAACACGGGATCTCCGTGGTCACCGCCGGCGCCGTCCTCAAGGCCATCGACCGGACGAAGTACGACGTCCTGCCGATCGGCATCACCCAGGACGGCCGTTGGGCGCTCACGGCGGACGAACCGGAGCGGATGGCGATCATCGACCGGCGCCAGCCGAGCGTCGACCTGCTCGCCGAGTCCGGCGAGGGCGGAGTGATCCTCCCGGTCGACCCCGCCAACCGCGAAGTCGTCTACAGCGAGCCGGGATCGGTCCCCAAGGCGCTCGGCGAGGTCGACGTGGTCTTCCCGGTGCTGCACGGCCCCTACGGCGAGGACGGCACCCTCCAGGGCCTCCTGGAGCTCTCCGGCGTCCCCTACGTGGGCTCGGGCGTGCTCGCCTCGGCCGTGGGCCAGGACAAGGAGTACATGAAGCGGGTGTTCACCTCGTTCGGGCTGAAGGTGGGCCCGTACCTGGTGATCCGGCCCCGCGAGTGGCAGCAGGACGAGTCGGCCGCCCGCAAGAAGATCGTCGACTTCGCCGGCGAGCATGGCTGGCCGCTGTTCGTGAAGCCCGCGCGCGCCGGTTCGTCGATCGGCATCACCAAGGTCGACGACCTCTCCGGCCTCGACGAGGCGATCGCCGAGGCCCAGCGGCACGACCCGAAGATCCTCGTGGAGGCCGCGCTGCGCGGCCGCGAGATCGAGTGCGGCGTCCTGGAGTTCGAGGACGGCCCGCGGGCCTCCGCCCCCGCCGAGATCCCCTCGCCAGAGGCGCACGCGTACTACGACTTCGAGGCCAAGTACATCGACTCGACGCCGGGGATCGTGCCGGCGCCCCTGACGCCACAGGAGACGGCGGAGGTCCAGCGCTTGGCGGTCGACGCGTTCGAGGCGGTGTCCTGCGAGGGCCTGGTCCGCGCGGACTTCTTCCTCACCGAGGACGGCGAGTTCGTGATCAACGAGATCAACACGATGCCCGGCTTCACGCCCATCTCGATGTACCCGCAGATGTGGCAGGCGAGCGGGGTGAGCTACCCGGAGCTGGTGGACCGGCTGGTGCAGGCGGCGCTTCGCCGTTCGACGGGTCTTCGCTAGCCGGTCTCAGGACACCGTCCGACCCCACGGCACTCAGGCGATCCCCTCGGGGATCGCCTTCTTCACGGCCGACGCCAGATCGATCAGGGCCCCCGAGCTGTCCACACCCTCCGGCACTGTCACCTCGACATAGGCCTCACGGTTCGCCGAGGTGAACCGGTACCCCCCGTCGTCCTGCTTCTCCATCAGCCAGTCGACCCCGTTCACACCCCCCGCGACCGCATCCGGATCATGCCCGTCGGCCACCTTCGGGTCGACCATCTTCGGCGGCTGCGGCACACCGCAGCGAAGTATGATCGCCGGGCTGCCCCAGCCCGCCGTCAGCGCCGACGCGGGCTCGGGATCCTCGCGACGCTCTCCGTCCACCTTCGCGGGCAGTACCTTGTCCAGGTTGCGGCACAGTTCCGCGACCTTCGCGTCCGGACTGGGAACCGCCGCCGACGCGCTGTCGTCTGCCGAGGAGCAGCCCGCGGCAGTGATCAACAGCGCGAGAGCGGGCAGGCGGAGCAAAACGCGGAACACAGAGCGGTGCCGGTGACGGAAAGACTTCACCGGCACAGGGTAGACGGGGGCTACAGATGGACGACCGGGCAGGTCAGGGTGCGGGTGATGCCGTCCACTTGCTGGACTTTGGCGACCACCATGCGTCCGAGGTCGTCGACGGTGTCGGCCTGGGCCCGCACGATCACGTCGTAGGGTCCTGTGACGTCCTCGGCCTGGATGACTCCAGGAATCTTGCTGATCGTCTCGGCGACGGTCGACGCCTTGCCGACCTCCGTCTGGATCAGGATGTACGCCTGTACCACGGAACCTCCAGGGCGGCCACGAGGATCATGTGGGGAAAAGGAACGCCACGGTATCGCGTCGCCGCTCGCCGCGGGGAGACCTGCGGGGACCGGGTCTTGCGCGCCGGGGTGCAGGTCCGGCAGAACTTGACGGTCACTTCGACCGTAGCGAGGACCGAGAGGCCTCGCGACCGGGCACGGACAGGGACAGAAGGGGAGAAAGGCAATGAAGGGCACTGTTGGTGAGCTCGGTGAGTTCGGGCTCATCAGGGAGCTCACCTCCCGTCTGACCACCACCCCGGCGGTCCGGGTCGGCCCCGGCGACGACGCCGCCGTGGTGGCCGCGCCCGACCGCCGGGTCGTGGCCAGTACGGACATCCTGGTGGAGGGCCGGCACTTCCGCCGCGACTGGTCGACGGCCTACGACGTGGGCCGCAAGGCGGCGGCGCAGAACCTCGCCGACATCGCCGCCATGGGCGCCGTACCGACCGCGCTGCTGCTCGGCCTGGTCGTTCCGGCCGAGCTGCCGGTGACGTGGCCGAGCGAGCTGATGGACGGCCTGCGCGACGAATGCCAGGTGGCGGGCGCCGCCGTGGTCGGCGGTGACGTCGTACGCGGCGACTCGATCATGGTGTCGATCACCGCGCTCGGCGATCTGCGCAACCAGGAGCCGGTGACGCGGGCGGGCGCCCAGCCCGGCGACCTCGTCGCCGTGACCGGCTGGCTGGGCTGGTCCGCGGCCGGGTACGCGGTGCTCTCTAGGGGGTTCCGCTCGCCGCGCGCCTTCGTGGAGGCCCACCGGCGGCCCGAGCCGCCGTACCACGCGGGTCCGGCCGCCGCCGGGCTCGGGGCGACCGCCATGTGCGACGTGAGCGACGGGCTGATCGCCGACCTCGGGCACATCGCCGAGGCCAGCAAGGTCCGCATCGACATCCGCTCCGGGGCGATCGACATCCCCTCCCAGATGAACGACATCGGGCAGGCCGTCGGCGTCGACCCCATGCAGTGGGTGCTGACCGGGGGAGAGGACCACGCGATCGTGGCGACCTTCCCGCCGGACGTGAAACTGCCCGCCCGCTGGAAGGTCATCGGCGAGGTCCTCAACCCGTCGGCGCTGCCCCAGGTGACGGTCGACGGGGCGCCGTGGACCAGCAAGGGCGGCTGGGACCACTTCGGGGACATGGACTCATGATTCCCAACGTCCTGACGGTGGCGGGCTCCGACTCGGGCGGCGGCGCGGGCATCCAGGCCGACCTGAAGACGATGCTCGCGCTCGGCGTGCACGGCATGAGCGTCCTCACGGCTGTGACCGCGCAGAACTCCCTCGGCGTGCAGGGGGCTTGGGAGCTGCCGGTGGAGGCGGTGCGGGCCCAGTACCGCAGCGTCGTCGACGACATCGGCGTCCAGGCGGTCAAGACCGGGATGCTGGCCTCCGCGGAACTCGTGGAGACGGTGGCCGAGTTGATCGCGGGCACGGACGCCCCGGCGGTCGTCGACCCGGTGGGCGTCTCCAAGCACGGCGACTCCCTGCTCGCCGCCTCCGCGCTGGACTCCGTCCGTACGAAGCTGCTTCCGGTGGCGACGGTCGCCACCCCGAACCTCGACGAGGTGGCCCAGCTGACGGGCGTGCGCGTCGAGTCGGAGGAGCAGCTGCGGCGGGCCGCGGCGGCCGTGCTCGGGTACGGGCCGCGGTGGGTGCTGATCAAGGGCGGTCACCTGCCCGGGGACGCCGTGGACCTGCTCACCGACGGCTCCGAGGAGCACTGGCTGCGGGCGCCTCGCCACGACAACCGGCACACCCACGGCACGGGCTGCACGCTGGCCTCCGCGATCGTGTCGCAGCTGGCGAAGGGGGACTCGGTGCCGGAGGCGGTGGCGGCGGCCAAGAGTTACGTCACCGGGGCGATCGCGGCCGGGTTCGCGCTCGGCGGGGGGATCGGGCCGGTGGATCACGGCTGGCGGTTCCGGGCCGGTTCCTGAGCATCATGACCGCGTCAGGACACGGCAAAGAGCCGGTCCACCTGAGGTGGACCGGCTCTCTGAGCGAACCAGCAGTGGCCGCGCGCTAGCTGAGCGTCAGCGCGAGACCTTGCCGGCCTTGATGCACGAGGTGCAAGCGTTCACGCGCTTCGGCGTCCCGCCCACCACGGTACGCACACGCTGGATGTTCGGGTTCCAGCGACGGGGCGTACGGCGGTGCGAGTGCGAGATGTTGTTGCCGAAGCCCGGCCCCTTGCCGCAGACGTCGCAGTTGGCAGCCACGGGTCACTCCAAAGACTTCAGATGCACTTACGGTTGATCCCGGCATGCCGGGATCCGGATCAGAGGATCTTGGTGGCGCTGCCAGGGGAATGGCCCGATTCGGATCGGGCAACCGGAGCAGCATACAACGACTGCGCCCGTGCAATGAAACTACCATGGTCGGCCCGGGACCTCTCCCGGCCCACTTCCGGTGGACACCGCCCCGCGGTCTACGCTGCGTGCCACGTCCAGCAGCTCAGGGAGGCGCAGTGGCGCAGGTGCCGCAGACATTCTTCGATGCTCTCGCGGTGCGCACCTGGTGCGGTCTCGCACTCGAGACGCTGGGGCGGGCGCGTGAGGAGATCGACGCGATCAACGTCTATCCCGTGGCGGACGGGGACACCGGCACGAATCTGTATCTGACCGTGGAGTCCGCCGTGGCGGCGGTCGAGGCCGTGTTCGCGGGGCACGCGGCGCGGTCGGGTCCCGAGGGGCCGACGCTGGCCGACGCCGTCCGGGCGATGGCGCACGGGGCGCTCATCGGTGCCCGTGGGAACTCCGGGACGATCCTCGCCCAGCTGCTGCGCGGCATGTCCCAGGTGCTGGCCGAGGGCGGCACCGCGCAGGCCGGCGGCGAGAGCGCGCACGCCGACGGCCGGGGCCTGCGGCTGGCCCTGCGGCACGCGGCCGACTCCGCCCGGCAGGCCGTGGCCCACCCCGTCGAGGGCACGGTCCTCACGGTCGCCTCGGCCGCTGCCGATGCCGCCGACGCGGCCTGCGGTGCCGAGGGTGACTGCGGGACGGTGGCCCGGACGGCCTATGAGGGAGCGCGCGCGGCCCTGGCCGCGACGCCGGGCCAGCTGCCCGTCCTGGAACGCGCGGGGGTGGTCGCTG
>NZ_NGFN01000145.1 GCF_002148965.1 Streptomyces swartbergensis | reverse complement strand
CCGACACCCTGCCCGTCACCGAGGACGGCCGCACCGAGTGGTGGGGCGGCCGGCAGCACTTCTCGCACTCCAGCGCCACCTACCGGCGCTACGCCGCCGCCATCACCGAGGACCTGGCCGCCCGCTACGGCGGCCACCCGGCCCTGACGATGTGGCACATCAACAACGAGTACTGCACCTTCGACTACGGCGACCAGGCCGCGGCCGCCTTCCGCCGCTGGCTGCGCGAGAAGTACGGCACGCTCGACGCCCTCAACGAGGCTTGGGGCACCGCCTTCTGGAGCCAGGGCTACGACACCTGGGACGGCATCCTGCCGCCCCGCCTGCCCCACTACATGCGCAACCCCGGCCAGGTCCTGGACTTCCGGCGCTTCACCTCCGACATGCTCCTGGAGTGTTACACCGCCGAGCGGGACATCGTCCGGCGTCACACCCCGCACCTGCCGGTCACCAGCAACTTCATGCCGCTGTGGTTCGGGCAGGACGCGTGGCGCTGGGCCGGGGAGGAGGACGTCGTCTCCGTCGACGTCTACCCCGACCCGCGTGACCCGCTCGGCGCCCAGAACGGCGCGCTCGTGCAGGACATGACCCGCTCCCAGGCACGCGGGCCGTGGATGCTCATGGAGCAGGCGGCCGGACCGGTCAACTGGCGGGGCGTGAACCACCCCAAGCCGCGCGGCCTCAACCGGCTGTGGTCCCTCCAGGCCGTGGCCCGGGGCGCCGACGCCGTCTGCTACTTCCAGTGGCGGCAGTCCCGGCAGGGCGCGGAGAAGTTCCACTCCGGCATGGTCAGCCACGCCGGGGAGGAAGGCCGTACGTACCAGGAGGTCAAGCAGCTCGGCGCGGACCTGGCGAGGATCGCCCCCCAGGTGGCCGGCCGGCACATCACCGCGAACGTCGCCGTCCTGCACGACTGGAACGCCTGGTGGGCCGGTGCCCAGGACGGTCGCCTGTCCAGTCAGGTGGAGTACCCGGACGTCCTGCGCGCCTGGCACCGCGCCCTCTGGCAGGCGCACCTCGCCACCGACTTCGCCCAGCCCGAACACGACCTGACGCCGTACTCGGTGGTCGTCGTGCCCCAGCTGTACGCGCTCACCGACGCGGCGATCGACAACCTCCTCGCCTATGCCCGCGGCGGCGGCACCCTCGTCTGCGGCTTCCTGACCGGCGTCGCCGACGAGGACGACCGGGTACGGCCCGGCGGCATGGACGCCCGGCTGCGGGAGCTGTTCGGCATCCGCACACTGCACGAGTGGTGGCCGCTGGACGCGGGGGAGACCGTCGCCTGCGAGGGCTTCCGGGGCACGCTGTGGTCCGAGGAGATCGAGCCCTCCGACCCCGACGACACGACCCGCTACAAGGGCGGCGAACTGGACGGCATGCCCGCCGTCCTGCGCAAGGGCCGGGCCTGGTACGTCTCCACGCTCCCCGAGCCCGAGGCCCTGCGCGAGCTGCTGGCCCGGATCGCCGGCGACGCGGGCGTCCGGCCGGTGCTCGACGGCCTCCCCGAGCAGGTCGAGGCCGTACTCCGCGGCGAGGTGCTGTTCGTGCTCAACCACGGCCGCGAGCCGGTGACCGTCGAGGTCCCCGGCACCCATCACGACCTGCTGACGGGGACGGCCGTCACCGACCGGGTCACCCTCGGCCGCTACGGGGCGGCGGTGCTGCGGCCATGACCGATTCCGCCCCCGTCCACGGCACGTGGGAGCCGCACCCGGCCGCTCGCTGGGAGGACGGCTTCCTGAGCGGCAACGGCCACCACGGCGCTCTTGT
The DNA here is from genome assembly GCF_002148965.1 of Streptomyces swartbergensis. GTDB lineage: Bacteria > Actinomycetota > Actinomycetes > Streptomycetales > Streptomycetaceae > Streptomyces > Streptomyces swartbergensis. The sequence continues at coordinate 18,748 of NZ_NGFN01000145.1, read as the reverse complement.
GTTCGGCGAACCGGACGACGAGCGCGTCGTCGTCACCCACCACACCCTGGTACGGCCCAACGGCAGGGATCCCCGGCCCCCGCAGCTCGCCGCGGACCTCCCCGCCCTCCAGGACCGCCTCCTGGCGGGCGACACGACGGCGGCCGAGAGCTTCACGGACGGACGGCCGCACCAGTGGGTGCAGCCCTTCCACCCCGCCTTCCAGGTCCGGCTGCGCCGGCCGCCGGGCGACTGCCCCGGCTACCGGCGCGACGTCGACTTCACCACCGGTGTCGTACGGGCCACCTGCACCGGCTGGACCAGCCGCGTCTTCGTCTCCCGCGCCGACGACGTGATCGTCCAGCAGGTCACCGGACCCGGCCTCACCCTCGACGTCGACCTGGACCACCGGCTGCCCGGTGCCCCCGCAGGACTGGGCGTCGGCCATGGAGCCGTCCTCACCCCCGGGGGCGCCCTGCTGAGCCTGCGCGCCCGCTACCCGGACAGCGACCTGGCCTGCACCGGCGTCACCCTGCTCGCCGTCACCGGCGGCACGACGACCCTCACGCCCCCCGGCGTGCACGTCGAGGGAGCCCGCTCCGTCCTGCTCCTCACCCGGGTGCACCGGCACACCGGCGAACTGGACGTGGTCCGGGAGGGGCGTGCCCTGCGCGACCTGCTCACCGAGTACGACGAGCTCCTCGACCGCCACGCAGTCCTGCACCGCACCGCCTACGAGCGCGTCACCCTCGACCTGGCCGCCGACGCCGCCGAACGGGCGCTGTCGGGCTCCGAGTTGCTGAAGCGGCCCCGCAGCGCCGCCCTGCCGGAGCGCCTGTTCGCGGCCGGCCGCTACCACCTGCTCTCCGCGAGCGGCCTCTTCCCGCCCCGCCTGACCGGACTGTGGACCGGCGACTGGAACACGGCCTGGTCGGGTGCGTTCACCAACGACGCCAACCTCAACCTCCAGACCGCGTCGGCCGCTGCCGCCGCCCTCCCCGAGGTCACCGAGGCCCACGCGAACCTGATCCACCGCCAGCTCCCCGACTGGCGCGACAACGCCCGCGCCATCTTCGGCACCCGGGGCGCCGTCGCCCCCGCCCACACCGACGGCGAGTCCGGCCACTCGTACCACTTCAACCGCGAATACCCGCTGCACCTGTGGACCGCCGGCGCCGACTGGCTGCTCAAACCGCTCGTCGACCACGACGAGACCCACGGCACCCGCGACCCGCGCACCGCCGCCGCGCTCGCCGAAGTCGCCCTGTTCTACGAGGACTTCCTCACCCGCACGGACGAGGACGGCCGGCTCGTCGTCGTCCCCTCCTACTCACCCGAGAACCGGCCCGCAGGCGCGAGCTGGGGCACCCTCAACGCGGCCATGGACCTCTCCGCGGCCCGCCACGCCCTGCGCACGGCCGCCGCCTACCACCCGGGCCCCGACGCCGACCGCTGGCAGGCCCTGGCCGACCGGCTCCCACCGCACCGGATCAACGACGACGGAGCCCTGGCGGAATGGGCCTGGCCGGGCCTTACGGACTCCTACGACCACCGCCACCTCAGCCACCTCTACGGCGTCTGGCCGCTCGAAGAGATCACCCCCTACGACACCCCCGAGCTCGCGGCCGCCGCGCACCGCGCCCTCGAACTGCGCGGCGCCGAGAACGACTCCGCGCACGGACACCTGCACCACGCGCTCATCGCGGCCCGGCTCAGGGACGGCGACCGCGTCGCCCACGCCCTCGGCCAGGTCCTGGACGGCGACTTCTTCCACGCGTCCCTGATGAGCGCCCACTACCCGAACCGGAACGTCTACAACGCCGACGCCGCGCACACCCTGCCCGCCGTGCTCATCGAGATGCTCGTGCAGTCGACCCCCCACCGGCTGGTCCTGCTGCCCGCGCTGCCGACGGCGTACCCGAGCGGCGCACTGCGCGGTGTGCGCACCCGCTTCGGGGCCGAGATCGACCTCACCTGGTCCCCGGACGGCGCGGCCGCCGTCATCCGGCCGGGTCGCACCCACCGCGTCGAACTGCGGACTTCCTCCGGCACGGAATCCCTCCACCTGGTCGCCGGAGAAGACCACGTCCTCACCCTGAGGGCGAGGTAGTTCCCCCATCCCCCCACCCATGGAAGGGACACCATGGCATCACGCACCTTGAGCAGAGTCGCCAAGGCCCTGCTCGCCCCCGCCCTGGCACTCGGCGCCACCATAGGCCTCGCCTCCGCCCCCGCCTCCGCGGCCGTCTGGAACTCCTGCGACCAGTGGGGCAACACGAGCCTGAACGGCTACACGCTCTACAACAACATCTGGGGCTCCGGCGCCGGCAGCCAGTGCGTCTGGGCCAACTCCGGCACCAACTGGGGTGTCTGGGCCGACCACCCCAACACCGGCGGCATCAAGTCGTACCCGAACTCCAAGAAGGTGATCAACAAGTCGATCGACTCGCTGCGCTCCCTCTCCAGCAACTACAACGTCTCCGTCCCGTCGTCAGGCGCGTACAACTCGTCGTACGACGTCTGGGACACGGACTACGACTACGAGATCATGCTCTGGGTGAACTACAACGGAGCGGTCGGCCCGATCGGCACCTCTCAGGGCTCCGTCACCCTCGGCGGCCACACCTGGAACGTCTACAAGGGCAGCAACGGCAGCAACGAGGTCTTCTCGTTCCTGCGGACGTCCGACTCCAACTCCGGCACCGTCAACATCCTGCCGATCCTGAAGTGGATCAAGGACACCAAGCGCTGGATGGGCAACGAGACCATCGGTGACGTCCAGTTCGGCTACGAGGTCACCTCGTCGTCCGGCGGACTCAACTTCACCACGAACAACCTGACGGTCAGCAGCAGCTGACGCCTCCCGGGGCCGGGGCCGGCCGCGCCGAGCTTCAGGCGCGGTCGACCTCGGCCCGCAGCGCGTTGTAGTCCGCGAACGCCGACTCGACCTCGGCGCGGGTCAGGCCGTAGCGGGCCAGGTCGTAGGTGTGCTTGCGGGTGCCGTGGGGGCGGGCGACGGCCGCGGGGAGACGGGCCGCGTCGGCCTCGGTCCAGGGGGCGCCGACGGCCGCGTAGAGCTTCGGAGCGCCGGTCGCGGGGTCGGAGCCGAGCCAGGAGTACGGGGCGTCCACCAGTTGCTCCGCCGGGATGGCGGCCCGGGCCGCGAGGCCGCGCGTCATGGCACGGCTCAGCAGGCCGAGCCAGGTGGCGCCGATGCCGGCGAGGTCGAGCGGGCGGGTGCTGACGGCCATACCGTGCTCGATCAGCGAGCAGAAGGACGCCACGACGGTGACCGGGTCGCGGTGGCACCACACGATCGTGGCGTCGGGGAAGACCGTGCGCAGCGCGTCCAGGTTCTCCAGGTGCATCGGGGACTTCATCACCCAGCGCCGCCGCGGACGGCCGTACTGGAGCACCTGGTAGACCTGCTTGAGGTACCGGTAGTCGGCGGTGAAGTCCCGCTCGCAGTGCCAGGCCAGGTACTCGGGGATACGGGCCTGGGAGAACGGCATCAGGGCGTGCGGGAGCGCGAACGTGCACTCCTCGGGTCCCTCGGCGGCCATCGCGTGGATGTCCCGGAAGCGCGGCGCGAAGAGGTCCGTGCCCTGTACCAGCCGGCGCCCGGCCGCGATCGCCTTGCGCCGCTGCCGGGGCGGCAACTCCAGGTCGGGCCCGAGCAGTTCCCACAGCAGGGGACACCGGTGCTCGTCCGAGATCGACAGCACGGAGTGCGTGACCGTGGTGGCGGTGCGCGGCAGCCCCACGACGAACACCGGCTTCTCGATCGGCTCCCGCTCGATCTCCGGATGCTCGGCGATCAGCCGCAGGACACGGGCCCGGTTGGTGAGATGCCGGCGCACGTGGACCTGCGCCGACTGCCAGCCGACCGGGGTGAGGTTCTCGGCCTTCGCCCACCACCCCAGCAGCGACCGGAAGCCGTCGACGAACTCCCGGTCTCCCGGCGCCTCACCGGCCTCCACCACGATGCGGTCGAAGATCCGGCCCGGGTCCCGACGGGAGCCGAAGCCCGGCCGCAGCAACAGGTTCGCCAGAGTGAGGGCGAGCGGTGACGTGGACACGCAGGAAACCTATCCTCTCGAACACGCCTGTGGTGGACCGAAGTTGGACGAACAAGCGGAAGGGGTGGCCGGAAGACCTCCATCGATCCGGCCACCCCTTCCGACGCGGCTACTCCGCTACGGGCAGCCGCGCCCCGTCCCGCAGGAACAGCGGGATGCGGTCCAGCGGGGCGTCGACCGTCACGGACCGGCCGCCCTCGTACGTCTCACCCGTCCACGCGTCCGTCCAGGCGGCCCCCGCCGGCAGGTACGCCGTACGGGCGGTGGCGCCGGCGGTGAGCACCGGGGCGACCAGCAGGTCCGGGCCGAAGAGGTAGGAGTCGTCGACCGACCAGGTGGCCTGGTCGTCCGGGAACTCCAGGAACAGCGGCCGCATCACCGGCAGGCCCTCCTCGTGCGCCTCCCGCATGACGCGCAGCACGTACGGCTTCAGGCGCTCGCGCAGCCGCAGGTACTTCTCCAGGACGGCCAGCGCTTCCTCGCCGTACGACCACACCTCGTTCGGGCCGCCGGTCATCTCCGGCCCCAGCGGCATGCCCGGGTCGCGGAAGCCGTGCAGGCGCATCAGCGGGGACAGCGCGCCGAACTGGAACCAGCGGACCATCACCTCCCGGTACGCAGGGTCGTCCGGGTCGCCGCCGTGGAAGCCGCCGATGTCGGTGTTCCACCACGGGATGCCCGACAGCGCGGTGTTGAGGCCGGCCGCGATCTGGCGGCGCAGGGTCGGGAAGTCCGTGCCGATGTCACCGGACCACAGGGCGGCGCCGTAGCGCTGACTGCCCGCCCAGGCCGAGCGGTTGAGGCTGACGACCTCCTCCTCACCGGTGGCGACGAGCCCCTCGTAGAACGTGCGGGCGTTCTCGGCCGGGTAGATGTTGCCGACCTCCAGGCCCGGGCCCGCCCAGTAGCGCAGGTTCTCCTGGAAGCCCGGCTTCAGCTCCGGCTCGCAGGCGTCCAGCCAGAACGCCGTGATGCCGTACGGGTCGAGGTAGTTCTCCTTCACCTTCGACCACACGAACTCCCGGGCGTCCGGGTTGGTCGCGTCGTAGAAGGCCACCTGGACCGTGGAGGCGACCTCCTTGTCGGGCCAGTCGGCATGCGCCATCGGGCCGTACTGGGTGCCGATGAAGTAGCCGCGCTGCTCCATGACCGGGTGGTTCTCGCTCAGCGGCGACACCGACGGCCAGACGCTCACCACCAGCTTGATGCCGAGCTCCTCCAGCTCGCGCACCATCGCCGCCGGGTCCGGCCACTCCTTCGGGTCGAACTTCCACTCGCCGAGGTGCGTCCAGTGGAAGAAGTCGCAGACGATCGCCGAGATCGGCAGGCCCCGGCGCTTGTACTCCCGTGCCACCGCCATGAGTTCGTCCTGGGTGCGGTAGCGCAGCTTGCACTGCCAGAAGCCCGCCGCCCACTCCGGCAGCATCGGCGTCCGGCCGGTCACCGCGCTGTAGCGGCGCTGGGCGGCGGCCGGGTCGCCCGCCGTGATCCAGTAGTCGATCTGCCGGGCCGAGTCGGCGACCCACCGGGTGCCGTTGTGCGCGAGCTCCACGCGGCCGATCGCCGGGTTGTTCCACAGCAGGGTGTAGCCGCGGCTGGAGGTCAGCACCGGGATGCCGACCTCGGCGTTGCGCTGGACCAGGTCGAGGACCAGGCCCTTCTGGTCGAGGCGCCCGTGCTGGTGCTGGCCGAGGCCGTACAGCTTCTCGTCGTCGTACGCGGCGAAGCGCTGCTCCAGCCGGTGGTGGCCGTTGCCGACGGCCGTGTAGAGGCGGGAGCCCGGCCACCAGAAGTGGGCGCGGTCCTCGGCGAGCAGCTCGGCGGAGTCCTCCGTCCGCAGGAAGCGCACCAGGCCCTCGGCGTTCACCTCCACGGTGAGCGCGCCGACGGTCAGCTGCCCGCGCCCGTCCTCGATCTTCACCGTGGACGGTGCCGCGGGGGCCTCGTCGAGGAGCGCGCCCGGGAGCCCTTCGAGCACCGGGCCGCCGAGCCGGGCCCGCACCCGGACCGCGTCCGGACCCCACGGCTCGATCCGTACGGTCTCCTGACGGCCGCTCCACTCCAGCGCGCCGCCCCGCTCGCGGAACGTGCCGACGGTGGGGGAGGACTGCGCCAGACTCACCTGGGGCTGGGTTTCAGCAGGCTGATTCACGTGGCGGGCTCCTGTGCTCCTGGGGGAGTGCAGACAAAGGTGTTCAGACAGAGCTGTGAAGACATGGCGGTGCCCTGGGAGGAGGGCGATGGTCAGGGGAGGGGGTGTGCCTACGGCCGGGTGGGCGCCGGCCCCGTGCTGCCCCGGACCGTCAGCTCGGGCGCGATCAGCACGACCTCGTCGCTGCCGCGCCCCTCGAACTTGGCGACCAGGTGTTCCACGGCGTGCCGGCCCATCTCCTGCGCGGGGATGGCGACCGACGTGAGCCGCACCGAGGCCTGCGTGGCGACCTGGTCCGGACAGATCGCGACCACCGACACGTCCTCCGGCACGGCCCGGCCCTGCTGCCGCAGCAGCGCGAGCAGCGGCTCGACCGCCGACTCGTTCTGCACGATGATCCCCGTGGTCCCCGGGCGTTCGTCGAGGATCCGGGCGAGCGTCACGGCCATCGCGTCGTACCCGCCGTCGCACGGCCGGTGCAGCAGCCGCACGCCCAGCTCCCGGGAACGGGACCGGAGCCCGTCCAGGGTGCGCTCGGCGAAACCGGTGTGCCGCTCGTAGACGGCCGGGGCCTCGCCGATGACAGCGATGTCCTGGTGGCCCTGCTTCGCCAGGTGCTCCACGCACAGCGCGCCCGTCGCCCGGAAGTCCAGGTCGACGCAGGTCAGCCCGGTGGTGTCGGCGGGCAGCCCGATCAGCACGGAAGGCTGGTCCGTCGCGCGCAGCAACGGCAGCCGCTCGTCGTCGAGTTCGACGTCCATGAGGATCATCCCGTCGGCGAGCCCGCTCCCGGCGACGCGGCGCACCGCGTCCGGGCCCTCCTCACCGGTGAGCAGCAGCACGTCGTACCCGTGCGTCCGCGCGGCGGTCGCCACCGCGATGGCGATCTCCATCATCACGGGCACGTACATGTCCGTGCGCAGCGGGACCATCAGCGCGATGATGTTCGACCTGCTGCTCGCCAGGGCACGGGCCCCGGCGTTCGGGTGGTACCCGAGCTCGCGGATGCTCCGCTCGACCCGCTGCCGGGTGTTCGCGGAGATGGACCGCTTGCCGCTGAGGACATAGCTCACCGTGCTCGCCGAGACTCCGGCGTGCTGGGCGACCTCGGCGAGGGTGACCATCCAGCTCTCCAAGCTTTGTGAAGCGCTTCGACGATGCGCGTTTCTGATATGGGTGGGTGAGGGTGGTTCGACAGTAGCTCCAGCGCGAGTACGTGTCCATAGGTTGTCGAAGCGCTTCGATACCTATTTCTCAGGGGACCCCCGACTCCTGGCCGGCACCCTGATGCAACACCGTCGTCAGGCCCCCGACAAGTCCGGGAGCGTTCCGCCCCCTTCGGCTGAACGGACGCGCGAGGACTGGTGGGAGCGTCCGGTTTCGGGTACCAACGATCCAGTAGCACTGATCGGTAACGTACGGTCCTCAACAGCCCTATATGCGGCGAGGTGACCCTCATGTCCGCTTCTACCACCCCCTCTTCCCGTCCCGCCGTCACCGAGCGGGAGGCCCGTGAGGTGGCGGAGGCCGCCCGGGAGCAGCACTGGCGCAAGCCCAGCTTCGCCAAGGAGCTGTTCCTCGGCCGCTTCCGGCTCGACCTCATCCACCCCCATCCCCTGCCGGCCGACGAGGCGGCCCAGCGCGGCGAGGAGTTCCTCGCCAAGCTCCGCGACTTCGTCGAGACGAAGGTCGACGCGGCCCTCATCGAGCGCGAGGCCCGCATCCCCGACGAGGTGATCAACGGGCTGAAGGAGCTCGGCGCCTTCGGCATGAAGATCGACACCAAGTACGGCGGACTGGGCCTCACGCAGGTGTACTACAACAAGGCGCTCTCGCTGGCCGGCTCCGCCAGCCCCGCGATCGGCGTGCTGCTCTCCGCGCACCAGTCGATCGGCGTGCCGCAGCCGCTGAAACTGTTCGGCACGCAGGAACAGAAGGAGCGCTTCCTGCCGCGCTGCGCGCGCACGGACATCAGCGCCTTCCTGCTCACCGAGCCCGACGTCGGCTCCGACCCGGCCCGCCTCGCCACCAGCGCCGTGCCCGACGGGGACGACTACGTCCTCGACGGCGTGAAGCTGTGGACCACCAACGGCGTCGTCGCCGACCTGCTGGTCGTCATGGCCCGGGTCCCGAAGAGCGAGGGCCACAAGGGCGGCATCACGGCCTTCGTCGTGGAGACCAACTCACCCGGCGTCACCGTCGAGAACCGCAACGCCTTCATGGGCCTGCGCGGCATCGAGAACGGCGTCACCCGCTTCCACCAGGTCCGCGTCCCCGCCGCCAACCGCGTCGGCGAGGAGGGTCAGGGCCTGAAGATCGCCCTGACCACGCTCAACACCGGACGGCTCTCCCTGCCCGCCTCCTGCGTCGCGGCCGGCAAGTTGTGCCTGAAGATCGCCCGGGAGTGGTCGGCGGCCCGCGAGCAGTGGGGAAAGCCCGTCGCGCACCACGAGGCGGTCGGCTCCAAGATCTCCTTCATCGCGGCCACCACCTTCGCCCTGGAGGCCGTGACGGACCTGGCCTCGCAGATGGCCGACGAGGACCGCAACGACATCCGCATCGAAGGCGCCCTCGCCAAGCTGTACGCCTCCGAGATGGCCTGGACGATGGCCGACGAACTCGTCCAGATCCGCGGCGGCCGCGGATTCGAGACGGCCGAGTCCCTCCGGGCCCGCGGGGAGCGCGGCGTCCCCGCCGAGCAGATGCTGCGCGATCTGCGCATCAACCGCATCTTCGAGGGCTCGACGGAGATCATGCACCTCCTCATCGCCCGCGAGGCCGTCGACGCCCACCTCTCGGTCGCCGGCGACCTCATCGACCCCGAGAAGTCCCTCGGTGACAAGGCGAAGGCGGGCGCGAACGCGGGCGTCTTCTACGCCAAGTGGCTCCCGAAACTGGTCACGGGCCCCGGCCGGCTCCCGGCCGCCTACGGCGAGTTCAAACGCGAAGTGGACCTCTCCGGGCACCTGCGCTACGTCGAACGCACCTCCCGCAAGCTCGCCCGCTCCACCTTCTACGGCATGTCCCGCTGGCAGGGCCGGATGGAGTCCAAGCAGGGCTTCCTCGGCCGCATCGTCGACATCGGCGCCGAGCTGTTCGCCATGAGCGCCGCCTGCGTCCGTGCCGAACTGCTGCGCAGCCAGGGCGACCACGGCCGCGAGGCCTACCAGCTCGCCGACGTCTTCTGCCGCCAGTCCCGCATCCGCGTCGAGGAGCTCTTCAACCGCCTGTGGACCAACACCGACGACCTCGACCGCAAGGTCGTCAAGGGCGTCCTGTCGGGCACGTACGAGTGGCTGGAGCGCGGCATCGTCGACCCGTCGGGCGAGGGACCGTGGATCGCGGACGCGACACCGGGACCGTCCCGGAAGGAGAACGTGCACCGGCCGATCCGGTAGCCCGGCCCCCATGGGGGCGCGAACCGCTGTGGCGCGCGCCCCCAGGAAGGGGATGCGCTGTCCTCACACACGATGCTTACGGCAACAATGGAGCAATGAGCGACAGTCCAGCCCCCCTCGCCGACCCGCACCTCGTCTACGACCCGGTGGCGGGCGACGGCCCGAAGGACGTGGTGATCCTCGGCTCCACCGGGTCCATCGGCACGCAGGCCATCGACCTCGTGCTGCGCAACCCCGGCCGGTTCCGGGTCACCGGCCTGTCCGCCAACGGCGGCCGGGTCGCCCTCCTCGCCGAGCAGGCGTACCGGCTGCGGGCGCGCACGGTCGCGGTCGCCCGCGAGGACGTCGTACCGGCCCTGCGCGAGGCGCTCACCGCCCAGTACGGCACGGGCGAGCCGCTCCCCGAGATCCTCGCCGGCCCGGACGCGGCCACGCAGCTCGCGGCGTCCGACTGCCACACCGTCCTGAACGGCATCACCGGCTCCATCGGCCTCGCCCCGACCCTGGCCGCCCTGGAGGCGGGCCGCACCCTCGCGCTCGCCAACAAGGAGTCGCTCATCGTGGGCGGCCCGCTGGTCAAGGCCCTCGCCAAGCCCGGGCAGATCATCCCGGTCGACTCCGAGCACGCCGCCCTCTTCCAGGCCCTGGCCGCCGGCACCCGCGCCGACGTCCGCAAGCTGGTCGTCACCGCTTCCGGCGGCCCCTTCCGCGGCCGTACGAAGGCGGAGCTGGCCCACGTCACCGTCGAGGACGCCCTCGCGCACCCCACCTGGGCCATGGGCCCGGTCATCACCATCAACTCCGCGACCCTCGTCAACAAGGGCCTGGAGGTCATCGAGGCGCACCTCCTCTACGACATTCCCTTCGACCGCATTGAGGTGGTCGTGCATCCCCAGTCGTATGTCCACTCGATGGTTGAGTTCACGGATGGATCGACACTGGCCCAGGCGACCCCGCCCGACATGCGCGGGCCCATCGCCATCGGCATCGGCTGGCCCGAGCGGGTCCCCGACGCGGCGCCCACCTTCGACTGGAGCCAGGCCTCGACCTGGGAGTTCTTCCCGCTCGACAACGAGGCCTTCCCCTCGGTGAACCTGGCCCGGCACGTCGGCGAGCTCGCGGGCACCGCCCCGGCGGTGTTCAATGCGGCCAACGAGGAGTGCGTGGAGGCGTTCCGTCAGGGCGCACTGCCCTTCAACGGGATCATGGAGACCGTCACCCGGGTCGTCGACGAGCACGGCACCCCGCGTACGGGAACCTCACTCACCGTGTCGGACGTCCTCGAAGCGGAGACCTGGGCGCGGACCCGGGCCCGGGAACTGGCGGCACAGACGGCGGAGGCCCGTGCATGACGACCCTGATGTTCATCCTCGGCATAGGCCTCTTCGTGGTCGGCCTGCTGTTCTCGATCGCGTGGCACGAGCTGGGGCACCTGTCCACCGCCAAGCTGTTCGGCATCCGCGTGCCGCAGTACATGGTCGGCTTCGGCCCGACGATCTGGTCGCGCAAGAAGGGCGAGACCGAGTACGGGCTCAAGGCCATCCCCTTCGGCGGCTACATCCGCATGATCGGCATGTTCCCGCCCGGCCCCGACGGCCGGCTGGAGGTCCGCTCCACCTCCCCCTGGCGCGGCATGATCGAGGACGCCCGCTCGGCCGCGTACGAGGAGCTCAGGCCGGGCGACGAGAACCGCATGTTCTACACGCGCGCGCCCTGGAAGCGCGTGATCGTGATGTTCGCGGGCCCCTTCATGAACCTGGTCCTGGCCGTGGCGCTGTTCCTCACCATCCTGATGGGCTTCGGCATCACCCAGCAGACCACCACGGTCAGCTCCGTCTCCCAGTGCGTCATCGCGCAGAGCGAGAACCGCGACAAGTGCGAGAAGGGCGACCCGGCCGCCCCGGCCGCCGCCGCGGGCCTCAAGGCGGGCGACAAGATCGTCTCCTTCAACGGCGTCAGGACCGACGACTGGAACAAGCTGTCGGACCTGATCCGCGCCAACCCCGGCAAGGAGGTGCCGATCGTCGTCGACCGCAAGGGCCAGGACGTCACCCTGCACGCGAAGATCGCCACCAACCAGGTCGCCAAGAAGGACTCCGCCGGACAGATCGTCGAGGGCCAGTACGTCCAGGCCGGATTCCTCGGCTTCAGCGCCGCCACCGGCGTGGTCAAACAGGACTTCGGCGAGTCCGTGACCTGGATGGGCGACCGGATCGGCGAGGCCGTCGACTCCCTGGCCGCCCTCCCCAGCAAGATCCCGGCCCTGTGGAACGCGGCCTTCGACGGCGCCCCGCGCGAGGCCGACTCCCCGATGGGCGTGGTCGGCGCGGCCCGCGTCGGCGGCGAGATCTTCACCCTCGACATCCCGCCCACCCAGCAGCTGGCCATGGCCCTCATGCTGGTCGCCGGCTTCAACCTCTCCCTGTTCCTGTTCAACATGCTCCCGCTGCTGCCGCTCGACGGCGGCCACATCGCGGGCGCCCTGTGGGAGTCGCTGCGCCGCAACACGGCCAAACTCCTGCGCCGGCCGGACCCGGGCCCCTTCGACGTGGCGAAGCTCATGCCCGTCGCCTACGTGGTCGCCGGGATCTTCATCTGCTTCACGATCCTGGTGCTGATCGCGGATGTGGTTAACCCGGTGAGAATCTCCTAGTCATACGGCGTTCGTGGCGGCTCGGCATACTTTGTGCCGGGCCGCCCCCCATCGGATGGCAACGCGGGTGGGATGTGCCCGCGCCAGGGCATGTGCCGTAATCTCGAAGCTCGGAGCCCGCTGCTCACGGGACCGGACCTTGATCCACGACTTGGGGTTGCACAGCAGATGACTGCGATTTCTCTCGGCATGCCGTCCGTTCCGACCAAGCTCGCCGAGCGCCGGAAGAGCCGCCAGATCCAGGTCGGGTCCGTGGCCGTCGGCGGAGACGCCCCTGTCTCGGTCCAGTCGATGACGACGACGCGTACGTCCGACATCGGCGCGACCCTCCAGCAGATCGCCGAACTCACCGCCTCCGGCTGCCAGATCGTCCGGGTCGCCTGCCCCACGCAGGACGACGCCGACGCCCTCGCCACCATCGCCCGCAAGTCGCAGATCCCGGTCATCGCCGACATCCACTTCCAGCCCAAGTACGTCTTCGCCGCGATCGAGGCCGGCTGCGCGGCGGTCCGCGTCAACCCCGGCAACATCAAGCAGTTCGACGACAAGGTCAAGGAGATCGCCAAGGCGGCCCGCGACCACGGCACCCCGATCCGCATCGGCGTCAACGCGGGCTCCCTCGACCGGCGCCTCCTCCAGAAGTACGGCAAGGCGACCCCCGAGGCCTTGGTCGAGTCCGCCCTGTGGGAGGCGTCCCTCTTCGAGGAGCACGACTTCCGGGACATCAAGATCTCCGTCAAGCACAACGACCCGGTCATCATGATCGAGGCCTACAAGCAGCTCGCCGAGCAGTGCGACTACCCGCTGCACCTCGGCGTCACGGAGGCCGGCCCCGCCTTCCAGGGCACGATCAAGTCGGCGGTCGCCTTCGGCGCCCTGCTCAGCCAGGGCATCGGCGACACGATCCGCGTCTCGCTGAGCGCGCCCCCGGCCGAGGAAGTGAAGGTCGGCATCCAGATCCTGGAGTCCCTGAACCTCAAGGAGCGCGGCCTGGAGATCGTCTCCTGCCCGTCCTGCGGCCGCGCCCAGGTCGACGTCTACAAGCTGGCCGAAGAGGTCACGGCCGGCCTCACCGGCATGGAGGTCCCTCTCCGCGTCGCCGTCATGGGCTGCGTCGTCAACGGCCCCGGCGAGGCCCGCGAGGCCGACCTCGGCGTCGCCTCCGGCAACGGCAAGGGCCAGATCTTCGTCAAGGGCGAGGTCATCAAGACCGTCCCCGAGTCCAAGATCGTCGAGACGCTGATCGAAGAGGCGATGAAGCTCGCCGAGCAGATGGAGAAGGACGGCGTGGCCTCGGGCGAGCCGTCGGTGGCGGTAGCGGGCTGAGCTGTTCCATGCCGTCGGCGGGCTCGCGTTTTCTGGGGGCGCGGGGAACTGCGTGATCAGCCACAGAAGACCCGCACCCGCCGACAAACCGTCCCTCCCGAGCTCCGAGGCGCCCCGCCCAAGCAGCGCGGCTTCCGGGGGCGCGAGGAACTGCGCGACCGGCCACAGAAGACCCGCGCCCGCCGGTAAACCGTCCCTCCCGAGCTCCAAGGCGCCCCGCCCAAGCAGCGCAGCTATAGTGCGGAGACCAAGCAGACCCGAGTGTGTGAGGCCCCGCCCGTGTTGACGCAGACGACCTCCCGGGTCCTCGAACCGAGCGACCTGGACGCCGCGCTCGCCATACTCGACCGCGAGCCCGTCACGAACGCCTTCGTGACGTCCCGCGTGCAGATCGCCGGCCTCGACCCGTGGCGGCTCGGCGGAGAGATGTGGGGCTGGTACGAGGACGGCATGCTGACGTCCCTGTGCTACGCGGGCGCCAACCTCGTCCCGATCTGCGCCACCCCGCGCGCCGTCCGCGCCTTCGCCGACCGCGCCCGCCGAGCCGGCCGCCGCTGCTCCTCCATCGTCGGCCCCGCCGGCTCCACCGCCGACCTGTGGCGGCTGCTGGAACCCCAGTGGGGCCCGGCCCGGGACGTCCGCCGCCACCAGCCGCTCATGGTCACCGACCGCCTTCCGGACGGCATCGCCCCGGACCCCTACGTCCGTCGCGTCCGCAAGGACGAGATGGAGAAGATCATGCCGGCGTGTGTGGCGATGTTCACCGAGGAGGTCGGCGTCTCCCCGCTGGCCGGCGACGGCGGCCTGCTCTACCAGGCCCGCGTCGCCGAACTCGTCGGCTCCGGCCGCGCCTTCGCCCGCTTCGACGCGGACGGCAAGGTCGCCTTCAAGGCCGAGATCGGCGCCGCGACGGACCGCGCCTGCCAGATCCAGGGCGTGTGGGTGGCCCCCGAATACCGGGGGACCGGCTTGGCGGCCCCCGGCATGGCAGCGGTCCTGCGCTACGCCCTGGCCGACGTCGCCCCGGTCGTCAGCCTCTACGTGAACGACTTCAACACGGCGGCCCGCAGGACGTACCAAAGGGTGGGCTTCCAAGAGGTCGGCGCCTTCATGAGCGTGCTGTTCTGACAACGGGAACCCCCCTGTAGGCTCCCCGCCATGGACCTGGTGATCGGCCCCCTCGACCTCTCCGCCCACGTCGACGAGGCCCTGGCAGTCCAGGCCGTGGCCTTCGGCCTCGGCCCCGACGAGGTCGCGGTCCGCCGCCAGATCGTCCTGCGCCACATGACCTACCCGGGAGCCAGGGCCCTCGGCGCGACAGCCGGCGGCGACCTCGTCGGCTTCGTCTACGGCATGCCCAACGACCGCACCCACTGGTGGTCCACGGTCGTGGAGCCGTACCTCAGGGCCAACCACCACGACCACTGGCTCGACGACGCCTTCGTGATCACCGAACTGCACGTCCACCCCGCCCACCAGAACCGCGGCATCGGACGCTCCCTGATCACCACCATCACCGACAGCGCCGCCGAACCCCGCTCGATCCTCTCCGCGATCGACACCGAGAGCCCGGCCCGCGCGCTCTACCGCTCGCTCGGCTACCGGGACCTGGCCCGCCAGGTCCTCTTCCCGAGCGCCCCGAAGCCGTACGCGGTGATGGGCGCTCCGCTGCCGCTCCTGCGCCGCTGACCGATTTCCACCGCCCGGTGCCCCCCGGATAACCTCCTGCCATCACCTACACGCAGCAGGAGCAGAAAAGCCATGGCGAACGTACCGGTCCAGCGCATGTCCCAGTTGATGGCGAAGACGTTGCGCGACGACCCGGCGGACGCCGAGGTCCTCAGCCACAAGCTCCTCGTCCGCGCCGGGTACGTGCGCCGCACCGCCGCCGGAATCTGGAGCTGGCTGCCGCTCGGCAAGCGGGTCCTGGCCAACGTGGAGCGCATCGTCCGCGAGGAGATGGACGCCATCGGCGCCCAGGAGGTGCTGCTCCCCGCCCTGTTGCCGCGTGAACCGTACGACGCGACCGGCCGCTGGGACGAGTACGGCCAGGAGCTCTTCCGCCTCCAGGACCGCAAGGGCGGCGACTACCTCCTCGGCCCCACCCACGAGGAGATCTTCACGCTGCTGGTGAAGGACCAGGCGTCCTCCTACAAGGACCTGCCGGTGATCCTCTACCAGATCCAGCACAAGTACCGTGACGAGGCCCGGCCCCGCGCGGGCATCCTGCGCGGCCGCGAGTTCCTGATGAAGGACTCCTACTCCTTCGACACCGAGGACGACGGCCTCGCCCGGTCCTACGCCCTGCACCGCGAGGCCTACCAGAAGATCTTCGCGCGTCTCGGTCTCGACTACCGCATCTGCGCCGCCACCGCCGGCGCGATGGGGGGCTCCAAGTCCGAGGAGTTCCTCGCCCCGGCCGAGGCCGGCGAGGACACCTTCGCCGACTGCCCGAACTGCGACTTCGCCGCCAACACCGAGGCGATCACCTACCAGCTGAAGCCCGTCGACGCCACGGACGTCCCGGCCGCCGAAGACATCCCGACCCCCGACACCCCGACCATCGAGACCCTCGCCGCCTCCCTCGGCGTCCCGGCCTCGGCCACACTGAAGAACCTCCTCGTCAAGGTCGACGGCGAGATCGTCGCCGTCGGTGTCCCCGGCGACCGCGAGGTCGACCTGGACAAGGTCGAGGCGCACTTCGCCCCGGCCGTCGTCGAGCTGGTCACCGAGGCCGACTTCGCGGCCCGCCCCGACCTGGTCCGCGGCTACGTCGGACCGCAGGGCCTGGACAAGGTCACGTACATCGCCGACCCGCGCGTGGCCCCCGGCACGTCCTGGATCACCGGCGCCAACAAGGCCGGCACGCACACGAAGAACGTCGTCGCGGGCCGCGACTTCGAGGTCGACCAGTACGTCGACGTCGTGGTCGTGCAGCAGGGTGACCCCTGCCCGAAGTGCGGCACGGGCCTCGTCCTCGACCGGGCCATCGAGATCGGCCACATCTTCCAGCTCGGCCGCAAGTACACCGACGCCCTCAAGCTCGACGTCCTCGGCCAGCACGGCAAGCCCGTCCGCGTCACCATGGGCTCCTACGGCGTCGGCGTCTCCCGCGCGGTGGCCGCCCTGGCCGAGCAGACCGCCGACGACAAGGGCCTGTGCTGGCCCAAGGAGGTCGCCCCGGCCGACGTCCACGTGGTCGCCGCCGGCAAGGCCCTCCAGACCGAACTGGCCCTCGACATCTCCCAGAAGCTGGCCGCCGCCGGTGTCCGCGTCCTGGTCGACGACCGCCCCGGCGTCTCCCCGGGCGTCAAGTTCACCGACTCCGAGCTGATCGGCGTACCACAGATCCTGGTGGCCGGGCGGCGCGCGGCCGACGGTGTGGTGGAGCTGAAGGACCGCCGCACCGGCGAGCGCGAGGAGCTGACGGTCGAGGAGGCCGTCGCCCGGCTCACGGCCTGAGTTCCCGCGCCCTGTGAGCGCTCCGGCCCTCCGGAGCGCTCACAGCCAGCCCGCGAACTCCAGCAACAACTCGGCATCCCGCGGCCGGCCGACCCGCCGCGCCCGCACCCCCGACTCCACGGCCCGGAACAGCGTCCACCCCCGCAACCGCTCCTGGTCCACATCGAGCGACTCCGCGAGCCGCTTGATCCGCCGACGGGTCGTCGCCGCACCGGACGGCTGGGCGATCAGGTCCTCCACCCGGTCGCGGACCAGCCGGGCCAGATCGAACGCGCACTCGCCGACCACCGGGTCGGGGCCCACGGCCAGCCACGGCATCCGCTCCCCGGAGAGCACCTTGCTCTGCCGGAACGTGCCGTGCAGCAGCCGGTGTTCGGGCGGCGCGGACAGCAACTCCTCGCGTGCCGCGAGCGCCAGGCCGACCAGCGGGGCCACCTCGGGATCGGCCTGCGCCCGGGCCCGCATCGCCTCGGCCTGCCGTCCGGTCCGCTCGGCCACGGTCTCGAAGGGGAAGTCGGCAGGCGGCTCCACCCACAGCCGCCGCAGCGTCCCCGCCGCCTCCAGCAGTGCCTTCGCCTCCGGCAGCGACCGCACCGACACGTCCGGATGCAGCCGCTCCAGCAGCAGCACGCCCTCGGAGGACGGGGGTACCTCCCCGCTCGGGCGAAGCCGAGAGCCTGGGGGAGGTTCGAGCAGCTGTACGGCCCCCCGTCCGCCCCAGTGCGCGAGCGCGGCCCGCTCCGCCTCCGGGCGGGCCCGGCCCGGCGCCAGCTTCAGCACGGCGGGCGTTCCGTCGGCCGTCCGCACCAGCACGACCAGGCTGCTGCGCCCACCGGGCACCTGCACCCGCTCCACGGTCAACTCGCGTAGCGCGACGGCCTGCTGCGCCGCCTCGGGCAGCTTCTCCAGCCAGTCGTCACCGTCCGGTGCCGTCTCACCGAGCGCCCTGACCAGACGCTTCGGCGGTTCGAAAACCATGCGCGAGTCGTTCCCTTCGTGCTGTCCGCGGTGCGTGCCCTGCGCGGGTCACGCCGTCGGCGCCGCCAAGGGCGGGGCCGTGCCGGCCCGCTCGGCGAGCCCAGGGAAGGCTACGCTCTCGCCGCGCCAGCGCACCGCCCGCACCGCCGCCTCCCGCAGCGCCKCGGCGGCCAGGGCCCGCCGCGCGCCGCCCGCCGCGCGCACCAGGTCCGAGTACACCCCGGCCACCCGGTCCTCCAGCTCGGCGGCGAGCCGCACGGCCGCCGCCGCGTCCGGCACCGGGAACGGCAGGGCGTACCCGGCGGCCGCCGCCGCGGGCCTGCCCCCCAGGTCCTTCACCTCGCGCACCAGCGCGTCCCGGCGCGCCCGGTGCGCGTCGTACGCCGTCCGCGCCTCGGCGCGCTGCCCCTCGCCGATCCGCCCGCCGACGACGCCGTACCCGTACACCGCCGCGTGCTCGGCCGCCAGCGCCGCCTGGAGGGCTCGCAGCTCCCGGTCCTTCGCCTCGCTCACGCGCCACCCTCCGTCAGCAGATACACGTGCGCCGCCCCGGCCGCCGCCACCGAGGCCAGCAGCCGCGCCAGCTCGCCCGGCATGTCGAGCAGCGCCTTGGCCCGCCGGTCGGCGAGCTCCCGCTCCGCCGCGGCGAGCGAGGCGAGCGCTTCCTTGCCGTCGCCCGGCACGGCGGCGGCCGAGGGGGAGGCCGAAGAGGGGGAAGGGG
>NZ_NGFN01000144.1 GCF_002148965.1 Streptomyces swartbergensis | reverse complement strand
GGGCTAGGGAGCTGCGGGGAGCTGCGGGCCCGGTGCAGGCCCCGACTAGCGCTCCGTCACCCCGTAGAACAGCTCGTCCACCACAGCCCTGGCGCGGCGCCCCGTCCGCCGGTACGCGTCGAGCATGTCGCCGGCATGGCCGGGTCCGTAGCCCAAGTACCGTCCCACCGCGGCGAGTTCGCGGGGCTCCGTGGGGAACGTGTCGCCGGCCCGGCCTCGCACCAGCATGACCGCGTTGCGGACGCGGGTCGCGAGGACCCAGGCCTCGTCCAGGACCGCCGCGTCCTCGTCCGTGATGAGACCGGCCGTGCGGGCGGCGGCCAGGGCCTGACGCGTCCGGGTCGTGCGCAGGCCCGGCTCAGCCGCGCCGTGCCGCAGTTGCAGCAGCTGCACCGTCCACTCCACGTCGGACAGACCGCCCGGGCCCAACTTGGCGTGCAGCTTGGGGTCCGCACCGCGCGGCAGCCGCTCGGACTCCATGCGGGCCTTCAGCCGCCGGATGTCGCGGACGGCCTCGTCGGCGAGCCCGTCCGCCGGGTAGCGCAGCGGTTCGATCAGCTCGATGAACCGTCGGCCCAGGTCCTCGTCCCCGGCGACGTGTTCTGCCCGCAGCAGCGCGTGCGACTCCCAGGTCAGGGACCACCGGCGGTAGTACGCCGCGTACGAGGTGAGGGTCCGCACGAGCGGGCCGGACTTGCCCTCCGGGCGCAGGTCGGCGTCGATGAGCAGGGGCGGGTCGGAGCTGGGGATCTGGAGCAGCCGGCGCATCTCGGAGACGACCTTGTTGGCGGCCTGCCCGGCCTCCCGCTCGTCGACGCCGTCGCGCGGCTCGTGCACGAACAGCACGTCCGCGTCGGAGCCGTAGCCCAGTTCGTGGCCGCCGAACCGGCCCATGCCGATGATCGCGAACCGGGTGGGCAGGCGGTCCCCCCACCCGTCCCGCACCACCGCGCGGAGCGTGCCGGCGAGGGTCGCGGCGGTCAGGTCCGACACCGCGCCGCCGACCCGGTCCACCAGGGCGCCCGGGTCGGCCTCGACGGGCTGCTCCTCGGTGCCGTAGGAGCCGATGATGTCGGCGGCGGCCGTGCGGAACAGCTCGCGGCGGCGCACTCCGCGGGCGGCCGTGACCGCCTGGGCGGCCCCGTCGGCCCGGTTCACCGCGGCGAGTATCTCCTGCTCCAAGTGGGCCCGGGAGCGCGGCTCAAGGCCGCCGCCGTCCCCGTCGCCGAGCAGCGCCACCGCCTCCGGGGCGCGCATCAGCAGGTCCGGCGCGAGCCGGCCGGCGGACAGCACGCGGGCGAGGTTCTGCGCGGCGGCGCCCTCGTCCCGCAGCAGCCGCAGGTACCAGGGCGTCTTGCCGAGCGCGTCCGACACCTTGCGGAAGTTGAGCAGACCCGCGTCCGGGTCGGCCGAGTCGGCGAACCAGCCCAGCATGACGGGCAGCAGGGTGCGCTGGATGGCGGCCTTGCGGGTGACGCCGGACGCCAGTGCCTCCAGGTGGCGCAGGGCGGAGGCCGGGTCGGCGTAACCGAGGGCGACCATGCGCTCCCGGGCCGCCTCGGCGCTCAACCTGGCCTCGCCCGTGGCGAGTTGGGCGACCGCGTCGAGCAGCGGCCGGTAGAACAGCTTCTCGTGCAGACGCCGTACGACGCCTGCGTGCCGCTTCCACTCGCGGAGCAGCTCGGCGACCGGGTCGGTGCGCAGGCCGAGGGAGCGGCCGATGCGGCGCAGCTCGGCCTCGTCCTCCGGCACGAGGTGCGTGCGGCGCAGCCGGAACAGCTGGATCCGGTGCTCCATGGAGCGCAGGAAGCGGTAGGCCTCGTCGAGCTGGGCGGCGTCGGACCGGCCGACGTACCCGCCGGCGGCGAGGGCCTTCAGCGCGTCGAGGGTGGTGCCGCTGCGCAGCGAGGTGTCGGTCCGGCCGTGCACCAGCTGGAGGAGCTGCACGGCGAACTCGACGTCCCTGAGGCCGCCCGGGCCCAGCTTCAGCTGGCGGTCGACCTCGGCGACGGGAATGTTCTCCACGACCCGGCGGCGCATCTTCTGCACGTCGGGGACGAAGTTCTCGCGCTCGGCGGCCTTCCACACCAGCGGCTGGACGGCGGCGACGTACTCCGCGCCGAGATCGAGGTCGCCGGCCACCGGGCGGGCCTTGAGCAGCGCCTGGAACTCCCAGGTCTTGGCCCAGCGCTGGTAGTAGGCGAGGTGGCTGGAGAGGGTCCGCACGAGCGGGCCGTTCCTGCCCTCGGGCCGGAGGTTGGCGTCCACGGGCCAGATCGACCCTTCGACGGTCGTCTCCGAGCAGATCCGCATCATGTGCGAGGCGAGCCGGGTCGCGGCCCGGACGGCCTTGGTCTCGTCGGCCCCCTCGGCGGCCTCCCCGACGAAGATGACGTCGACGTCCGAGACGTAGTTCAGTTCGTGGCCGCCGCACTTGCCCATCGCGACGACCGCGAGCCGGCACAGGGCGGCGTCCTCGGGCGCGCCGGCCCCGGCGATGCGGAGGGCGGCGCGCAGGGTGGCGGTGGCCAGGTCGGCGAGCTCGGCGGCGGACTCGGCGACGCCGGTGGTGCCGCACACGTCCCGGGCGGCGATGGACAGCAGGCAGCGCCGGTAGGCGACGCGCAGGGAGACGGGGTCGGTGGCCTCCGCGAGACCGGCCTCGAACTCCTCCACCCCGGGGTGCAGGTCGTGCGCCTCGTACATGACGAGCGCCTGCCAGTCGTCCGGGTGCCGGGTGAGGTGGTCGGCGAGGGCGGTGGAGGCGCCGAGCACCCCGAGCAGCCGGTCGCGCAGCGGCTTGGACGAGATCAGCGTGTCGAGCAGCTCCCGGCGGGCGCCGGGCTCCGGCTGGGCCTCCAGCAGCCGGACCAGCCCGAGCAGCGCGAGATCGGGGTCGGCGGTGGCGCCCAGCGCGTCCAGCAGCACCGGGTCGTCGCGCAGGGGCGCGAGCTCGGCGCTGTCCAGGAGCCGCTCGGCGGCGGAGGCGTCGGTGAAGCCGTGCCGCAGCAGCCGTGTGAAGGTACTGCTCCTGCGCCCCGGCGCCGCCGTCATCCGGGCCTCCCTCGCACTGTTCCTCGGACTTGCGTCGGATCAAGGTCGTACGGCTTGAGCCTAGCCGCACGGGCCGGGGGAAGCGCCGATGAGTTCGAGGGGCGGACGGGGTCTGCCCTGTGGGGGTGCTGTGTTGAGCGAGAGGCCAGGAGGCGGCTGATGACCACCATGCGACCCGAAACCCGTCTGGATCGGCGCTACAGCGACGAGACAGCCACCGCGACCGACTGGCAGGAGGCCGAGGCGCGGCTCACGGCCGCCGAACTGTTCTGGATCACCACGGTGCGACCCGACGGCCGCCCGCACGTCACCCCGCTGCCGGCGGTCTGGTCGGACGGAGCCCTGCATTTCTGCACGGGCCCGGAAGAACGCAAGGCCAGGAACCTCGCCGAAAATCCGCACGTCGTGCTGACCACCGGCACGAACACCTGGAACAAGGGCTACGACCTGGTGGTCGAGGGCGAGGCGACGCGCGTGACCGACGACGGGCGCCTACGCGAACTGGCCGCCGCGTGGGAGGCGAAGTACGGCAGTTTCTGGCACTTCGAGGTACGGGAAGGCTATTTCCGCCACGGCGCGGGACACGCGGCCGTCTATGCGGTGGCGCCGCGCACGGTCTTCGGCTTCGGTAAGGGGGAGCCGTTCAGCCAGACGAGGTGGCGGTTCACCGATGCCTGACGAAGGAGTCACGCCATGGACTTCACACTCGAAGTCATTCCGCTGCCGGTGACCGACATCGACCGTGCCCGGGACTTCTACCGGGACAAGGTCGGCTTCCATGTGGACATCGACCAGGAGGTCATGCCCGGCATGCGGATCGTCCAGCTGACGCCTCCGGGCTCCGGCTGCTCGATCGCCCTCGGCGACTCGATCTGGGAGATGACGCCCGGCCCCACCCCGGCGCCCGGCTCCTACCAGGGCCTGCAACTGTGCGTCGCCGACATCAAGGCGGCCCACGCGGAGCTCGTCGAACGCGGCCTCGACGTCTCGGAGCCGGTCCAGTACGCCCCCGACGACGGCGCCACGTTCATGCACTTCCAGGACCCTGACGGCAACGGCTGGGCGATCCAGGAGTACCGCCGCCGGGCGACGGAGCCGCTGCACCAAGTGCTGGCGGACCTGAAGCGGCAGGGGAGCTGACGCGCGCCTGTGACGGCGTTGTCCCCGATGGTCGCTCCGGGACGCACGACGACTCCGCCGACCCCGGTGGTCCTGGGAGGTAGAAACGGACGAGGGGCCGGCGGTCGATGACCGCCGGCCCCATCCGCTGAACCAGCGGCAAACCTGCTCTGACCTGCGCTTACAACGCCGGCAGATTCTTCCGCAGCTCGAACGCCGTGACCTCGCTGCGGTACTCCTCCCACTCCTGCCGCTTGTTGCGCAGGAAGAAGTCGAAGACGTGCTCGCCGAGCGTCTCGGCGACCAGGTCGCTGCGTTCCATCAGGGTCAGGGCCTCGCCGAGGTTCTGGGGGAGCGGCTCGATGCCCATCGCGCGGCGCTCGGCGTCGGAGAGGGCCCAGACGTCGTCCTCGGCGCCCGGCGGGAGCTCGTAGCCCTCCTCGATGCCCTTCAGGCCGGCGGCGAGGAGGACGGCGTAGGACAGGTACGGGTTCGCGCCGGAGTCCAGGGAGCGGACCTCGACCCGGGCCGAGCCCGTCTTGCCGGGCTTGTACATCGGGACGCGGACCAGCGCCGAGCGGTTGTTGTGGCCCCAGCAGATGTACGAGGGGGCCTCGCCGCCCGCGCCCGCCGTGCGCTCGGCGCCGCCCCAGATGCGCTTGTAGGAGTTCACCCACTGGTTGGTGACGGCGGAGATCTCCGCCGCGTGCCGCAGCAGGCCCGCGATGAAGGAGCGGCCCACCTTCGAGAGCTGGTACTCCGAGCCCGACTCGTAGAAGGCGTTGCGGTCGCCCTCGAAGAGCGAGAGGTGGGTGTGCATGCCGCTGCCGGGGTGCTCGGAGAACGGCTTCGGCATGAACGTCGCCTGGACGCCCTGCTCCAGCGCCACCTGCTTCATGACCAGGCGGAACGTCATGACGTTGTCGGCCGTGGACAGCGCGTCGGCGTAGCGCAGGTCGATCTCCTGCTGGCCCGGCGCGCCCTCGTGGTGGGAGAACTCGACCGAGATGCCCATCGACTCCAGCATGGTGATCGCCTGGCGGCGGAAGTCCATGCCGACGTTGGTGGGGGTGTGGTCGAAGTAGCCGGAGTTGTCGGCGGGCGTCGGACGGCTGCCGTCCAGCGGCCGGTCCTTCAGCAGGAAGAACTCGATCTCCGGGTGCGTGTAGAACGTGAAGCCCAGGTCGGAGGCGCGGGCCAGGGCGCGCTTGAGCACGTAGCGCGGGTCGGCGAAGGACGGCGAGCCGTCCGGCATGAGGATGTCGCAGAACATGCGCGCCGTGCCCGGGGCCTCCGCGCGCCAGGGCAGGATCTGGAAGGTCGACGGGTCCGGCTTGGCGATCATGTCGGACTCGTAGACCCGGGCGAAGCCCTCGATGGCGGAGCCGTCGAAGCCGATGCCCTCGTCAAAGGCCTGTTCCAGTTCGGCCGGGGCCACGGCGACGGACTTGAGGAAGCCCAGCACGTCCGTGAACCACAGGCGTACGAACCGGATGTCGCGCTCCTCCAACGTCCGGAGCACGAACTCCTGCTGCTTGTCCATCTTCCGCTTCCCCATCCTTGCTGGTCAGGCCGCCTGTCTTCCGTACCACGGGAGGCGGTCGGGCACCTGAGCATCCCACCACACCACCATTTCGTACGCGTTGCGCACCATGATCGCCCGGGCGGCCCGGGACCGAACGCCTCACGTACGGCGGGTGAACTGCTCTTCCGCCCATAGTGCCTGCTCGCACCGACATCCGTAACGGCCGGTTCGGTTCGCTGCCCCACCCACTTAATTTGCATTTAAGATGCAACTTTAAATACCGTGCGCGGCAGTCGAGCCCCGAGGAGTCCCGATGCTGTCCGAGCAGTCCGCCGTCACCGTCCGCGCCACCCTCCCGGCCGTCGGCGCGGCCCTCGGCACGATCACCGAGCGCTTCTACGCCGGACTGTTCGCGGCCCACCCGGAACTGCTGAACGACCTGTTCAACCGGGGCAACCAGGCCGCCGGCACCCAGCGGCAGGCGCTCGCCGGATCCATCGCCGCCTTCGCGACGCACCTGCTCGACCACCCGGAGCAGCGGCCGGACGCGATGCTGCACCGCATCGCCCACAAGCACGCCTCCCTCGGCATCACGCCCGAGCAGTACGACATCGTCCACGAGCACCTGTTCGCCGCCATCGCCGACGTGCTCGGTGACGCCGTCACGCCCGAGGTCGCCGCCGCCTGGGACGAGGTCTACTGGCTGATGGCGAACGCCCTCATCGCCGTCGAGAAGCGGCTGCGGGAGGAGCGGGGCGGGCACGCCTGGCGGGCCTGGGAGGTCGTCGAGCGGGTCGCCGAGACCGACGACGTCGCCACGTTCCGGCTGCGGCCCGCCGACGGCGGTCCGGTGCGGGACTTCCTCGCGGGCCAGTACGTCTCCGTCCGCGTCGCGCTCCCGGACGGCGCCCGGCAGATACGGCAGTACAGCTTGTCCGGGGCGCCCGCCCCGGACCTGAGGCAGATCAGCGTGAAGCGCGCGCACGGCGACGGCACCCCCGACGGCGAGGTCTCGAACCACCTCCACGCGCGCGTGGAGGTGGGTGACCTCGTGGAGCTGTCCGAGCCCTACGGCGACCTCGTCCTGGACGCCGGCCCCGACACCCCGCTGCTGCTGGCCTCGGCGGGCATCGGCGTGACGCCGATCGCCGCGATGCCGGCCCACCTCGCCGAGTCCGGGCACCGCGCCCCGGTGACCGTCGTACACGGCGACCGCTCACCCGCCACCCACGCCCTGCGCACCGACCACGAGGCCTACGCCGCCAAGCTGCCCGACGCGTCCGTCCACTTCTGGTACGAGCAGGACGCCCCGGCGGGCACCCGCTCCGGCCTGGTCGACCTCGCCGACGTCCCGGTCGCGCCGGGCACGCGCGCGTACCTGTGCGGGCCGCTGCCCTTCATGCGGGCGGTACGGGCCCAGCTGATCGGCAAGAGCGTGGCACCGGCCGACATCCACTACGAGGTGTTCGGGCCGGACCTGTGGCCGGCGGCGCAGGCGTAGCGGGGATCTGTCAGACGGAGCCTGAGGGTCGGACAGGCCCCGAGAGTCAGACGGACCCCGAGGGCCCCCGCGAGATCCCCAGCAGCAGCGCCCCGGTCGGCTCCGCCACGATGTCCGCCACCGTGATCGGGTCCAGTGAGGCGAAGAACGCCTCCTGGGCCCGGCGCAGGGCGCCGCGCAGGCGGCAGGCGGAGTTCAGGGGGCAGGGCGTGGGGCCTTCGCAGTCGACGACGTCGCCGTCGCCCTCGAAGGCGCGCACCACGGCGCCCACGGACGCCGTACGGCCCCGCTCGGTGAGCGTGAGACCGCCGCCGCGGCCGCGACGGGCGGCCAGCAGGCCCATGTGCTGGAGCTCGGCGACGACCTTCGCCAGGTGGGTGTACGGCACGTCCATGCCGGCGGCGACGTCGCGGGTCGTCGGACTCGACTCGCCGGCGACGGCGAGCCGCATCAGGACCCGCAGGGCCAGGTCGGTGGAGCGCAGCAGCCGCATGCCCGCAGCGTAGATAATCGGTATCTTAGGTTCAAATGATCCGGATCCAGGGTTCGAACAGCGCGGATCCAGGTTCGAACAATCCGCGGAAGCTGTCGGGCACCTGTCAGTGCCGTATCGATTCAGCCCATTCCCGCGGCCGCCCTACGAGGGGCCCGGTCTCCCCCATTACGATCAGCTCACCCGACCGTCCCACTTTCCCCACGAAGGACACCCCATGGGCTCCGCCAAGAAGAGCAACACGGACCGCAAGGCGCGGATAGAGGAGATGCGGCGCGCCGAGCAGGCCCGTGAGCGCCGCAACCGGATCCTCACCATCACGGCCAGTGTCGTGATCGTCTGCGGTCTCGTCGCCGGCGGTGTCGTGCTCGTGCGGTCCCAGTCCGACGGCGGCAGCGACACCGCGGCGAGCGACTCCTCGGCCAAGGGGAAGTTCGTCACGGGCAAGGACGGCGTGAAGACCTGGGAAGGCGAGCTGGCCCGCAACCACGTCGACAAGGCGGTGAAGTACGCCTCCGTGCCGCCCGTCGGCGGTGACCACAACCCGGCCTGGATGAACTGCAACGGCGACGTCTACACCAAGGAGATCAACAACACCAACGCCGTGCACTCGCTGGAGCACGGCGCGGTGTGGGTGACGTACAACGCCGACGCGAAGAAGGCCGACATCGACGCGCTCGCGGCGAAGGTGAAGAAGACGCCGTACACGCTGATGAGCCCGCTGGGCGAGCAGAAGGACCCGATCATGCTCTCGGCGTGGGGTCACCAGCGCACGGTGACGGGCGCGAGCGACCCGAACGTCGACACGTTCTTCGAGAAGTTCGTCCAGGGCAAGCAGACGCCCGAGCCGGGCGCCGCCTGCACCAACGGGCTGTCGCAGTGAGGCAGGCCGGTCTGATCGCGGGGGCCGCGGCGACGGCGCTCGTCGCGGCCGGCGCGATCACCTACGCCGTCGCCGGGGACGACGGCGGCGGCCGGACCCCGTCCGCCGAGTCCGCGGACGCCGGGTTCGCGCGGGACATGGCGGTGCACCACCAGCAGGCCGTGGAGATGTCGTACATCGTGCGCGACCGCACGAAGGACGAGGAGGTGCGGCGCCTCGCGTACGACATCGCGCAGACACAGGCCAACCAGCGCGGCATGATGCTCGGCTGGCTCGACCTGTGGGGACTGCCCAAGGTGTCCTCGAAGCCGCCGATGACGTGGATGGACATGGGCGACATGGCCTCCGGCAAGGACGGCGCGCTGATGCCGGGCATGGCGACCAACACGGAGCTGAAGAAGCTCGGCGAACTCAGCGGCAAGCAGGCGGAGATCTTCTACCTCCAGCTGATGACGGACCATCACAAGGGCGGCGTCCACATGGCCGAGGGCTGTGTCGACAAGTGCACGGTGGGCGTGGAGAAGCGGCTCGCGCAGGGCATGGTGGACGCGCAGCGGTCGGAGATCGGCCTGATGGCGGACATGCTGAAGCAGCGGGGCGCCGCGCCGCGCGCGTAGGGCGTAAGCCTCAAATCACCCTGTATTGCGGCCTCTTGGGCTCCTCTTGGCCTCCGTAGAGCGCTTCTTGGGGTGCGCATTCCCCTGGCATGAACGGTTCGTCGCGAGAGTGGCGACCGTCGAGTGATCCACTCGCGTCGAACCGCACAGGGGGTTCCATGAGATCCAACCGCGCCAAGGCGCGCGCCGGAGTGAGCATGGCGGCGACACTGCCGATGCTCGTCGGCGCGCTGGCGCTCGGCATACCCGCGGCGCACGCCGCCGACCACCCGCTCCGCGACCTGCTCGCCGGGACCAAGCCCGCGTGGGCCACGGCCAGGGCCGACAAGGGCGCCACCTCCGACGGCGCCGGGATGTCGGCCCGGGTCTACCTCCGGGGCCGCGACGCGGCGGGCCTCGCCGCGTATGCCAAGGCCGTCTCCGACCCGACGTCGGCCTCGTACGGCAAGTACCTGACCGCCAAGCAGGCAAAGGCCCGCTTCGGCGCGACCGAGGCCCAGGTGGCGGCCGTGAAGTCCTGGCTGACGGCCGCCGGCCTGAAGGTCACCGGCGTCACGGCGCACTACGTCTCCGTCACCGGTGACGTGGCCGCCGCCGAGAAGGCGTTCGGCGCCCCGCTGCACAACTTCGCCAAGGGCTCCAAGACCTACCGCGCCCCGGCGAGCACCGCCTCCGTGCCGACGAGCCTGGCCGACGCCGTGCTGACCGTCACCGGCCTGGACAACGCCCCGCACATGGTCACGCACGACGACCGGCTGCCGCCGCCGGACACCGTGTTCCGCAACGCCGGGCCGTTCTCCTCGTACTACGGCTCGAAGACCGCGAGCACGCTGCCGGACGCGTACGGCACGAAGATCCCGTACGCGATCAAGGGCTACACCGGCAAGCAGCTGCGGGCCGCCTACGGTGCGGGCACGCGCACCGGCAAGGGCGTCCGGGTCGCCATCACGGACGCCTACGCCTCGCCGACGATCGCCTACGACGCGGCCACCTACGCCGGCAAGCACGGCGACGCGGCCTGGAAGTCCGGTCAGCTCCACCAGGTGCTGCCCAAGAAGTACACGGACACCAAGGCCTGCTCGGCGTCCGGCTGGTACGGCGAGGAGACCCTGGACGTCGAGGCCGTGCACGCGGTCGCGCCGGCCTCGGACGTCACCTACGTGGGTGCCGCGTCCTGCTCCGACGCCGACCTGCTCGACGCGCTCGGCAAGGTCGTCGACCACCACCTGGCCGACATCGTCTCCAACTCCTGGGGCGAGGTCGAGGCAGCGCAGACGCCCGACCTGGCGGCCGCCTACGACCAGGTCTTCCAGCTCGGCGCGGTCGAGGGCATCGGCTTCTACTTCTCCTCCGGCGACGACGGCGACGAGGTCGCGAGCTCCGGGACGAAGCAGGTCGACTCCCCGGCCAACTCGGCGTGGGTCACCGCCGTCGGCGGCACCTCGCTGGCCGTCGGCAAGGACGACACGTACCTGTGGGAGACCGGCTGGGGCACCGACAAGGCGAACCTGTCGGCCGACGGCAAGAGCTGGACGGACTTCCCCGGCGCCTTCACCTCCGGCGCGGGCGGTGGCACCAGCAGGACCGTCGCCGAGCCCTCGTACCAGAAGGGCGTCGTGCCGGGCGCGCTGGCGAAGGCCAACAGCACGGCGGGCAACCGGGTCGTCCCGGACATCGCGGCGATCGCCGACCCGAACACCGGCTTCCTGGTCGGCCAGACCCAGACGATGCCCGACGGGAAGACGCAGGCGTACAGCGAGTACCGCATCGGCGGCACCTCGCTCGCCGCGCCGACCATCGCCGCCATCCAGGCCCTCGCCCAGGAGGCCCGCGGCGGGACGCCGATCGGCTTCGCCAACCCGGCGATCTACGCGAAGGCCGGCTCGAAGGCCTACCACGACGTCACCGACGACCCGACGGGCTCCGGCCTGGCCGTGGCCCGCGTCGACTTCGTGAACGGCTACGACGCCACGGGCGGCCTGGCCACGTCCGTGCGCAGCATCGGCAAGGACAGCTCGCTCTCGGCCGTGAAGGGCTACGACGACGTCACCGGCGTGGGCACGCCCGCGAGCGGCTACGTCGAGTCGTACCGGCGCCGCTGACTTCCGCCGACTGACCTCCGCAAGGGGAACGGGGTGGTGTGGGATGACCCACACCACCCCATTGCGTCGCTCTGACGATTACACTGGGCCCGTGCCTCAACTACGTCTCGCCCTGAACCAGATCGACTCGAGCGTCGGCGACCTCGCCGGGAACGCGGAGTCGATCGTCCGCTGGACCCGGCACTCCGCCGAGCAGGGAGCCCATCTCGTGGCGTTTCCCGAGATGGCGCTGACCGGGTATCCCGTCGAGGACCTGGCCCTCAGGCCGTCCTTCGTGGAGGCCTCCCGGTCGGCGCTGCGGAGCCTTGCCGTCCGCCTGGCCGACGAGGGCTTCGGCGAGCTGCCGGTGATCGTCGGCTACCTCGACCGCTGCGCGACCGCCCAGCCGAAGTACGGCCAGCCGGCCGGCGCGCCGCAGAACGCGGGCGCGGTGCTGTACGGCGGCGAGGTGGTCCTGAACTTCGCCAAGCACCACCTGCCGAACTACGGCGTCTTCGACGAGTTCCGCTACTTCGTGCCCGGCGACAGCATGCCGGTCCTGCGCGTCCACGGCGTCGATGTCGCCCTGGCCATCTGCGAGGACCTCTGGCAGGACGGCGGCCGTGTCCCCGCGGCGCGCTCGGCGCAGGCGGGCCTGCTGGTCTCGATCAACGCCTCCCCCTACGAGCGCAACAAGGACGACACGCGCCTGGAGTTGGTCCGCAAGCGGGCCCAGGAGGCCGGCTGCACCACGGCCTACCTCGCCATGATCGGTGGCCAGGACGAGCTGGTGTTCGACGGCGACTCGATCGTCGTGGACAAGGACGGCGAGGTCGTGGCGCGGGCGCCGCAGTTCTCCGAGGGCTGCGTCGTCCTGGACCTGGACCTGCCGGCGGCGTCGGCGGACGCGCCGGCAGGCGTGGTGGACGACGGCCTGCGCATCGACCGGGTGGTGCTGTCGGAGGAGCCGGTCGTCGCCGCGTACGAGCCCGAGCTCACCGGTGGCTACGCCGACCGCCTGGACGACGACGAGGAGGTCTACTCGGCGCTGGTCGTGGGCCTGCGGGCGTACGTCGCGAAGAACGGCTTCAAGTCGGTCCTGATCGGCCTGTCGGGCGGCATCGACTCCTCGCTGGTCGCGGCGATCGCGTGCGACGCGGTGGGCGCGCAGAACGTGTACGGCGTGTCGATGCCGTCGAAGTACTCCTCGGACCACTCCAAGGACGACGCGGCGGAACTGGCCCGCCGCACCGGCCTGAACTACCGCACGGTCGCCATCGAGCCGATGTTCGACGCGTACATGGGCGCCCTGGGCCTGTCGGGCCTGGCCGAGGAGAACCTCCAGTCACGCCTGCGCGGCACGCTGCTCATGGCCATCTCCAACCAGGAGGGCCACATCGTCCTGGCCCCCGGCAACAAGTCGGAACTGGCGGTCGGCTACTCCACGCTCTACGGCGACTCGGTGGGCGCCTACGGCCCCATCAAGGACGTCTACAAGACGTCGATCTTCCGCCTGGCCGAGTGGCGCAACCGGGCCGCCCGGGAACGCGGCCAGACCCCGCCGATTCCCGAGAACTCCATCACCAAGCCCCCGAGCGCGGAACTCCGCCCGGGCCAGGTCGACACGGACTCGCTCCCCGACTACCCGGTGCTGGACGCGATCCTGGAGCTCTACGTCGACCAGGACCGCGGCGCCGACGAGATCGTCGCGGCCGGTTACGACCGCGCGCTGGTCACGAAGACCCTGCGCATGGTCGACACGGCCGAGTACAAGCGACGGCAGTACCCGCCGGGCACGAAGATCTCGGCGAAGGGCTTCGGCAAGGACCGCCGACTGCCGATCACGAACAGCTGGCGGGAGTCGGTCTGACGGGTTCGCCGATCACTTGGTGGGAGCCCGGGCCGCGGCGCGGACTCCCCAACCGGTGCCTCAGGGCACAGTGACGACGATCTTGCCGCGCGCATGGCCGTCGGCGCTCTCCTCATGTGCCACGGCGATGTCCTTCAGCGGGAACACCCTGTGCACCGGGACGGTCAGGCGGCCTTCCTCCGCGAGGGACGCGGCGTGCGGCAGGCCTGACCAGCCGGGCTCGCCCACTCCGGAGCGGGAGAGGCGTACTCCGTGGCGGGCGGCGTCGAAGTCGGCGATCGTCACCACGCGGTGCGGGTCTCCGGCGATGGTCACCAGGTCGGCCAGGGAGCCCTTGCCCGCCGCGTCCAGCACCACGTCGACGCCCTGGGGGGCGAGTGGGGCCAGGCGGTCGGCCAGGCCGCGGCCGTAGGTGACCGGTGTGACGCCGAGTCCGTCGAGGAAGGCGTGGTTGCGTTCGCTCGCGGTGCCGATCACGGTCAGTCCGCGGGCCCTGGCCAGCTGCGCGGTCATCGTGCCGACGCCGCCGGCCGCACCCTCGATCAGGAGGGTCATGCCCTCGACGGCCCCCAGGGCGTCCAGCACACGCGTGGCCGTCTCCACGTTGCCGGCGGCACCGCCCGCCGCCTCGAAGGACCAGGCCCGGGGCTTGTGAGCCCAGCCCTCCAGTACCGCGTACTGGGCGGAAGCCCCGCCCAGCCGGGCCAGGGGGACGAGGCCGAACACCGCGTCTCCCACCGACGTGCCGGTCACCCCTTCGCCGACCTCGTCGACGACTCCGGCGGCGTCCATGCCGGGGATGTGGGGGAACCGCAGGGAGGCCATCTCCTTCAACATCCCTGAGCGCAGGTACCAGTCGGCGGGGGTGACGCCCGTGGCACGCACCGAGACACGGACCTGACCCGGGCCGGCGTGGGGTTCCTCGGCCTCCTCCACGGAGAGGACCTCGGGACCGCCGTAGCGGTGGTAGCGCGCAGCCAGCAC
The DNA here is from genome assembly GCF_002148965.1 of Streptomyces swartbergensis. GTDB lineage: Bacteria > Actinomycetota > Actinomycetes > Streptomycetales > Streptomycetaceae > Streptomyces > Streptomyces swartbergensis. Next base: position 6,407 of record NZ_NGFN01000144.1, on the reverse strand, counting down.
TGACAACCTCCGTGTGTCCGGGAGTGGTTCACGGAGAACCTCCCGGAACCGGTGGGGTGTTCCCCCCTCGCCGAAGTGAGAGACCGACCCACCGGGCCCTCTCGGTTGCCGTGCGCACAGAGCGGCGGTCCGCGGGACACCCCCGCGGACCGCCGCCCGAGTCACGGCGCCGGCGCACCGGCCCCGGTCAGCGGCGCACCGCTTCCGCCTCCTGCGGGACGTGGCTCGCGACGACCCGCTCGCGGCCGCCGGCCGGCGCGGTGCGCCGGTCCACCGCGTACGCCAGCGACGCCACGCCGAGGCCGAGCACGGCCAGGGCCGCGCCGGCCAGGGCCGGGGAGGTGACCCCGAAGCCCGCGGCCAGGGCGAGGCCGCCGATCCAGGCGCCGCCCGCGTTGGCCAGGTTGAAGGCGGCCTGGTTGGCGGAGGAGGCCAGGGACGGGGCCGACGCGGCCTTGTCCATGACCATCAGCTGGAGCGGGGAGCCGGTGGCGAAGGCCGCCATGCCGAGCAGGATCACGGCGACGGCGGCGGTGATTTCCGTGCGCATCAGCAGCGGGAACAGCGCCAGTACCGCCACCAGAGCGCCCAGGCCGCCGAACAGCGTGCCCCGCAGGGAGTGGTCGGCCAGGCGGCCGCCCAGCAGGTTGCCGGCGGTCGCGCCGACACCGAACAGGGCCAGCAGCAGGGTCGCGCTGGCGCCGGTGTAGCCGGCGGCGTCCGTGAGCATGGGCGTGATGTAGCTGTAGGCCGCGAAGAGGGCGCCGAAGCCCGCGACCGTCGTGCCGAGCGACAGCCAGACCGGGACGGAGCGCAGGGCGGCCAGTTCACCGCGCAGGCCCTTCGCGGTGGCGTGCTCGTGGTCCTGCGGGATCAGGAACGCGAGCGCGGCGATCGCCGCCAGGCCGATGGCGCTGACGCCGAGGAAGGTCGCCCGCCAGCCGAGCTGCTGGCCGACGAGGGTCGCGACGGGCACGCCCACGACGTTGGCGACCGTCAGGCCGAGGAACATCAGGGAGACCGAGCGCGCCTTGCGTTCGGGGGCGACCATGTTCGTCGCGACGACGGCGCCGACGCCGAAGAAGGCGCCGTGCGGCAGACCGCTCAGGAAGCGGGCCGCCAGCAGCCAGCCGTTGTCGGGAGCCAGGGCCGACAGCGCGTTGCCCGCGACGAACAGCCCCATCAGCCCGATCAGGACCGTACGGCGGGACATCCGGGCGGTGACCGCGGCCAGCAGCGGGGCGCCGATGACGACGCCCAGCGCGTACGCCGACACCAGGTGGCCGGCGCTGGGTATGGAGATGTTCAGGTCGTCCGCGACATCGGGCAGCAGCCCCATCATCACGAACTCGGTCGTACCGATGCCGAAGGCGCCCACGGCGAGGGCGAGCAGGGCCAGGGGCATGAAGGAGCCTTTCGAGACTTGCGGGGATCCGTACTTCGTGACTTCGTATGTTCAAGTACGGAACAAAGTCTCGCAGGCCGACTATTCCGGGAGGCCTCCAGGAAGTGAAGCCGCGGTTGCCGATTCCTGCCGGATAGGCCCTGAGCTGCGGTTTTCCTCAGCCGCCTGTGGCGACACTCACACGGGCCGCGACGGGCAGATGGTCGCTGGGGGTCTGCGGGAGGGTCCAGGAGCTCTCCGGCTTCAGGCCCCTGACCATGATCTGGTCGATGCGCGCCATCGGGAACGACGCCGGCCAGCTGAACCCGAAGCCGTTGCCGGCGGCGCCCTGCGTGGAGCGCATCTGGGAGGTGACGGCGTTGAGCGCGCGGTCGTTCATCGTGCCGTTCAGGTCGCCGAGCAGCACGACGTTCTTCAGCGGTTCGTGGGCGATGGCCTCGCCCAGGAAGTCGGCGCTCCGGTCGCGCTGCCGGGCCGTGAACCCGGCCTCCAACTTCACGCGCACGGACGGCAGGTGGGCGACGTAGACGGCGACCTGCCCGGCCGGGGCGGTCACGGTGGCGCGCATGGCCCGCGTCCAGCCCAGGTCGATGTCGACGGCCCGCACACCGGTCAGCGGGTACTTGCTCCACAGCCCGACCGTGCCCTGCACCGAGTGGTACGGGTACGTCGAGTCCAGCGCCCGCTCGTACGTCGGGACCGCGTCCGCCGTCAGCTCCTCCAGGGCCACCACGTCCGCCCCGGAGGCGGCCACGTCACGGGCGGTGCCGGCCGGGTCGGGGTTGTCCGCGTTGACGTTGTGCGTGGCCACGGTGAGGTCGCCGCCGGTGGCGGTCTTGTCGCTGACCTGGCCGCCGAAGAGGTTCAGCCAGACCATGGCCGGCAGCAGCACCACGATCAGGGCGGTCGCGGACTTGCGGACCACGGCGACCAAGAGCAGCACCGGGATGAAGAGGCCGAGCCAGGGCAGGAACGTCTCGATGAGGCTGCCCAGGTTGCCGATCGTGTTCGGGATGCGCGAGTGCAGCACCATGACCACGGCCAGCAGCACCGCGCACGCGGCCACGACGATCCCGCGCCGCCAGATCTGCCGGTCCCCGCGCCAGTCGCCGAGGAACCGGTCGAACAGGCGCCGAAGCCGGTCTCCCCGGGACTCGGGCCCCGAGCCGCCGTTTGCCGTCTCCGTCATGTACGCCTGCTGCTGCGCCATACCGTCGCCTCACTGCCTGCCGTGCACACCATCGCCCCCGTGTCTACGACCCTAGGGGATGATCCGTTCCGTTCCCGCCGTCCCTCGACGGCCGTACGGGGGCGAGGACGTTCGAGCCCACGGGACGAGTTCCGATCAGGCCCGGAGTAAGCGCCCTCTGTGACGAAACGCGCACACTAGGACCCGCGAGCTGCGGAACTGACGGGCCGTAGGCCTTCGAGGAGCGTGTCGACGACCTGGGCGGCGAGGTCGTCGGGGAGGTCGGCGTCCGGGCGCAGGACGGAGCGCACGAGCACGGGGCCGATGAACATGTCGCTCAGCAGTTCGATGTCGATGTCCGTGCGCAGTTCGCCGTTCTCCTGCCCCCGGCGCAGGATCTCCAGGCCGAGCCGGCGGCGCGGTGCGAGGACGGCGGTCTCGTACGCCGCCCAGATCTTCGGGCTGCTCTTCATCTGGGCGTGCACGTTGGTCAGGATCGCCGAGGAGCGGTTGGCCAGGCCGCGCCGGCGCGCCTGTTCCAGCAGGGCCACGAGGTCGTCGCGCGTGGAGGTGCCGGGGAGCGGGGGCCCGGGGGGTTCGGCGGCGCGCAGGACGTCGGCGAAGAGCTCCTCCTTGCCGCTCCAGCGGCGGTAGATGGTGGCCTTGCCGACGCCGGCGGTGCGGGCGATCCGCTCGATGGACAGCTCCGCGAGGGGCACGCCCTCCTCCAGGAGCCTCATCACGCCCTCGATGATGGCGCGCTCCACGGCCTCGCTTCTGGGGCGGCCCCTCGGGGGGCCGCCCGGCCGGGGATGCCGTTCGGCGAGGCTCACGTCGCTGCGTCCTTTCCTGGGCGGGTGAGGATGATTCTCGCGCAGGTCTACGACCGCGTGTCCGAGGTCTACGACCGCGCGTCCGACAACTCCCTCTCCTCCTCCCCCTGCTGCGGCTCCGGCTGCCTGCCGGGCAGGAACAGCGCCACGACGACCGCGCCGATCAGTGCGACGCCCGCTCCCCATAGGGCGGTGACGTGCATCGCGTGCAGGAACGCGTCGTAGGCCGGGGTGACCAGGGCCTTGCCCTGCGGGCCCAGCTTCGCGGCGACGCCGAGGGTGGCCTCGATGGACTCCCCCGCGGTGTGCCGGAGGGCCGGCGGCAGTTGGCCGAGCTTGTCCTCGATGCCCGTGCGATACGCCGCGGACAGCACCGAGCCCAGCACGGCGATGCCCAGGGCACCGCCGACCTGCCGGAAGGTGTTGCTGAGCGCGGAGGCCGAGCCGGCCTTCTCGCGGGGCAGGGCCTGCATGATGACGACGCTGACCGGCGTCATGACGTGCGCCATGCCGGTGCCCATCAGGAAGAAGATCACTTCCAGGATCCAGATGGGCGTGTCGGCGTCCAGCGTGGCGAAGGCGGCCAGCATCGCGGCGAGGACCAGCATTCCGGCGGTCGTGGTGGCCTTGTTGCCGAAGCGGTCGACCAGCAGCCGGGCGCGCGGCGCGAAGATCAGCTGGGCGGCGGCCAGCGGCAGCATCAGCAGACCCGTCTGGAGCGGCGAGTAGCCGCGCACGCTCTGCGTGTAGAAGACCGAGAAGAAGGTCACGCCCATCAGCGCGAAGAAGACCAGCGCGATGGCGGCGATGGCGGCCGAGAAGACCTTGTTCTTGAAGTACGTGACGTCGATGGACGGGTGGTCGGTGCGCTTCTCGAACACGACGAAGGCGACGAGCACGGCGAGCCCCGCGCCGATCGTCGCCAGCACCGTGGCATCGGTGAAGTCGGCGAGCTGGCCGCCCTTGATGATGCCGTAGACGAGCAGCACCAGGCCGACCACGGACAGCACGACGCCCACGGGGTCGAGGCGGCCGGGGCTGGGGTCGCGGGAGTCGGGCACCAGCCACAGCATCAGCGCGAGCGCGAGCAGCACGATCGGCACATTGACGAGGAAGACCGAGCCCCACCAGAAGTGGTCGAGGAGCACGCCGCCGGTGATCGGGCCGATGGCGATGGCGAGACCGACGCCGCCCGCCCAGATGCCGATGGCCTTCGGCTGCTCCTCGCGCTCGAAGACGTTCATGAGGACGGCGAGCGTGGCCGGCATGACGAACGCGGCCCCGAGGCCCATGACGGCCCGGAAGGCGATGAGCTCACCCGGGGAGCCGGAGAAGGCGGCGAGCGCGGAGCCGACGCCGAACACCGCGAGCCCGCCGAGCAGCACCTTCTTGCGGCCCAGCCGGTCCCCCAGCAGACCGGCGCTGAACAGCAGGCCCGCGAAGACGAGGGTGTAGGCGTTGATCGCCCACTCCAGCTCGCTCTGCGTCGCCCCCAGGCCGGTCGGGGCGGGTGTGGAGATCGTCTTGATGGCGACGTTCAGGATCGAGTTGTCGAGGACGACGATCAGCAGGCTGAGCATCAGCACGCCGAGGATCGCCCACCGGCGCCGGTGCACCGCTTCCGGTATGCGAGGGCCGGTGGGGGCGGCACGGTCGGCAGGAGTAGTCATGCCGTCGACCCTAGAGCCATTTCGATACGAGACCGTCTCGTATTGGAATACTTTTACCGAGCCCTTACGAGCACTGTGCTTCACGGCGCCGGGCGGAACTCACAGGGGCTCCCCTAGCCCTGGATGACACGAGGTGCCACCATGGACGTGGTCCGGGGACGCCGTCAGGGCGCCTCGAGATGACGTGTGAGGAGCCGTGCAATGACGCAGCTTCCGGCTGCCCAGAGTGCTCAGAAGAAGTCCTCCGACGGCGGCAAGACGCTGTACGGGGGCAAGGGAACCCGCCGCATCACCGTGCGGGACATCGCCGCCGCCAAGGAGCGCGGCGAGAAGTGGCCCATGCTCACCGCCTACGACGCGATGACCGCGTCCGTCTTCGACGAGGCCGGGATCCCGGTCATGCTCGTCGGCGACTCGGCGGGCAACTGCCACCTCGGGTACGAGACGACCGTGCCCGTCACCCTCGACGAGATGACCATGCTGTCGGCGGCGGTCGTACGGGGCACCTCGCGCGCCCTGATCGTCGGCGATCTGCCCTTCGGCTCCTACCAGGAGGGTCCGGTGCAGGCGCTGCGCTCGGCGACCCGGCTGGTCAAGGAGGCGGGCGTGCAGGCCGTGAAGCTGGAGGGGGGCGAGCGGTCGCACGAGCAGATCCGGCTGCTCGTCGAGTCCGGCATCCCGGTCATGGCGCACATCGGCCTGACCCCGCAGTCCGTCAACTCGATGGGCTATCGCGTGCAGGGGCGGGGCGAGGAGGCGGCCCAGCAGCTGCTGCGGGACGCCAAGGCCGTGCAGGACGCGGGCGCGTTCGCCGTGGTGCTGGAGCTGGTTCCCGCGGAGCTGGCGGCCGAGGTGACGCGGGTGCTGCACATCCCGACCGTCGGGATCGGCGCGGGTCCCGAGACGGACGCGCAGGTGCTGGTGTGGACGGACATGCTGGGTCTGACCGGCGGTCGCGTCCCGAAGTTCGTGAAGCAGTACGCGAATCTGCGTGAGGTCATGGGGAACGCGGCGAAGGCGTTCGCGGAGGACGTCGTGGGCGGAACGTTCCCGCTGGAGGAGCACAGCGTCCACTGAGCCACTGAGCACTGAGCCACTGTGGCACCACTGGCAGCCCGTCGATCTTCCCCCGTCGACGGGCTGTCTGCCTTCGCGCCTGTGCCGGTGCTGTCGGTCGACCAGGGCCCCCGCAGCGTCCGGATCGCTATCCTCCTGATGGGGCGCGCCCGGCGAACCGAGGGGGTCTGATGGCAAGTGGGCGGATCATCGCCGGCAGTGGTGCCGCGGCGACGGTGGTGCTGGGTGTGGTC
>NZ_NGFN01000143.1 GCF_002148965.1 Streptomyces swartbergensis | reverse complement strand
CCTGTACGCCGTGGCCCGGCGTGGGGGAGTTGGTGGCGGTGGCCTGGGGCGGCGGCAGGTGGAAGCTGCCGGTGTCCGACATGGAGGGCGGCTGAGCCGGGGTGGCCGGCGGGGCGGTGTCCTGGCGGGCGCCGGGCGGCACGACAGCGCCGGGCGGCACGACCGCTGCGCCCGGGGCGGACCAGGCGTCGTCGTTGCCGGAGGTGTTCCGCCGGGACCGCTCCTCGTCCGCCGCCGGACCCGATCTCTCCTCACCCGTCACCGGGCTGGGCGGCCCGTCCTCTCTCGGCCCCAGTCCCCGCGCTCTCTCCAGCGGGCCTTCCGCAGCGAACCCCGGTGGAAGCGGGCCGAGTTGGTCGAAGATCTCGATCAGTTCGTCGTCCGGGCCGGGCTCGGGGAGGAGCTCCGCGGCGGCGGCGAGCGCCTTGCGCGCCCCCGTGGCCGTACGGAACCGGGCCTGCGGGTCCGGCTGGAGCAGCATGGCCACCACCTGCCACAGCGGCTCCGGAATGCCCTTGGGCGCGCCGGGAGTTCCGTGCTCGGCGAAGTACTGGATGAGCGCCTTGCTGTCCGGCTTGGCACCCTCCAGCAGATAGAGCGCGACCAGGCCTACGGCGAACAGGTCGGCGGGGAAGTCGGGCTCCGCGCCCATCATCTGCTCGGGCGCGAGATAACCGGGCGTCCCCACCACGAGGTTGGTCTCCGTCAGGCGGGGCTCACCCAGCCGCATCGCGATGCCGAAGTCGGACAGCCGCAGCCGCGGCCGGCCCGTGCCGGTGGCTTCCAGCAGGATGTTGGCGGGCTTGACGTCGCGGTGCACGACGTCCTCCGCGTGCACCGCGGCCAGCCCCGCCAGCAGCTGGTCGAGCAGCGTGCAGACGAAGGCGGGCGGGAGAGGGCCGTAGTCCCCGACGAGGTGGACCAGTGAGCCGCCCGCGACCAGGTCCATGGTGAAGAGGACCTTGTCGTCGTCGGCGGCCCAGCTGGTGGGGGCGAGCACATGGGGGTGGTCGATCCGCAGGGCCTGTTCACGGACGAAGCGCAACAGCGAGTGCGCGTCGCTCTGGAGCAGGACCTTGGCGGCCACATAGCGGCGGCGGCGGTGGTCCCAGGCGCGCCAGACGGCGCCGACCCCTCCGCGTCCGATCGGGTCGACCAGTTCGTACCGGCCGGCGAAGACCTCACCCATGGCTGTACGTCGCTCCTCCCCCTGTGGTCTCCCCCCTTGCTTCCCCCTCGACGAGCGTTACGACTCCCCGACGGGCGAAACGGCTCCCCCGATGAGCGGTACCGATAAGCGATACCGATGAGATACACGTCCCCCTCGCGTGAGATACACGTTCTCTCGCGTCGACCGGTCCCCCGTACGGCACACGCCCCCTCGTGCCCGCCCGTACCGTGACGCAGCCCCCGTCACATCACCCGAAGCCCGGTGCCGAACCCCCTTCGGCGGCCGGGTGGCGGGGTCAGTTCTGGTGGGACTGGTAGTGCGCGACCGCGTCCGAGGTGCGGCCGGCGCCGTACACCCGGAGGAACTCGGCCAGTTCCGGGTGGGTCGGGGCGAGGGTCTCCGCGGCATCGATGATGTCGCCCGCCGCCGCGACCGAGCGCAGCAGCGACTGGATCTCCCGGACGACGCGCTTGACCGTGGGCGCCCCCGAACTGCTGGTCGTCTGCGTGGTGTTGCTGAGCACCGAGCCCCCCTGTGACTTCTTGATCTCCTCCATGCGTTCGGTGGCCTCGGCCGCGCTCACGCTGCCGTCCGCGACCTGCCCCGCCAGGTCCTGAAGCAGCTGCACCCGCTGCACCACAGCGGGGTTGCCGATCTTCGCCCGCTGACCGCTCATCAGCTGCGACAGCATCGGCGCGGACAGTCCCAGAACCCCCGCGAGACGAGCCTGGTTCAGACCAAGATCGTCGATAAGCTTACGGAAGAGCGCCCCCAGCGGCTCCCCGTACCAGTTCCGCTGCAGTTCCCGCGCTCTTGCGGTGGCTTCCTGCTGTGCGGCGTCCATTGCGTCTCCCCATCGCTTCCCCAAGTACGGCGGTTCGCGGTAGCGAACCACGCCGAGCATCTTACGGAGAGTGGTCGGCGACGGGGACCCCTAATCCTTTTGCGGAATCACGGGGGTGACCCGGTACTCTGGTCTCCGACGCTCGCCGGGACGTGGTTTCTTCCGGTGGACGTTCCTCTTCCGGGGCCTTAGCTCAGTTGGTAGAGCGCTGTCTTTGCATGGCAGATGTCAGGGGTTCGACTCCCCTAGGCTCCACTCTCGAATGCCCTCCGAACTGCGGAAACGTGGTTCGGAGGGCATTTTGCTTCTCGCGGGCGGAGCGAGTGATCCGGCTCCTGGTGACCAGCACACGGCGGGCCTCGGCGCGTACCGCGGCGGATCCCGGTGCCCGGGGGCTCCGCCCTACGAGCCGTTGCAGGGGCTGGGGGACGGGCACGCCCTGCTGGAGGCTCTACTGGCGATGCCGGTCGATGCGGCATGCTGCGCCGGGAGCGGTGGTACGACGTGGCCCGGCCGCGTGACGTCCTCGACGAGATCGCGGCCGTACCTGCGGCCGACTCCCCCGACGCCGTGGGACAGGTGCCGCCGACGCATGTTTCACGTGAAACAGCACGGCGGGCCGGGAGACTCCCAAGGCTCTCCAGGCTGAGCCTCAAGTCTCCCGTCCCGCCGTGCTGTTGGACCGCAGCCGGGCTTTCGGATCCGGCGGCGGCCGTCAGGAACGGTCGTCGCGCCCGGCGGACTCGTCCTCGGCCTGCTTGGCCTCGACCTCCGGGTCCAGAACGGACTCACCACTGCTGTCCACAGAGGACAGACGGCCCGACTCGGGGACCTCCGTCGCGGCGGGCGGTTCCACCAGCCAGTCCGGGTTGGCCTGCTTGTCCCACCACTTCCAGGCCGCGAAGGCACCGCCCGCGACGGCGCCCAGGATGACCAGGGTCTTCATGGCCCGGCCGGCCCTCGCCCGCCGCTCATGCTTGCGGATCAGCTTCTGGACCTCCTTCGACGAGACCTGACCGCGCAGCGCGGCCATCGCGGCCACACTCCGGGCGGCGGCCTCGGTCGTGACGGGCACGGCCGCGGCCACCGCCTGCTCGAGCTTCGGCCTGGAGTACTCCGCCGCCTGCCGGGCGGCCTTGCGCGTGCGGACGGCGGCCTCGTGGGCGGCCTGGTCGACCTTCGGCGGCACATGCGTGCGGGCCTGCTCCAGATACGGCTGCACATGGGCGCCGTACTGGACGCGAGCCTGCCCGGCGGCCTGCGTCACCTTGGGCGCTAGCCGTACGCGTGCCTCGTGTGCGTAGTGCGCGGCCCTGTCCTTGGCCGTGTCGGCGTAGGGCGCCACCACTTCCGCGGCGTGCAGCACGCTGTCCTTCGCCGAACCAGTCGCGGCGCGCACGCTGTCGATGCGGGTCACGGGTTCCTCCTCCTCGGTGGCGTACGGTATTTCGACTTTCCACCCTTTTACGGATCATGCCTCCCGGTGCGCCGCCAGGCATGCGCGGGCGGGCATCCGGGTCACGGGCGCCGGCTCCGGGCCGCCTCCGGTCGAAAACCGATCAAGAGCGGACCGAGTGCTGATCGAGAGCCGATCGCATGCAATAGCGGATGAACAGGGGTCAACAGGAGCTTGTCGTCGACAATGCCACGGATCGCCGCCGCGCGCCCCCGCCCCGGGACTACTCGACTGGTTTTCTGCAAGCGATCGGCCCTGTTTACCCCCGGTGAACGGAGGCCGGGCGACGCGGAGCCCCGTCCATGCGAGGATCAGGGAGTCACGGAAAGACAACGGAAGGCAGATCGTGGCTGAGCAGCTCTACGCCACCCTGAAGACCAACCACGGCGACATCGACGTCCGGCTTCTGCCGAACCACGCCCCGAAGACGGTCAAGAACTTCGTCGAGCTCGCCCAGGGCGAGCGGGAGTGGACCCACCCGGAGACGGGACAGAAGACCACGGACAGGCTCTACGACGGCACGGTCTTCCACCGGGTGATCAGTGGCTTCATGATCCAGGGCGGTGACCCGCTGGGCAACGGCACCGGCGGCCCCGGCTACCAGTTCGAGGACGAGTTCCACCCGGACCTGCGCTTCGACAAGCCCTACCTGCTGGCGATGGCCAACGCCGGTCCGGGCACCAACGGCTCGCAGTTCTTCATCACCGTCTCCCCGACGGCGTGGCTGAACCGCAAGCACACCATCTTCGGCGAGGTCACCGACGCGGCCAGCCAGAAGGTCGTGGACACCATCGCCACGACCCAGACCAACCCGCGCACCGACCGCCCGCTCAACGACGTGGTCATCGAGTCGGTCGTCATCGAGACCCGCTGAGCGCGGAAGCCCCCGCAGGGAACCAATCGCCCCGCTCGTCCGTAAAGATGAGCGGGGCGGGCTTTCTCATCACGACCTAGGGGATCTCATGGACGACCAGGCTGCGGGCAGCCCGCAGGACGCCCACAGCGTCCCCATGTGCTACCGCCACCCGGACCGCGAGACGGGCATCCGCTGTACCCGCTGCGATCGCCCGATCTGCCCCGAGTGCATGGTCAACGCCTCTGTCGGCTTCCAGTGCCCCGAGTGCGTCCGCGGCGGATCCGGCACCGGTCACGCGCCCACGGCCGCCCTGCCCCGGACGATCGCGGGCGGCGCCGTCACCGCCGACCCCCGCCTGCTGACCAAGATCCTCATCGGGATCAACCTGGCCGTGTTCATCGCCATCCAGGCCCATGGGTCGCTCGTGAACGACCTCGCCCTGGTCGGCGCCTGGCCGCCCGCACCCTTCACGCCCACACAGGGCGTGGCGGGTGGCGAGTGGTACCGCATGGTGACCTCGATGTTCACCCACCAGGAGATCTGGCACATTGCGTTCAACATGCTCAGCCTGTGGTGGCTCGGCGGCCCGCTCGAAGCGGCTCTCGGCCGCGTCCGCTACCTCGCGCTCTACTTGATCTCGGGCCTCGCGGGCAGCACCCTGGCCTATCTGCTGACCTCCCCGAACACGGCGACGCTGGGCGCCTCCGGCGCGATCTTCGGCCTGTTCGGCGCGACGGCCGTGCTGATGCGCCGGCAGAACTACGACATGCGGCCGATCATCGCGCTGCTGGTGATCAACCTGATCTTCACCTTCAGCCCGGGCTTCAGCATCTCCTGGCAGGCTCACATCGGCGGCCTCGTCGCCGGTGTCGTCGTCGGATACGCCATGGTCCACGCCCCACGCGAGCGACGCGCCCTGATCCAGTACGGCACGTGTGCGCTGGTCCTCGGCCTGATCGTCCTGTTGACCCTGTTGAGGACGGCCCAGCTCAGCTGAGCGGGGGCGTTGTCCACAGCGGGTGGCGGATCTTGTGCACACGGTGCGGGAACACATGTACCCCCTGTCACTGACCCACGTTTCCGCAGGTCAGGCAGGGGGCGAACATGCTTTCGAGTTGCGGTACTTCCGTCATACCGGCGTCAACACTCGACGAGTTATCCACAGATCGTCGTTCCTTTTCCACCTGTGGAAAACGGCTGTGGATAACTCAGTGAACAGCCCTGGGCAGAGCTGCGTTCACCTGCGGATTACCGCTACTTCCACTGGGTCGAGACGCCGAATCCGGCGGCGATGAAGCCGAAGCCCACCACGATGTTCCAGTTGCCCAGCGAGTCGATGGGCAGCGAGCCGTCGGTGACGTAGAAGACCACGATCCACACCAGGCCGATGAGGAACATGGCCAGCATGACGGGCGCGACCCAGGCACGGCTGTTCAGCTTGATGGCGGTCGTCTGCTTCGCAGGCGGCGGCGTGTAGTCGGCCTTCTTGCGGATACGTGACTTCGGCACGAGGGTCTCTCCTGTCGATGCGCTGCGTGGCCGCGCAGGGAACTGAGTCGGTCTCGGGGCAGCGTAAGGGGACTCTGAGTGCTCCCCCGGGCGTCCGTTAGCGTAGTGCTTCCGTGGCGCCGAAGGAGATAAGGGTACGTTGAGCAATTCTGCCGACTCCCCCGGGACGGGATCCACCCCTGAGCGCGCGCGCCGTTTCCGGCCCGTGCGGATCCTCACGGCGGCCGTCTTCGCTCTCGCGGGACTCATTTTCTTCACCAGCTTCAACACCGCCAAGGGCACCAACATCCGCACGGACACCTCGCTGCTGAAGCTGTCCGATCTCATCCAGGAGCGCAGCCGGAAGAATGGCGAGCTGGACGAGACCAACGGGACACTGCGCAAGGAGATAGAGGCGCTCGCCGAGCGCGACGACGGCAGCACCAAGGCGGAAGACGAGAAGCTTGCCGCCCTGGAAAAGCGCGCGGGCACGCAGAAGCTCAAGGGCGAGTCGCTCACGGTCACCCTCAACGACGCCCCGCCGGACGCCACCGCCAAGCTGCCCGGCTATCCCGAGCCGCAGCCCGACTACCTGGTCATCCACCAGCAGGACCTCCAGGCCGTGGTGAACGCGCTGTGGCAGGGCGGGGCCAAGGGCATCAAGGTCATGGACCAGCGGCTGATCTCCACCAGCGCGGTGCGGTGCGTGGGCAACACCCTGATCCTCCAGGGCCGCGTCTACTCACCGCCGTACAAGATCACGGCGGTCGGTGACCCGGACAAGCTCCAGAAGGCGCTCGCGGCGTCCCCGGCGATCCAGAACTACATGGTCTACGTCAACGTCTACGGGCTCGGCTGGAAAGTCGAGGAGAACGGGCCGGTGACTCTTCCCGGCTACTCGGGCACAGTGGATCTGCACTACGCGAAGCCCGTGGAGGAGTAGAGCCTGGCCGGGGGAGCCGCCGGTGCGTGTGATCGTCAGGACCGTCAGCGAACTGTGTATCACCGTCGGCAGCGTGATCGTGCTGTTCGTCGTCTACGTGCTGTTCTGGACCGGCGTGAAGGCCGACGACGTCATGGACGACCAGATCGAACTGCTCCAGGAGCAGTGGGCCCAGCCGAGCGCGCCCCCCGCGGCGGCCGGCTCCTCCACCGCGAGTACCGCCAGCCCCCCGAAACCCGCGCCCTACGCCAAGGGCAAGCCCTTCGCGATCATGTACATCCCGCGCCTTGGTTTCACGTGGAACAAGCCGGTGCTCGAAGGCACGGCGACCGGCACGCTGAAGAAGGGCCTGGGCCACTACGCGGAGACCGCCCAGCTCGGTCGGAAGGGAAACTTCGCGGTCGCCGGCCACCGCCGCACGTATGGCGACCCCTTCAAGGACTTCCCCCAGCTGAGGCGGGGTGACGCCGTGGTGCTGACCGACGGCACGACGTGGTTCACGTATCGGATCGACAAAGGCCCGTACAAAACAGTGCCCTCCGACATCGAGGTGATCGACCCTGTCCCACGTACATCCGGGTACACACGTCCGGGCCGTTATCTGACGCTGACGACGTGCGAACCGGAATGGGGACACAGTCATCGGCTGATCGTCTGGGCGCACCTGGACTCCACCCAGCCTGTGGAGGCCGGGAAACCTGAGGCGTTGCGCCGTTAGTCTGGTGGCTGTACGGCGTGGGTCTGGTGCCGTGGTACGACGGAAGGGACGGCATGTACGGCTGGATCTGGCGGCATCTGCCGGGGAGCACGTGGGTGAAGGCGCTGATCTCACTCGCCCTGGTCGTGGCCGTGGTCTACGTCCTCTTCCAGTACGTCTTCCCGTGGGCGGAACCGCTGCTGCCCTTCAACGATGTGACGGTGGACAACCAGTGAGTGCGCGCATTCTCGTCGTCGACAACTACGACAGCTTCGTCTTCAACCTGGTCCAGTACCTGTACCAGCTGGGCGCCGAGTGCGAGGTCCTGCGCAACGACGAGGTGTCGACGGCGCACGCCCAGGACGGCTTCGACGGCGTCCTGCTCTCCCCGGGCCCGGGCACGCCGGAGGAGGCGGGCGTCTGTGTCGACATGGTCCGGCACTGCGCGGCCACGGGCGTCCCGGTCTTCGGCGTGTGCCTCGGCATGCAGTCGGTGCAGGTGGCGTACGGGGGTGTGGTGGACCGCGCGCCCGAGCTGCTGCACGGCAAGACCTCGCTGGTCGAGCACACGAGCCGGGGTGTCTTCGCCGGCCTGCCCTCGCCCTTCACGGCGACGCGCTACCACTCGCTGGCCGCCGAGCCCTCGACGGTCCCGGCGGAGCTGGAGGTCACGGCCCGGACGCACGACGGCATCGTCATGGGCCTGAGGCACCGCGAACTTCCGGTCGAGGGCGTGCAGTTCCATCCCGAGTCGGTGCTGACCGAGCACGGGCACCGGATGCTGGCCAACTGGCTGGTGGAGTGCGGCGACGAGGGTGCGGTGGCGAGGTCGGCCGGGCTCGCCCCGGTGGTGGGCAGGGCCACGGCGTGACGGCGCTGCGCCCCGAGCGCGAGTCCGACACCTCGTACGGGCAGCAGTCGTACGGGGTGCCGGGTGCGTTCGAGGACTGGTCGGGCGGAGGGACGTACGGTGCTTCTCCGCGGCCGGAACCGCAGCCGCAGTCACCGCCGTCCATGTCAGGGCCGGAGCAGCAGCCGTACGCCCCGCAGCCGGAGCCGTTCACGCCGGAGACGTACGCGTCCGAGCCGGAGCCGTACCCGGCGTCGTACGAGCCCGTCCCGGACGAGCCGTACCGGCGGCCCGTCGTCGACGAGGAGACGGTGGCGCTGCGGATACCGGATCCGCCGCCCGCGGCCGGTGACCCCATGGCCGCTTCTGCGGGCTCTTCCGCCGCCCGGCACGATGGACCTGCCCACGGTGGCCGCGCGGCCCGCAGAAAGGCCTCCAAGCGCCGTCACGGGCGCCATGGCGGTGCTTCGCAGACCCGCCCGGCCCAGGAATCGGCTCAGGAGGGGCGGCGGGCGCCGCTGTCGCGGGTCGAGGCGCGACGGCAGGCGCGGGCGCGCAAGCCGGGAGCGGCGGTGGTGGCCAGCCGGGCGATAGGTGAGGTGTTCATCACGACCGGCGTGCTGATGCTGCTGTTCGTGACCTACCAGCTGTGGTGGACGAACGTCCGGGCGCACGCGCAGGCCGGCCAGGAGGCCAGCAGCCTCCAGGACGACTGGGCGAACGGCAAGCGCAACCCGGGGGCCTTCGAGCCGGGGCAGGGCTTCGCCATCCTGCACATCCCGAAGTTGGACGTCGTGGTGCCGATCGCCGAGGGCACGAGCAGCAAGGGCGTTCTCGACCGGGGCATGGTCGGCCACTACGCCGAGGGCGCGCTGAAGACCGCGATGCCCAGTGACAAGACCGGGAACTTCGGGCTCGCGGGCCACCGCAACACCCACGGAGAACCGTTCCGGTACATCAACAAGCTCACTCCGGGCGATCCGATCGTCGTGGAGACGCAGGACGAGTACTACGTCTACAAGATGGCCTCGATCCTGCCGGTCACCTCACCCAGCAACACGAGCGTCCTGAATCCCGTCCCCGCGGGGTCGGGATTCACCGAGCCCGGCCGCTACATCACGCTGACCACGTGCACGCCGGAGTTCACCAGCAAGTACCGGATGATCGTCTGGGGCAAGATGGTCGAGGAACGGCCGCGCAGCAAGGGCAAGCCGGATGCGCTCGTCAGTTAAGGGCAGATGACCAGTGGCAGCGACCACCGACACGGAGCACGAAGAGCACACCGGCGCGGCGGCGTCCCGGCCGTCCGCGGCCCGGCGCCGTCCCGGCCCGATCGCCATGGCGGTGAGCGTCTTCGGGGAACTCCTCATCACCGCGGGCCTGGTCCTGGGCCTGTTCGTCGCCTACTCGCTCTGGTGGACGAACGTGGTCGCCGACCGTGCGGCCGGGAAGCAGGCGGACCAGGTCCGTGACGACTGGGCTCGCGGCCGGGGTGGACCCGGTGCGCTGGACACGAAGAACGGCATCGGGTTCCTCCATGTACCGGCGATGAAGAACGGCGAGGTCCTGGTCGAGAAGGGCACGTCGAACAAGATCCTCAACGACGGTGTCGCCGGGTACTACACCGATCCCGTCAAGTCGGCCCTGCCGATGTCGGGCAAGACCGGCAACTTCTCCCTCGCCGCCCACCGGGACGGTCACGGCGCCAAGTTCCACAACATCGACAAGATCAAGAAGGGCGACCCGATCGTCTTCGAGACGAAGGACAAGTGGTACGTCTACAAGGCGTACGCCATCCTCCCCGAGACGTCGAAGTACAACGTCAAGGTCCTCTCGGCGGTGCCGAAGGAGTCCGGCAAGAAGAAGCCCGGGCACTACATCACCCTGACGACCTGCACGCCGGTGTACACGAGCACGTACCGCTACATCGTGTGGGGCGAACTGGAGCGCGTCGAGAAGGTCGACGCGGACCGGACACCGCCGAAGGAACTGCGCTCCTAGCGCGGTGCCCCGCTCAGGTCGGCGATTGCCTGTGCTTTCTGCCGACGCCTCGTCTTCCTGGGCGCTGATGCGCCTGTGATGCCGGCACAGCCACCGGCCTGGCCAACGGCAGGGCCCCGGCGCCCTGTCGAGGGTGCCGGGGCCCTGCCGTTGGTCGGGTACGACCTGTCGGTCAGTCCTCTTCGCGGCCGCTGATGCCGCCGAAGATGCCGCCGTTGCCGTTACCGCCGTTGTTGTTGCCGCCGTTGTTGCCGAAGCCGACGGTCTGGAGGGTGATCGTCGTGCCCGCCGGGTCGTCGACCTCCTGGTTGCCCTGCGGGTCCTGGCCGGAGACGATGGCGGTGTCGCTCTGGTCGCTGCCGCCCGCGAACTGGATCTTGGTGAAGCCGGCCGCCGCAAGGATCTGCTTGGCCTGGCCGACGTTCTGGCCGACGACCTGGGGCACGCGCGTCTTCTGCTGTTCCTTCTTCTTGCCGATCTGGATGTTGACCGACGAATTCTTGTCGACCGACGTGCCGGCCTGCGGCGTGGTCTGGATGACCTTGCCGACCTGATTGTCGTCGTCGGTCTCCACCTCGGTGCAGTTGCCGACCAGGTTGCTGGCTGTCATCTGTGCCTTGGCCTGGTCACAGTTCTGGCCGAGGACGTCCGGCACGGTGGACTTCGCCGCCTCCTTGGCGACGGTCAGGGTGATCGTGGAGCCCTTCTCCTGGTCCGTGTCGCCCTTGGGGTCCTGCTCGATGACCACGCCGGGGGTGCGGTCGGACTCCTCCGTCTTCTGATCGACCTGGAAGCCCTTGTCCTCGAGCGCGGCCTGGGCCTTCTCGTAGGTCAGGCCTGTCACGTCCGGGACCGTCACCTTCGGCGCCCCGGTCGACACCACCAGCGAGATGGTGTCGCCCTTCTTGACGTCCGTTCCGGCTGTCGGGTCCTGCGAGCAGATGTTGCCCTTGCTCTGCTTCTCGCAGGGCTTGTTGGTGAAGGACAGTTCCAGGTCGACGTTTTGGGCCAGCTTCTGGGCATTCCGTTTCGTCTCACCGACGAAGTTGGGCGCCGCGAATGTGTTGTCGCTCGCGCCTCCGTTGCCGCTGAACGCCCACCGGCCGATCAGGATCGCCCCGACCAGGACGAGGATGCCGGCGACCACCAGCAGGATCGTCGAGGTGTTGGACTTGCGCTGCTGCTGGCGGCGCCGGTCGGGGCGGTCGTCGTAGCCGTAGCCGCCGTCGTCCGGGTTCATGGGGGGCAGCATCGACGTGGCGCCCGCGCCGGAGTCCGCGCGCAGGGCCGTCGTCGGCTGGTCGTCGGGGTAGCCGCCGTAGCCCACCGAGCCCATCGCGGCCGTGGCCGCGACCGGCTGGCCGTCGAGGCAGGCCTCGATGTCGGCGCGCATCTCGTCGGCCGACTGGTAGCGGTAGTCGGGGTCCTTGACCAGCGCCTTCAGGACGATCGCGTCCATCTCGGGCGTGATCTCGGGGTCGAAGACGCTCGGCGCCTGCGGCTCTTCCCGGACGTGCTGGTACGCGACGGCGACCGGGGAGTCGCCGACGAAGGGGGGCCTCACCGTCAGCAGCTCGTAGAGCAGACAGCCGGTCGAGTAGAGGTCCGACCTGGCGTCGACCTGCTCGCCCTTCGCCTGCTCCGGCGAGAGGTACTGGGCCGTGCCGATGACCGCCGCGGTCTGCGTCATCGTCATGCCGGAGTCGCCCATGGCGCGGGCGATGCCGAAGTCCATCACCTTGACCTGGCCGTTGCGCGTCAGCATGACGTTCGCGGGCTTGATGTCGCGGTGGACGATGCCGTTGCGGTGGGCGTACTCCAGGCCCTGGAGGATGCCGATGGTCATCTCCATCGACCTCTCCGGCAGCAGCTTGCGGCCGGAGTGGAGCAGTTCGCGGAGCGTCGAGCCGTCTACGTACTCCATGACGATGTACGGGATCGAGACCCCGTCGATGTAGTCCTCGCCCGTGTCGTAGACCGCGACGATCGCGGGATGGTTGAGCGAGGCGGCCGACTGGGCCTCCCGGCGGAACCGGGCCTGGAAGGAAGGGTCACGCGCGAGATCCGCGCGCAGCGTCTTCACCGCCACGGTGCGGCCGAGACGGGTGTCATGCGCGAGGTATACCTCCGCCATGCCACCACGCCCGAGCACCTGGCCCAGTTCGTACCGGCCGCCGAGGCGACGCGGCTCTTCCATAGCTACCTACCAGCCCTCTCCGTCGGTCCCGACCGGAAGCTTGTACGGTCGGAGGCTGCCGTCCGGGCCTACCGTACCCGGCTCGCTTTGTGTGACCTGGCCAAGCCCGTCAGCCGATACAGGACCGGTATCGCAACGTGCACCGTTGTGAAGCAGACGTGAGCGGAGTCACTGCTTGCTCTTGATGACCGCCTCCATCACGTTCCTCGCGATCGGCGCCGCGAGGCCACCGCCGGAGATGTCGTCACGGACGGCGTTGTCGTCCTCGATCACGACCGCCACGGCGACCGGCGCGCTGCCGTCGCTGTCCTTGGCGTACGAGATGAACCACGCGTAGGGGTTCTCGCTGTTGTCGACACCGTGCTGGGCGGTACCGGTCTTACCGCCCACCGTGACGCCCGGGATCTTGGCGTTGGAGCCCGTGCCCTTCTCGACGACCGTCTCCATCATCGACTGGAGCTTCTGGGCGTTCTCCGAGGACAGCGGCTGGCTGAGCTCCTCGGGGTCGTTCTTCTCGAGGGTGTCGACGCTGCGGGCCTGGAGCTCGTCGACCATGTACGGCTTCATCAGCTTGCCGTCGTTGGCGACGGCCGAGGCGACCATGGCCATCTGGAGCGGGGTCGCGGCGGTGTTGAACTGGCCGATGGAGGACAGCGCGGTCTGCGAGGCGTTCATGTTGTCGGAGAACACCGAGGCATTGGCGCGGACCGGCGTGAACTGCTCCTCGGTGAAGCCGAACTTCTTGGCCATGTCCAGCATCTTGTCGTTGCCGAGGTCCGAGCCGATCTTGCCGAAGACGGTGTTGCAGGAGTACTGCAGGGCGACCCGGAGCGTGGCGTTCTTGCAGGGGATGTTGCCCTCGTTCGGCAGCTTGGTGTTGGTGCCCTCCATGACCCAGGGGTCCGGCGAGTCCGTCTTCTCGTTCGGGTCCGTGTAGAGCCCGTCCTCCAGGGCGGCGGCCGCGGTGACCACCTTGAAGGTGGAGCCGGGCGGGTAGGTCTCGCGCAGCGCCCGGTTGAGCATCGGGTCGTCCGGGTTGTTCTTCTTCTGCAGCTTCTGCCAGGCCTCGGTGTCCGTCGTCGTGGAGTTCCCGGCGAAGGACGACGGGTCGTACGACGGGTAGGAGGCCAGGGCCAGGATCTTGCCGGTGGACGGCTCCAGGGCGACGACGGCGCCCTTGCCGCCCTGCTTCTTCAGACCGTTGTACGCGGCCTTCTGCGCGGCGGCGTTCAGCGTCGTGACGACGTTGCCGCCCTCCTGCTTCTTGCCGGTGAGCATGTCGAGGGTGTTGCGGAAGAAGAGCCGGTCGTCGTTGCCGGTGAGGATGCCGTCCTCGATGGACTCCAGCTGGGTGGCGCCGAAGGCCTGCGAGGCGTACCCGGTGACCGGGGCCCACATCGGGCCGTCCTTGTAGGTCCGCTTGAACTTGAAGTCGCTGCCCGACGTCTCGGTCGAGCCGGTGATCGGCTGTCCGCCGACGATGATGTCGCCGCGCGGCGAGGCGTAGCGCTCGATGGTGACGCGGCGGTTTTCCTTGTTGGTCCGGAGCTCGTCGGCCTTGACGTACTGGATCCAGTTGTCGCGGATGAGCAGGGCCAGGACGAGCAGACCGCAGAAGACCGCGATCCGGCGCAGGGGCTTGTTCACGGGCGGACCACCTGAGTCATCTCGGCGTCGGGGTTGCCGGCCGGGGCCGGGGCCGGGCGGCGTGCGGTGTCGCTGATGCGCAGCAGGATGCCGATCAGGGCCCAGTTGGCGATCACGGAGGAACCTCCGTAGGCCACGAACGGAAGCGTCATACCGGTCAGCGGGATGAGGCCCATGACACCGCCGGCCACGACGAAGACCTGGAGGGCGAAGGCGCCGGACAGGCCGATGGCCAGCAGCTTGCCGAACGGGTCGCGGGCCGCGAGTGCGGTGCGCACACCCCGCTCGACGATCAGACCGTAGAGCAGCAGGATCGCCATGACGCCCGCCAGGCCCAGCTCCTCGCCGAAGGTGGCGAGGATGAAGTCGGAGTTGGCGGCGAAGCCGATGAGGTCGGAGTTGCCCTGACCGAGGCCGGTGCCGAGCGTGCCGCCGGAGCCGAAGGCCCACAGGGCTTGCATGGCCTGCTCGGAGTGGACGACGCCGTCGTTGACCGCGGCACGGCTGAGCTGGTACTCGCGCATCGGGTCGAGCCAGGCCTGCACACGCGTCTGGATGTGCGGTTCGAAGCTCGCCACGCCGACGGCGCCGACCGCGGACATCAGCAGACCGAAGACGATCCAACTGGTCCGCTCGGTGGCGACGTACAGCATGATGACGAACATTCCGAAGAACAGCAGCGACGTACCGAGGTCGGTCTCGAAGACCAGGATGAGGATCGAGATCACCCAGACGACGAGGATCGGACCGAGGTCGCGGCCGCGCGGCAGGTACAGGCCCATGAAGCGGCGGCTGGCCAGGGCCAGGGCATCCCTCTTGACCATGAGGTAGCCGGCGAAGAAGACCGCGAGGGCGATCTTCGCGAACTCGCCGGGCTGGAGCGTGCCGAGACCGGGGATCTTGATCCAGATCTTGGCGCCGTAGATGTCCGCGCCGACTCCGGGCACGAGCGGCAGGACCAGCAGGAACAGCGCGCCGGCCATGGAGATGTAGGTGTAGCGCTGCAGGACGCGGTGGTCCTTGAGGAAGATCAGCACGGCCACCAGCAGGGCGACGCCCATCGCGGAGTACAGCAGCTGGCGGGGAGCCGCCTCGACGAACGTGTTACTCGCCTGGAGCTTCTTCGACTGGTCCAGCCGCCAGATGACGACCAGGCCCAGTCCGTTCAGCAGCGTCGCCAGCGGCAGCATCAGCGGGTCCGCGTACGGCGCGAACTTCCGTACGGCGAGATGGCCGACGCCCGCGAGCAGGCCGAGTCCGAGCCCGTAGCTCAACAGGCCCGGCGGCACCGAGTCGTTGATGGCCAGCCCGACGTTGGCATAGGCGAACACCGGGATGACCACGGCGAACGCCAGCAGCGCCAGCTCGGTGTTGCGCCGGCTCGGCGCACCGATCGCGCCGATCGTGGACGTGTGGTGCGTCGGCGATGTGTTCGTACCGCTCATCGTGTAACAGGGCCTCTCACGGCTTGCCTACTGCTTACCGCACAGCGAGACGACCTTCTGCTCTTCCTCCGAGAGGCTGGGGCCGGGGCTGGGAGTAGGTGCGGTCGTGGACGGGTTCGGGGACTTCTCAGGCGTCGACGGCGAGCCCGACGGGCTGGAGGGGGTCGGCGTCGGTGTGGCCTTGGACGTGAAGGAGGCGGGAGTGGTTCCCGTGGTGCCCCCGGCCTCGCCCTCGCCGGTCTTGGAGTTGTTCTGGCTCTCGGCTTGGCGCCGCTGCGCCTCCTTCTTGCACGCGGAGGCCTGCACCGACAGTTCCTGGATCTTCGCCTGGGCGTTCTCCAGCCCGCCCTCGGCGATGGTCGCCTCGACCAGCTTCTGCTGGTAGGGCGGCAGGTACTTGAGTTCGATCTCGGGGTGGTCCTTCTCGACCTTCGAGAGCGACACCCACGCCAGGTCCTGGCTGATGCCCCGGTACAGCGCGACGTGCTCGCCCTCGGCGCCGACGTAGTACTGCGTCTGCGTCCAGCGCCAGCCGCCGTACAGACCGCCACCGATGACGGCCAGCGCGAGGACGCCGTAGAGGGATCTCTTCAGCCAGCGGCCCTTCTTGCGGGGCTTGTCGAAGTCGTCGTCGTCATAGCCCAGGCCGGCCGCCGGGATGTAGCCGGTGGTGTCGCCGGAGCCGGGCGGGCCGAACTCGCCGCCACCGCCGCCCTGGCCGTGCCCGTGGCGGCCGAGCCCGGAGGCGCGGCCGGCGGGGGTCTGCATGATGCCGTTGTCGTGCAGCTGGTGCTGGTTCTCGGCGACGGCGCCGACCACGACCGGGGTGTCGGACAACTGCCCCGCGAGGGTGTCGCCGGTGTCGAGGTCGAGGACGTCGGCGACGATGACGGTGATGTTGTCCGGGCCGCCGCCGCGCAGCGCCAGCTCGATCAGGTTCTGGACGGTCTCCTGGGGGCCCTGGTAGCTGGCGAGGGTGTCCTCCAGGGTCTGGTGGGACACCACGCCGGACAGGCCGTCGGAGCAGATCAGGTAGCGGTCGCCGGCGCGGACCTCGCGGATGGACAGGTCCGGCTCGACGTGGTCGCCGCTGCCGAGCGCGCGCATGAGGAGCGAGCGCTGCGGGTGGGTGGTGGCCTCTTCCTCGGTGATGCGGCCCTCGTCGACCAGGCGCTGCACCCAGGTGTGGTCCTGCGTGATCTGCGTCAGGACGCCGTCGCGCAGGAGGTACGCGCGGGAGTCGCCGACGTGGACCAGGCCGAGGCGCTGGCCCGTCCAGAGCAGGGCGGTGAGGGTGGTCCCCATGCCCTCCAGCTGGGGGTCCTCCTCGACCATCGAGCGGAGCTGGTCGTTGGCGCGCTGTACGGCCGTGCCGAGCGAGGTGAGGATGTCGGAGCCGGGGACGTCGTCGTCGAGCGCGACGATCGTGGAGATGGCCTCGGAGGAGGCGACCTCGCCCGCCGCGGCGCCGCCCATGCCGTCGGCGATGGCGAGCAGGCGCGGGCCGGCGTATCCGGAGTCCTCGTTGCCCTCCCGGATCATCCCCTTGTGCGATCCGGCCGCGAAGCGCAGTGACAGACTCATGCGCACCTCGCCCGTCGGCTCCGGGTACAGCCGGTCGTGTCGAGCCACACTGCCCACCCTCCGGTCGGGAGCGCGCCGGGGCCCGGGGTGGGGCCCGCCACTGCGTGCTCGCTCCGCTCGCGCCTATCCATGATGTAGCACTACTTCCGCAGCTCGATGACGGTCTTGCCGATGCGGATCGGCGCGCCCAGCGCAATCGGTGTGGGAGTCGTCAGCCGGTTCCGGTCCAGGTACGTGCCGTTGGTGGAGCCGAGGTCCTCGACGATCCACTGGCCGTCGCGGTCCGGGTAGATCCTGGCATGGCGGCTGGAGGCGTAGTCGTCGTCCAGCACGATCGTCGAGTCGTGCGCCCGGCCCAGGGTGATGGTCTGGCCCTGGAGCGCGACCGTGGTGCCGGTGAGGGTGCCCTCGGTCACGACCAGCTTGGTGGGGGCGTTACGGCCGCGCCGGCCGCCGCCGGACTGCTGGCGCTGCTGCGGCGGCGCCTGGCGGGCGGCCTGCTGCTGCCGTCCGGCCTCCCGGCGCGATCCGCGCTGGGTGACGCGCGTACCGAACAGGTCGCTCCGGATGACCTGCACGGCCACGATCACGAACAGCCACAGAACGGCCAGGAAACCCAGCCGCATGACCGTGAGGGTCAGCTCTGACATTGCCCCCGCTTCACCCTTCGGCTTGCCGGTAAATGATGGTGGTGCTGCCCACGACGATCCGCGAGCCGTCGCGGAGCGTAGCGCGGGTGGTGTGCTGCCCGTCCACCACGATGCCGTTGGTGGATCCGAGATCCTGGATCGTCGAGGGCGTTCCGGTCCGGATCTCACAGTGCCGGCGGCTCACGCCGGGGTCGTCGATCCGCACGTCGGCGTCGGTGCTGCGGCCCAGCACCAGCGTYGGGCGGGAGATCTGATGGCGCGTGCCGTTGATCTCGATCCAGTGGCGGGTGCGTCCGCCGGGCGCCGGGGCGGCCGGGGRGCGCTGGGCGGCCGCGGGCTGCGGGTAGTCGTACCCGCCGGGGCGTCCGCCGGGCGGCGGCGCGGCCGGCATGGGCGGGGCGCCCGCGGGCGCGGCGGCCGGCGGGTAGCCGTAGCCGCCGGGGCGTCCGGCGGGCGGGGCGGCGGGCGCGGCGGCGCCTGACGGGGCCTGCTGGCTGCTGGAGGAGGCGAGCGTACGGCTGCGCACCCGGTACAGGCCGGTGTCCAGGTCCTCCGCCTTCTCCAGGTGCACCTTGATCGGGCCCATGAAGGTGTAGCGCTGCTGCTTGGCGTAGTCACGCACCATGCCGGCCAGCTCGTCGCCGAGCTGGCCGGAGTAGGGGCTGAGCCGCTCGAAGTCGGGCGTGCTCAGCTCCACGATGAAGTCGTTGGGTACGACCGTGCGGTCACGGTTCCAGATGGTGGCGTTGTTGTCGCACTCGCGCTGGAGCGCGCCGGCGATCTCCACGGGCTGGACTTCGGACTTGAACACCTTGGCGAAGGTGCCGTTGACCAGACCTTCGAGACGCTGCTCGAACTTCTTCAGGACTCCCATGGGGCACCTCCTCCGTCGCTGCCGTCCTGTGTACTGCCCTGCGGGCCGCTTGCCTGGTACTGCTTACTGATCGTATCCACGCGCCGCTCGATCGGCTGGTTCCCCCTGTCAGCACGGCCGACGGATGTCGACGCATGACGAAGTTCCCTGTGGAGCTCCCCTTCGAACTCCTCCGGTGGTACGGCTGCCGCGCAACCGCTCTCGCGTACTCCTGACAAGGATCGTAGAGGCGGCCGAAGACCAGTGTCCCGCACCCGGCTGTGGACCCCTACCGCCTGCTGGGGAGACAGGGGTACCGGTACGAGGTTGATACGTGAAGCGCCACGCGTTGATACGTGGCCAGGGCACCGAAGGCTCGGAGGCGGGTCTGCCTGCGGAAGAACGGATGTGAATCCACCCCGCCCCGCGTGCTAATGTTCTGCGTGTCGGAAGGCGCCAGGCCCCCAGGGGGCAGGAGCCCAGGACACACCCAATGCGCGGGTGGCGGAATAGGCAGACGCGCTGGATTCAGGTTCCAGTGCCCGCAAGGGCGTGGGGGTTCAACTCCCCCCTCGCGCACCGTCGGAACGGGCGGCATCGATCAGATGCCGCCCGTTTCTGTGTCTGCGGATGTGATGGTTGTCTCGCGGCACCCGGGGTTGCGCTGGTGTGAGGAAGCTCTCAGGCCTGGTCGGCTCGGGCGTCCCCCAGCGGCCGGCCGGAGGCGAAGCGTTCCCGTACGGCGGGGTCGTCGAGGAGGCGGGCCGGGTAGCCGGGGCCGGTGCGGGCGGTCAGGTCCTGGTGGCGCAGCGGCTCGCCGCAGCAGGAGCAGACGACCCGGGCCTCGGTGTCGTGGTCGCAGGGCGTGTGGTGCAGGACCACCGGGGCGCCCTGGTCGCCGGCCAGCCAGCGGTCGCCCCAGGCGTTGATCGCGGCGAGTACGCCGAAGAAGTCGCGGCCCTTGTCCGTCAGCAGGTACTCGTGGCGGACCGGGTCGCTCTGGTAGGCCTGCCGCCGCAGCAGGCCCTCGGCCTCCAGGCGCCGCAGCCGGTCGGTGAGGGTGTTGCGGGCGATGCCGAGCGAGCCGATGAAGCCGTCGAAGCGGGACTCGCCGTAGAAGACCTCGCGCAGCACCAGCAGGCTCCAGGCGTCGCCCAGGATGTCGGCGGTGCGGGCGATGGAGCAGGGCCAGGTGCCGAACGAGGTCCGTTTCACGGCTGCCAGGTTATCGGTTTCGTCATGAGATGGACCCGGCCTCGGGGCGTTCCTGTACCTGTCACTCCCGTACGCCCGCAAGTTCCGCCGGGCGGCGGCGCAGGGTGAGGGCGGCCGGGGCGAGTGCGGAGGTCGTGGCGAGGAGGGCGCAGACGGCCGTCGTCGCGCCGAGGGCCTGCCACGGGAGCTCGATCGTGACCGGGGCCGACAGCAGGGCGAGGGCGCTCGCCATGCCGGCCAGGTTGACGGCGGCGACCAGGAGGCCGAGGAGGGCGCCGGCCGCCACGACCGTCAGGGCCTCGGCGCCGGTCAGCCGCAGGACCTGCCGGCGGGTGGCTCCGGCCAGCCGCAGTACGGCCAGGTCGCGGGCCCGGTCGGACGTCGCCATGACCATCGTGTTGGCCACGGAGATGCCCGTGTAGAGGAGGGCGATGCCGAGGACCAGCAGGAGACCGAGGCGGGTGGTGCGGTGGGGCTCGGGGTGGGTGGCCCGGATCCATGCGTCGCGGGTGAGGATCTGACCGTTCCCGGTGCCGAGCGCCCGGTGCAGGGCGGCGGTGACGGTTTTCGGGTCCGCGTCGCCGGTCAGGGCCACGTCGATCCGGTCGATCGTTGCGCCGGGGGCGTTGCGCGGGGTGACGTAGACGCCGTTGTCGCCGGTGCCGGTGGTCATCACCGCGGCGATCCGCAGGGTGCGCGGTGTTCYGTCGCCGAGCCGGACGCGGACCCGGTCGCCCACCCGGTGCCGCTGCCACTCCTCGTTGACGATGATCGAGTCGTCGTCGAGGTCGCTCACCGCGCCGGCGGCCAGGGGCAGGCGGGTGGTGGCCGCGAGGGGGCCGGGGT
>NZ_NGFN01000142.1 GCF_002148965.1 Streptomyces swartbergensis | reverse complement strand
TCCTTGGCCGCACCGTCGGAGGCCTCCGCGGACCTGCCGGACGCCGGCTGCTGTACGGCGGTCTTCTTCGCCACCATGGCCGCGGCCCCTTCACATATTGTGATCTTGCTCGCGAATCGTGCTGGGACGATAAATCGACTTGAGTCCCGCGGCAACGGGGCACACCGCCCGATTCGCCCGCCTCGCGCACGCCGCGCGGCGAACCTGCATCCGTTGTGCCCAGCTCCCCGCCGGGTAATCCGCCGAGCCGGACGTCCCAGGATCCGAACACCCATACCTCGCCATTCGGGTCATCAAACCCATACGTCACCCATTACGGCGTCCCTCACGGCTCCCTGTCCCCGACCGCCCCGAAAAGCGGTCGGCCGCTGTCCGTGCGGCGCCGTACACTGGGCGGAGCGAGAAGCGTGGATGGGGACGAGTAGCGGCGTACGCAGCCCAGAGCGACCCGGGGACGGTGGAAGCCCGGGGGCGAGCGCGACGTGAAGATCACCCCGGAGCCGCCGGAAGAAAACCGCAGCCGAGCGCCGCGGCCAGTAGAACCGGCATCGCGACCCCAATGAGGGGGCTCACCGGCGCACACCCCGCGCCGGAGGGCCAAGGAGGGTGGTACCGCGGGAGCGCGCCGAAGGCGGCGCAGGCAGACGTAGCTCTCGTCCCTCCGGACGGAAGGCAGCAAGTCCGCCGGAGGAAGCCCGCTCATGACAACGCCGACGTACCGCCAGGTGCCCGCCCAGGTCGACCTGCCCGCCCTCGAGCACGCCGTGCTCGACTTCTGGCGCGAGCAGAAGATCTTCGCCAAGAGCCTGGAGCAGTCCGAGGGCCGCCCCGAGTGGGTGTTCTACGAGGGCCCGCCCACCGCCAACGGCATGCCCGGCGCCCACCACATCGAGGCCCGCGTCTTCAAGGACGTCTTCCCTCGCTTCCGCACCATGCGCGGCTACCACGTGGCCCGCAAGGCCGGCTGGGACTGCCACGGCCTCCCGGTGGAGCTGGCCGTGGAGAAGGAGCTCGGCTTCTCCGGCAAGCAGGACATCGAGACGTACGGCATCGCCGAGTTCAACGCGAAGTGCCGCGAGTCGGTGACCCGGCACACGGACGCGTTCGAAGCGCTCACGACCCGCATGGGCTACTGGACCGACCTCCACGAGCCCTACCGCACCATGGACCCCGAGTACATCGAGTCGGTCTGGTGGTCGCTCAAGGAGATCTTCAACAAGGGCCTGCTGGTCCAGGACCACCGCGTCGCCCCCTGGTGCCCGCGCTGCGGCACCGGCCTGTCCGACCACGAGCTGGCACAGGGCTACGAGACGGTCGTCGACCCGTCCGTGTACGTCCGTTTCCCGCTCACCTCCGGTCCGCTGGCCGGCGAGGCCGCGCTCCTGGTGTGGACGACCACACCCTGGACCCTGGTCTCCAACACGGCGGTCGCCGCGCACCCCGAGGTCACCTACGCCGTCGTGACGAACGGCGAGGAGAAGCTCGTCGTCGCCGAGCTGCTGGTCGCCAAGGCGCTCGGCGAGGGCTGGGAGACCACCGGCCAGACGTTCACGGGCGCCGAGATGGAACGCTGGACGTACCAGCGCCCCTTCGAGCTGGTCGAGTTCCCGGAGACCGAGGGCGGCACGCACTTCGTCGTGAACGCCGACTACGTCACGACCGAGGACGGTACGGGTCTGGTCCACCAGTCCCCCGCCTTCGGTGAGGACGACCTCAGGACGTGCCGCGCCTACGGTCTGCCGTTGGTGAACCCGGTCCGCCAGGACGGCACCTTCGCCGAAGACGTCCCCCTCGTCGGCGGCGTCTTCTTCAAGAAGGCGGACGAAAAGCTCACCGAGGACCTCCAGCAGCGCGGCCTGCTCTTCAAGCACCTCGCGTACGAGCACAGCTACCCGCACTGCTGGCGCTGCCACACCGCGCTCCTCTACTACGCGCAGCCGTCCTGGTACATCCGCACCACCGAGGTCAAGGACCGCCTCCTCGCGGAGAACGAGAACACCAACTGGTTCCCGGACACGGTCAAGAACGGCCGGTACGGCGACTGGCTGAACAACAACATCGACTGGGCGCTGTCCCGCAACCGCTACTGGGGCACGCCGCTGCCGATCTGGCGCTGCGAGGACGACCACCTCACCTGCGTCGGCTCCCTCACGGAGCTGACCGAGCTGACCGGAACCGACCAGTCGGGCCTGGACCCGCACCGCCCGTTCATCGACGGGGTCACCCTCGCCTGTCCGCAGGAGGGCTGCGGGAAGACGGCCACGCGCGTGCCGGAGGTCATCGACGCCTGGTACGACTCGGGTTCGATGCCGTTCGCGCAGTGGGGCTACCCGTACAAGAACAAGGAGACCTTCGAGGCGCGTTACCCGGCGCAGTTCATCTGCGAGGCCATCGACCAGACCCGCGGCTGGTTCTACACGCTGATGGCGGTCGGCACGCTGGTCTTCGACAAGTCCTCGTACGAGAACGTGGTCTGCCTGGGCCACATCCTCGCCGAGGACGGCCGCAAGATGTCCAAGCACTTGGGCAACACCCTGGAGCCGATCCCGCTCATGGACCGGCACGGCGCCGACGCGGTCCGCTGGTTCATGGCGGCCGGCGGCTCCCCGTGGGCGGCCCGCCGCGTCGGCCACGGCACCATCCAGGAGGTCGTCCGCAAGACGCTCCTGACCTACTGGAACACGGTCGCCTTCCAGGCCCTGTACGCCCGCACGTCCGGCTGGGCTCCCTCGGAGGCCGACCCGGCCCCGGCCGACCGCCCGGTCCTGGACCGCTGGCTGCTGTCCGAACTGCACGCGCTCACCGACCAGGTCACCCAGGCCCTCGACGCCTACGACACCCAGCGCGCCGGCAAGCTGCTGTCCGCGTTCGTCGACGACCTGTCGAACTGGTACGTGCGCCGCTCCCGCCGCCGCTTCTGGCAGGGCGACAAGGCGGCGCTGCGCACGCTGCACGAGGTCGTCGAGACGGTGACGCAGCTGATGGCCCCGCTGACCCCGTTCATCACCGAGCGGGTGTGGCAGGACCTGATCGTCCCGGTCACCCCGGGTGCCCCGGAGTCGGTCCACCTGTCGGCCTGGCCCGAGGCGGACCTCACCGCCATCGACCCGGAGCTGTCGAAGCAGATGGTGCTGGTGCGCCGGCTCGTGGAGCTGGGCCGTGCCACGCGCGCGGAGTCGGGCGTCAAGACCCGTCAGCCACTCTCCCGCGCCCTGATCGCGGCGACGGGCTTCGAGACGCTCGACTCGGAACTGCGCACGCAGATCACGGAGGAGCTGAACGTCGAGTCCCTGGCGACGCTGAGCGAGGTCGGCGGCTCCCTGGTCGACACCACCGCCAAGGCCAACTTCCGCGCGCTCGGCAAGCGGTTCGGCAAGCGCGTCCAGGACGTGGCCAAGGCCGTCGCGAACGCGGACGCGGCCGCCCTGTCCCTGGCCCTGCGCGAGGGCACGGCGTCGGTGGAGGTCGACGGCGAGACGGTCACCCTCGCTCCGGACGAGGTGATCATCACGGAGACCCCGCGCGAGGGCTGGTCGGTGGCGTCCGACTCGGGTGCGACGGTGGCGCTGGACCTGGAGATCACGGAAGAGCTCCGCCGTGCGGGTCTGGCCCGTGACGCGATCCGCCTGATCCAGGAGGCCCGCAAGAACAGCGGCCTCGACGTGGCCGACCGGATCGCACTGCGCTGGACCGCCAGGGACCCGGCGACGGTCGCGGCCCTCACCGACCACGCCGGCCTGATCGCCGACGAGGTCCTGTCGACCGACTTCGCCGAAGGCGACGCGGACGACAGCTACGGGAGCCCATTCACGGACGAGGGCCTGACGCTGACGTTCCGCCTGCGCAAGGCGTAGCCACAGGGCGTGACCCACAGGCCGAAGGCCCGGCCCCGCCAAGAATCTTGGTGGGTCCGGGCCTTCGGCGTTGCGTACGCACGAACGCGGTTGCGTAAGCATGAACACGGGTGCGTGCGCACGAACGCGGGTGCTGTGCTCACGAACGCGTAGGGCAAAAGGGCGGGGCCCCGGGTTCACCCCGGGGCCCCGCCCTGAACGCTGCCGACGTCTAGGCCGTACTACTGGCCATCAGGCCGTCAGTTGTCGTCCTCGTCGATCAGGAAGCCCCGCATGGGCGAGGGCGCCTGACCCATCGGCGACGGACCCTGCGGACGCACCGGCGCCATGGGCTGGGTCATCGCCGGGGACATCTGCTGCTGACCGCCGTAGGACGGGCCGGACGGCGAGGGGCCGCCGCCCATCGTCTGGTTGCCACCGCCGTACGACGGGGCGCTCGCGCCGGCCGGTGCCATGGAAGGCGCCGGGGACGGCGGGAGGGAGGCGGTCGCCGGAGTACGCGGCGGGGCCAGCGAGTCGTCGGCCTGGGTCTCCAGCTGACGCAGCTGCGACTCCAGGTACGACTTCAGGCGCGTGCGGTACTCGCGCTCGAAGCCGCGCAGGTCCTCGACCTTGCGCTCCAGCGTGGCGCGGGCGGACTCCAGGGAGCCCATCGCGACGCGGTGCTTCTCCTGCGCGTCCCGCTCCAGGGCGTCGGCCTTGGCACGGGCGTCACGCTCCAGACCCTCGGCACGCGAACGCGCCTCGCCGACGATCTTGTTGGCTTCGGAACGGGCCTCGGCGATCGCCTGGTCGGCGGTCTGCTGGGCCAGCGAGAGGACACGGGCGGCGCTGTCGCCACCGGGGCCTCCTTGACCGGGGCCGCCCATCGGACCGCCCATGGGGCCGCCCATCGGACCACCCATCTGCTGCTGCATAGGGGGCTGGCCCATCGGGCCGGGACCGCCCGGACCCTGGCCCATCGGGCCGGGACCCTGCGGGCCACCCTGACCGCCGGGACCGGCGGGCAGCTGCGGGGCACCGCTCGGCAGCTGGGGCGGACCACCCATGGGGCCACCCATCTGCTGCTGCGGCGGGCCCGATATGCCGGCGGGCACGGGACCACCTGGACCGCGCATGCCCTGCTGCTGCTGTTGCTGCTGCTGATCCTGCTGCTCCGGAGGCTTGCGCATGTTCTGCTGATTCTGGGCAGCAGCGCGCGTGGCCGCGGCCAGCTTGGCGCGCAGGTCCTCGTTCTCGCGGAGCAGGCGGGTCAGTTCGGCTTCGACCTCGTCGAGGAAGGCATCGACCTCGTCCTCGTCATAGCCTTCTCGGAGGCGGACGGTCGTGAACTGCTTGTTCCGCACGTCCTCGGGGGTCAACGGCATCTCTTCACCTCAACGTAGTCGTCGGCATTCGGCAAGACCGTAGTTCACATCGCTCACAGCCGGCTCACGATCGAGATCAGGATGTAGACGATGATCATCAGCACGAAGAAGGACAGGTCGAGCGCCACGCCCCCGAGACGCAGCGGCGGAATGAACCGCCGCAGAAGCTTGAGCGGTGGATCCGTGACAGTGTAGGTGGCCTCCAGAACGACCACCATCGCCTTGCCTGGTTGCCATGAGCGGGCGAACTGGAAGACGTAGTCCATGACCAACCGGAAGATGAGCACGATGAGGAAGCACATCAGCGCGATGTAGACGACATCCAGAACCACGCTCATGACCTCTTGCTTCCCTCTCCCCTGTGCCCTGCTCTGTTACTGCTGTTTCCGGTGTTACGTCTCAGCTCTGGTTGAAGAACCCGCCCTCTGCGATGCGGGCCTTGTCCTCCGCCGTGACATCGACGTTAGCAGGCGACAACAGGAACACCTTCTGCGTCACCCGCTCGATACTGCCGTGAAGACCAAACACCAAACCGGCCGCAAAGTCGACAAGTCGCTTCGCGTCTGTGTCATCCATCTCAGTCAGATTCATGATCACCGGAGTGCCTTCACGGAAGTGTTCCCCGATGGTACGGGCCTCGTTGTAGGTCCGTGGGTGGAGCGTGGTGATCCGGTAAGGCTCTCGTTCGGACACGACCTTGGGCATGATCACCGGTGCGTTCTTCTCCAGACTTGCGCGTTCTTGTGTGATGGATGCCACGGGCGCGATGCGCGCCGGGCGGCCGGATTCCGCGGGTAGCGAAGCGGAACGGGCTGCCGGTTCACGAGGTGCGGGCGGCTGTACGACTCGTACCTCTTCGTCCCTTTGGGGCTGATGTGAGGCATGCGGCTGGTGGGACGGCTCGTGCCGTCGGTGGTCCCGCTCGGGCTCCGGGTCCAGTTCTGGTTCGAAGTCGTCGTCGGGATCGAATCCGCGGCCGTCGTACCCATCGTCCTCCACGAGGCCGAGGTAGACCGCCATCTTGCGCATCGCGCCGGCCATGCTCTGAGTCCTCCGCTCTGTGGTGGATCGGCTGACGACTGCCAAGTGCCCGCGATCCACGAGGTCCTTGAATCCGCCTTTCGGCGGCAATGACCATATTTTCTGCTGTGGTCCGACTTCTTGGCGACGTTACCCGAGCCTGGGGCGGACTCCGAGTACCGCACTGCCGACGCGCACATGTGTCGCTCCGGCCGCAACGGCCTGTTCGAGGTCCGCACTCATCCCTGCCGAGACCATGGTGGCAGCCGGATGACTCCGGCGCAGGTCGGTCGACAAATCCATCAACCGCCCGAACGCCGCCTGTTCGCGTCCCGCGTACTCCCCGGTGAGCGGCGCGACGGTCATCAGTCCGCCGAGCCGCAACCCCGGCGCTTCCGCGACGAGGTCGGCCAACTCTTCGATTCCCGCAGGCGCCACGCCTCCCCGCTCACCCCGCGCGCTCTCGCCGGCGTCGAGTGCGACCTGGATGAGACATCCCAGCTCGCGCCCGGCGCGGACGGCCTCCTTCGACAGAGCTGTGACGAGCTTGGAACGATCGACGGACTGCACGAAGTCCGCGTAACCGGCCACGGATCGCACTTTGTTGGTCTGGAGTTGACCGACAAAATGCCAAGTAAGGGGAAGATCCGCGCAGGCGGCGGACTTCGGTGCCGCGTCCTGGTCGCGGTTCTCGGCGACGTGCCGCACGCCGAGTTCCGAGAGGATCCGCACATCGGTCGCGGGGTAGGTCTTGGTGACCACGATCAGGGTCACCTCTTCGCGCCCCCGCCCCGCGGCCGCGCACGCGTCGGCGATGCGCCGCTCAACTTTCGCCAGATTTGTGGCGAGTTCGTCCTTGCGGTCCGTCATGTCCTATCAGTCCAGCCACACATAGCCCGCGAGCCGACCGGTCGTGCGGTCGCGGCGGTACGAGAAGTGATCCTCCGACTCCAGCGTGCACACCGGCGACTGCGCCCGGTCACACACCCCGAGCCGTTCCAGTTGGGCGTGCACTCCGGCGCTCACGTCGACCGCCGGTGTGCCCCAGCTCGTCTCGGCGTACGCCGCCGGCTCGATGGCGGACACCTCGGCGCGCATCGCCTCGGGCACTTCGTAACACCGGCCGCACACGGTGGGTCCGGTGCGGGCGACGATCCGGGAGGGCTCGGCGCCCAGGTCCGTCATCGCGCGTAGCGCGGCCGGGACGACCCCGGCGATCATGCCGGGGCGGCCCGCGTGGGCCGCGGCGGCGATTCCGGCGACGGGGTCGGCGAGCAGGACCGGCACGCAGTCGGCGGTGAGCACGGCGAGGGGGAGCCCCCGCCGCGTCGTGACGATCGCGTCGACCGACGGAATCTCGGACGAAGATCCCCACGGTCCGTCCACCACCGCCACGTCGGCGCCGTGCACCTGGTTCATCCAGACCACCCGGTCCGGCTCGACGCCCAGGGACTTCGCGGCCAGTTCGCGGTTGGCGCGTACGGCGTCGGGGTCGTCACCGACCGCCCCGCCGAGATTGAGCTCCTCATACGGAGCGGCGCTCACCCCGCCCCACCGGTCGGTGAAGGCGAAGTGGGCGCCGCTCACGCTTTCGCGCTGTCCTATCACGTCAGAAGGATCACTTGAGGAAGTCCGGTACGTCCAGTTCCTCGGCCGCGCTGTCCGAGTAGGTCCGCGGCGCCGGCGGGACCGGCGGGGCGACCGGGATGTCGTTGACCGGCTCCGGAGCGGGCTCCGGGTCCTCCTTCGGGGTCACGCTGCCGAGCGAGCCGAAGGAGGGGCGGCTCTCGGTCTGCCGTGCCGGGGCCGGCTCCTCACGCTTGACCGAGGACGAGCCGAGGACGTTGTCCCGCTTGGAGGGCGGCTGGCCGCCGTCGAAGCCGGCCGCGATCACGGTGACCCGGACCTCGTCGCCCAGGGCGTCGTCGATCACCGCGCCGAAGATGATGTTGGCCTCGGGGTGGGCGGCCTCACTCACCAGCTGGGCGGCCTCGTTGATCTCGAACAGACCGAGGTCCGAGCCACCGGAGATGGAGAGCAGCACACCGCGGGCGCCGTCGATGGACGCCTCCAGCAGCGGCGAGGAGATCGCCATCTCGGCGGCGGCCACCGCGCGGTCGTCGCCGCGGGCGGAGCCGATGCCCATCAGGGCCGAGCCGGCCTCGGACATGACCGACTTGACGTCGGCGAAGTCGAGGTTGATCAGGCCCGGGGTGGTGATGAGGTCGGTGATGCCCTGGACACCCGAGAGCAGGACCTGGTCGGCCGACTTGAAGGCGTCCAGTACCGAGACCTGGCGGTCCGAGATGGACAGCAGCCGGTCGTTCGGGATGACGATGAGGGTGTCGACCTCTTCCCGGAGCTCGGCGATGCCGTCCTCGGCCTGGTTCGCGCGGCGCCGTCCCTCGAAGGTGAACGGGCGCGTCACCACGCCGATGGTGAGGGCACCGAGCGAGCGGGCGATGTTGGCCACGACGGGCGCGCCGCCGGTGCCGGTGCCGCCGCCTTCACCGGCTGTCACGAAGACCATGTCGGCCCCCTTGAGGACCTCCTCGATCTCCTCGCGGTGGTCCTCGGCGGCCTTGCGGCCGACGGCCGGGTTGGCTCCGGCGCCGAGTCCGCGGGTGAGTTCACGGCCGACGTCCAGCTTGACGTCGGCGTCGCTCATCAACAGAGCTTGCGCGTCGGTGTTGATGGCGATGAACTCGACGCCCTTGAGACCGACCTCGATCATCCGGTTGATGGCATTGACACCACCGCCGCCGACACCGATGACTTTGATGACTGCGAGGTAGTTCTGCGGTGCTGCCACGTCGAAGGCCTCTCGCCTCGAGTTACGTGTCGCCGAATCACCGTGGCGCGCTGCGCCCCGCGACCCGACGACTGATGCCGAATGGGACGGTCCGTATCGCCGACCCGAACCCTAACCTTGAAGTTTAGGGTTACCAGTGTGTCTGTTCCTTGGAGTCTTCTGAACAGGACACTAAGTCGACAAGTGGCGCACGTTCAACGAACACGCCGAACCTCCCGTTTTTCTTTTCACCCTATGTGATCAGCCGTAGCACTGCCCAACCAGGGTGCTGGCCTGCGCGGATGTGCGTCAACTCCCCGCTGACGCGGGCGCGGTGGGAACACTCACGTCGAAGTACCGCGCGCCGGGCGAGGCTTTCATCAGGGCCGTGAGGGTACGGGCCTTCGCGGCGCCCTTCTCGCTGCTTCCCCAGACGACCTTACGGCCGTCCCTCAACTCCAGCGAGATGTCGTCATAGGAACGGACCTTGACGGTCCGTGTGTCGCGTGCGACGGCGGCCGGAACGGCACGGGCGACGCCGACCGCCTCGCGCACCAGCCGGGACTCGCCGAAGCGGCGCAGGCTCGCGGCGGCGGAGCTGGACCGGGAGAGCGTCAATTCCAGCGAGGGCACGCCTTTCGGCGCCTTGGAAACCGTGGCGAACCGGACACCTTCATCGTCCACTTCGATGAACTTTCGGCCCTTTTGGACAATCAGAACCGGAGTCCGCTCAACCACTTTCAGGTCGATTCCATGGGGCCAGGAACGGACCACGTCAACCGAGTCAATTCGGGGCAATTTTTGACGCAGCCGCGTCTCGATCGCATCGGTGTCGACGGAAATCAGCGGCTCTCCCAGGGGGACGCCGGCGACCGCCTCGACCTGAGCCGGCGTCAGAACCCGTGTTCCCGACACGGAGACCTGTTCGGCGCGCAGCCACTCGGAGCCGTAGAACAGCCACACCGTCGGGATGCCGAGGAACACCAGGACGAGACCCAGGATGACGATCGCGCGGAGCCGGGCCCGCCTCGACCGCAGGCGGGGCGGCGGGCCGGACGACTCCTGCTGGCGTTCACCGCGCTCGGCGGTGGTCGATCCGGCCACGCTCCCTGCCTTCCGTCATACAGTCCTAGCGGTGTGCACGGCTGGCGGCGATCGCCTCGTACACCATGCCGACGAGCAGGTCGTCGGCGTCCCGGCGGCCGAACTCGGCGGCGGCGCGGGACATCTGGTACAGCCGGTGCGGGTCGGCGAGCACGGGCAGGACGTTCTGCTGGACCCACTCGGGGGTCAGCTCCGCGTCGTCGACCAGCAGGCCGCCGCCGGCCTTGACCACCGGCTGGGCGTTGAGCCGCTGTTCGCCGTTGCCGATGGGCAGCGGGACGTAGGCGGCCGGGAGCCCGACGGCGGAGAGCTCGGCGACGGTCATCGCGCCCGCGCGGCACAGCATCATGTCGGCCGCGGCGTACGCGAGGTCCATCCGGTCCAGGTAACTTACCGGGATGTAGGGGGGCATTCCCGGCATCTGCTGGACGTGCGGCAGTTCGTTCTTCGGTCCGACCGCGTGCAGGATCTGGATTCCGGCCTGCTGGAGCCAGGGCGCTACCGTCTGCACGACCTCGTTGAGGCGGCGGGCGCCCTGGGAGCCGCCGGAGACCAGCAGCGTGGGCAGGTTCGGGTCCAGCCCGAACGCGGCACGGGCCTCGGGGCGCACGGCGGCCCGGTCCAGGGTGGCGATGGCACGGCGCAGCGGGATGCCGATGTAGCGGGAGTTACGCAGCTTGCTGTCCGGGGTGGAGACGGCGACCTGGCTGGCGTACCGCGAGCCGATCTTGTTGGCCAGGCCCGGGCGGGCGTTGGCCTCGTGGATGACGATCGGTACGCCCAGGCGCTTGGCCGCGAGGTAGCCGGGCAGGGCGACGTAGCCACCGAAGCCGACCACGGCGTCCGCCTTGGTGCGCTCCAGGATCTGCTCGGTCGCCTTGATCGTGCCGCGCAGCCGCCCCGGGACGGTGATCAGCTCGGGGGTGGGCTTGCGTGGCAGCGGTACGGCGGGGATCAGCGCGAGTTCGTACCCGCGCTCGGGTACGAGACGTGTCTCCAGGCCTCGCTCCGTGCCCAGGGCCGTGATGCCCACGGTCGGATCCTGCCTGCGCAGGGCGTCCGCGAGGGCGAGCGCGGGCTCGATGTGGCCCGCGGTTCCTCCGCCGGCGAGTACGACATGCACCGAAATTCACCGCTCTCCGGACGAGCGCGCCGCCGAGGCGCGCCGTCGCATCGTGTTCCATCTCCGGGGACTCCGACCGGAACCGGTTCCCCCAGCCCCCCGCTTTCTACCAAAGCGGGGTTGCCGCATCGCAAGCGCTGCCCGCGCAGCGGGCTCGTCGCGCGCGAAGGCGATCAGCAGCCCGATGGCGAACATGGTCGGCAGCAGGGCGGATCCCCCGTAGGAGAACAGCGGGAGGGGGACGCCGGCGATCGGCAGCAGACCGAGCACCGCACCGATGTTGATCACGGCCTGGGCCGTGATCCAGGTGGTCACGCCTCCCGCGGCATACCTCACGAAGGGGTCCTCCGTGCGTCCGGCCACGCGGATACCCGCATAGCCTAGAGCCGCGAAGAGGGCGAGTACCGACAGCGTCCCCGCCAGGCCCAGTTCCTCACCGGTGACGGCGAAGATGAAGTCGGTGTGGGCTTCGGGGAGTTGGCCCCATTTCTCCACACTCGCACCCAGCCCGGAGCCGAAGATTCCGCCGGAGGCGAGGGCGTAGATGCCGTGTACGGCCTGCCAGCAGTCGACCGGGCCGGACTGGGGTTCGGTGGCGCCGAGGCACTGCAGGCGCGCCATGCGGTTCGGGCTGGTCTTGATGAGGATC
Source organism: Streptomyces swartbergensis (assembly GCF_002148965.1). GTDB lineage: Bacteria > Actinomycetota > Actinomycetes > Streptomycetales > Streptomycetaceae > Streptomyces > Streptomyces swartbergensis. The sequence goes on along the minus strand of NZ_NGFN01000142.1, from coordinate 8,866 downwards.
AGGCCGAGTACGGCGGCGATCGACAGCACTCCGGCGAACAGTCGCGTGGGGGCGCCGGCCAGCCAGAGCAGGCCGAACAGGATGGCCGTGAGGATGATCGCGGTGCCCATGTCGCCGCCGATCATGATCAGCCCGAGCAGCATGAAGGCGGCCGGGACCAGCGGCACCAGCATGTGCTTCCACTGGGTCAGGAGCCTCTTGTCCTGTTTACGGGCGAGCAGGTCGGCACCCCACAGCACGAGGGCGAGCTTGCCGAACTCGCTGGGCTGGATCTGGAAGGAGCCGCCGAGCGCGATCCAGTTCTGGTTGCCGTTGACCGACACTCCTATCCCGGGGACCTGCACCAGGGCCATGAGGAAGACGGCGCCGGCGAGGATCGGATAGGCCAGGGCCCGGTGCAGCTTCACGGGCATCCGGGAGGCGGCGAACAGCAGCCCGGCGCCGATCACGGCGGCCAGCAGCTGCTTGCGGAAGAAGTACGAGCCCGGCAGCGACATCTGGAGCGCGGTGATCTGGGAGGCCGAGTAGACCATCACGAGGCCCAGCACGGTGATCAGCAGACTGCCGCCGAAGATGAGGTAGTAGGCGGTCAGCGGCCGGTCCCAGCCCCTGCGCGCACGGGTGTAGAAGGCCAGGAGGCCGTTCTCACGGGCGAGCCGGGGCGTCGCGGGGCGCTTGGGAGTGCGCGGGACCGGAGGCCGTCCGGTACGGCTGGTGGGCATCGCCGCTCACCCCGCCATGCCGGAGGTCGACGTTCCGCAGCGAACGCTCCCCGGCCGCTCGGGCACCAGCCACATCCGTGTCACGCGTCCCTCCCAGATACGCCCGGCGCCGCCGCCGGGCGAGGCGGACCCGGGTCAGCCGTCGGCGGAGCCGAGCTCGCGGACGGCGTCCGCGAAAGCGTCCCCGCGCTTGTTGTAGTTGGCGAACATGTCCATGGAGGCGCAGGCCGGAGCCAGCAGCACCGTGTCACCGGCCCGAGCGAGCCGCCGCGCCTCCTGAACCGCCGCGCGCATCGCCCCAGTGTCGGTCCGGTCGAGGTCGACGACGGGTACCTCCGGGGCGTGTCGCGCCAGGGCTTCGCGGATCAGCGCGCGGTCCGCGCCGATCAGCACGGCCCCCCGCAGCCGCGGCGCCGACTTGGTGACCAGCTCGTCGAAGGTCGCGCCCTTCGCGAGCCCGCCCGCGATCCACACGATCGACTCGTAGGCCGCCAACGAGGCTTCCGCGGCGTGGGTGTTGGTGGCCTTGGAGTCGTCGACGTACGCGACATCGTCCACGTCGGCCACGTGCGCGATGCGGTGGGCGTCCGGGGTGAACGCCCGCAGGCCGTCCCGTACGGCCTTGGCGGGCACGCCGTAGGCCCGCGCGAGGGCCGCCGCCGCGAGGGCGTTGGCGATGTTGTGCGGGGCCGGAGGGTTGACGTCGGCGACCTCGGCGAGCTCCTGGGCGTTCTTGTGCCGGTTCTCGACGAAGGCACGGTCGACGAGGATGCCCTCGACGACACCGAGTTGGGAGGGCCCGGGCGTGCCGAGGGTGAAGCCGACGGCCCGGCAGCCCTCCTCGACGTCGGCCTCGCGGACCAGGTCCTCGGTGGCCTTGTCGGCAACGTTGTAGACGCAGGCGACGCGGTTGCCCTCGTAGATGCGGCCCTTGTCGGCGGCGTACGCCTCCATGGAGCCGTGCCAGTCGAGGTGGTCGGGGGCGAGGTTGAGCACGGCGGCCGAGTGGGCGCGCAGGGACGGCGCCCAGTGCAGCTGGTAGCTGGACAGCTCCACGGCCAGCACGTCGTACTGCTCCTCGCCGAGCACCGCGTCCAGCAGGGAGACGCCGATGTTGCCGACGGCGGCCGTGCGCAGGCCCGCCGCCTTCAGGATCGAGGCGAGCATCTGCACGGTGGTGGTCTTGCCGTTGGTGCCCGTGACGGCGAGCCACGGGGCCGCGTCGGGGCCGCGCAGGCGCCAGGCCAGCTCGACGTCGCCCCAGACGGGGACGCCCGCCCGCTGAGCCGCCGCGAACAGCGGCTTGTCCGGCTTCCAGCCGGGCGCGGTGACGATCAGCTCGGTGCCCTCGGGCAGGGTGTCGCCGTCACCGAGGCGCACGGTGATGCCGAGCGCCTCCAGTTCGGCGGCCTGCGCCCGCGCGCGCTCGTCGGCGCCGTCGTTGACGGCCGTGACGACCGCGCCGAGGCCGTGCAGCACCTTGGCCGCCGGGAGGCCGGAGACGCCGAGCCCGGCGACGGTGACGTGCTTGCCCTTGAGCTCCGAAGACACCGAGGAGGTCACTTGTCCGCTGCCCATCCTGCATAGAAGAGGCCCAGTCCGACAATCACACAGATGCCCTGAATGATCCAGAAGCGGACCACGACGAGCACTTCCGACCAGCCCTTGAGTTCGAAGTGGTGCTGGAGTGGCGCCATCCGGAAGACGCGCTTCCCGGTGAGGCGGAAGGAGCCGACCTGGATCACCACGGACATGGTGATCAGCACGAAGAGACCGCCGAGGATGGCGAGCAGCAGCTCGGTGCGGGAGCAGATCGCGAGGCCGGCGAGCACACCGCCGAGCGCGAGCGAACCGGTGTCCCCCATGAAGATCTTGGCCGGCGAGGTGTTCCACCACAGGAAGCCCAGGCAGGCGCCCATCAGCGCGGAGGCGACCACCGCGAGGTCGAGGGGATCGCGCACCTCGTAGCACGCGCCCGGGTTGGTCAGCGTCTGCGCGTTGGCGCAGGACTCCTGGAACTGCCAGACGCCGATGAAGGTGTAGGCGCCGAAGACGAGCACCGAGGCGCCGGTGGCCAGACCGTCCAGACCGTCGGTGAGGTTCACGCCGTTCGACATCGCGAGGATCATGAACAGCGCCCAGACCACGAACAGCACGGGGCCGATCGTCCAGCCGAAGTCCGTGATGAACGACAGCTTCGTGGAGGCCGGGGTGTTGCCGCGGTTGTCCGCGAACTGGAGTGAGAGCACCGCGAAGGCGATGCCGACGGTCAGCTGGCCGGCCATCTTCGCCTTGGCCCGCAGGCCCAGCGAACGCCGCTTGACGATCTTGATGTAGTCGTCGAGGAAGCCGACCAGGCCCATGCCGACCATCAGGCCGAGCACCAGCAGACCCGAGAAGGTCGGCGCCGCGTCGACGTCCGGGTCGAGATAGCCCGTGATCACCTTGGCCAGGAAGTACGCGGCGACCGTCGCCAGGATGAAGGCGATACCGCCCATGGTCGGCGTACCGCGCTTGCTGCCGTGCGTGCGCGGGCCGTCGTCGCGGATGTACTGGCCGTAGCCCTTGCGCGCGAGCAGCTTGATCAGCAGCGGGGTGCCGACCAGGGTCAGGAAGAGGCCAATGACTCCTGCGAACAGGATCTGCTTCATCATCGGGCGGAAACCTCACCCTCGGCACCGGACTCGAGCAGCGCCTGCGCCACGCTCTCGAGGCCGACCGAACGGGACGCCTTCACGAGTACGACGTCCCCCGGGCGCAACTCGCTGCGCAACAGGTCGACCGCCGCCTGTGCGTCGGACACGTGCACCGACTCCTCACCCCACGAACCCTCGTTATATGCGCCCAGTTGCAGCCAGGCGGCTTCCCTGCCACCGACCGCGACGAGCTTGCTGACGTTGAGCCGGACGGCGAGCCGTCCGACCGCGTCGTGCTCGGCGAGAGCCTCGTCCCCGAGCTCGGCCATCTTGCCGAGCACCGCCCACGTACGACGCCCCTTGCCGATGGCCACGAGCGCGCGCAGCGCGGCCTTCATGGACTCGGGGTTCGCGTTGTAGGCGTCGTTGACGACCGTCACGCCGTCCGGGCGCTCGGTGACCTCCATCCGCCAGCGGGAGAGGGAGCCCGCCTCGGAGAGCGCGACGGCGATCTCGTCTGCGGACATGCCCAACTCGTGGGCGACGGCGGCCGCGGCGAGCGCGTTCGACACGTGGTGCTCACCGTACAGGCGCATGGTCACATCGCTTGCACCGGAGGGTGTGTGAAGCCTGAACGCGGGCTGTCCCGTGTCCGTGAGTCGCACGTTCTCGGCGCGAACGTCCGCTTCGTCGGACTCTCCGAAGAAGATCACCTTCGCCTTCGTACGGGAGGCCATGGCCCGTACGTAGGGGTCGTCCGCGTTGAGGACGGCGGTCCCGCCCTCGGCCTCGGACGGCAGGGACTCGACGAGTTCGCCCTTGGCCTGCGCGATCTGCTCACGGCCGCCGAACTCGCCGATGTGGGCGCTGCCGACGTTGAGGACGAGGCCGACCTTCGGGGGCGTCAGGCCGGTGAGGTAGCGGATGTGCCCGATGCCGCGGGCGCCCATCTCCAGGACGAGGAACCGGGTCTCCTCGGTGGCGCTGAGCGCGGTCAGCGGCAGCCCGATCTCGTTGTTGAGCGAGCCGGGCGTGAAGACCGTCGGCGCCTTGCGCTGGAGCACCTGCGCGATCAGGTCCTTGGTGCTGGTCTTGCCCGCCGAGCCGGTGAGGGCGACGAGGGTGGCACCGAGACGTCGTACGACGTGCCGCGCGAGGGCGCCGAGGGCGACCTGGACGTCGTCCACGACGATCGCGGGCACGCCGACGGGCCGGGTGCCGAGCACGGCCACCGCTCCCGCCTCGACGACCGCGGCCGCGAAGTCGTGGCCGTCCACGCGCTCGCCGGCGAAGGCGACGAACAGGCTGCCCGGTCCCGCCTCGCGGGAGTCCCGGACGACCGGGCCGGTGACCTGGACGGTCGGATCCGGTATGTCGTGCGTCTGCCCGCCGACGACTTCTGCGATCTCGGCGAGGGAGAGGGCGATCACAAGTTCATCCCCTGGATCATGCGGGATTTCATCCCTGGGTCTTCTGAATGGCCTGGGTCTTCTGAATGGCTTCGCGAAGCACCTGGCGGTCGTCGAAGGGACGGACCACCCCGGCGATGTCCTGGCCCTGCTCGTGGCCCTTGCCCGCGACCAGCACGGTGTCGCCGGGCTCGGCTCGGGCGACGGCGGCGGCGATCGCGGCGGCCCGGTCCTCGAAGACCGCCACTTCGCCGCGCTCGTGCGCGGGCACCGAGGCCGCGCCCTGGAGCATCGTGGCGAGGATCGCGAGGGGGTCCTCACCACGGGGGTTGTCGGAGGTCAGTACGGCGGTGTCGGCGAGCCGGGCCGCGGCGGCGCCCATCGGCTCCCGCTTGGTCCTGTCCCGGTCGCCGCCGCAGCCGAGGACGATGTGCAGCTTGCCCTCGGTGACCTTGCGCAGGGCGCGCAGCACCGACTCGACGGCGTCGGTCTTGTGCGCGTAGTCGACGACCGCGAGGTAGGGCTGTCCGGCGTCCACGCGCTCCAGGCGGCCCGGCACGCCGGGTACGGCGGCGACGCCGTCGGCGGCGGACTGCGGGTCGAGCCCGGCGACGGCGAGGGCGACGATCGCGGCGAGGGTGTTGGCCACGTTGAAGGGGCCCGGCAGCGGCGACTTGGCGCTGATCCGCTCGCCCTTGGGCCCGATGACGGTGAACGTCGAGTCCAGCCGGCCCACCTCGACGTCCTCGGCGCGCCAGTCGGCGTCGGGGTGGCCCTCGGCGGAGTAGGTGACGACCGGGACCGTGGCCTCCTTGGCCAGCCTGCGGCCGTACTCGTCGTCGACGTTGACCACGCCGAGTTTGCCCCGTTTCGGGGTGAACAGTTGCGCCTTCGCCTGGAAGTAGTCCTCCATGTCGGAGTGGAACTCCATGTGTTCCGGGCTGAGGTTGGTGAAGACGCCGATGTCGAAGACGCAGCCGTCGACGCGTCCGAGCACCAGGGCGTGGCTGGAGACCTCCATGGCGACCGCGTCGACGCCGCGTTCGCGCATGACGGCGAAGAGGGCCTGGAGGTCGGTGGCCTCGGGGGTGGTGCGCTCGGACTTGATGCGCTCGTCGCCGATGCGCATCTCGACCGTGCCGATCAGGCCGGTGGACCTGACGGTCTTCAGGCCGCCCTCGACGAGGTAGGCGGTGGTGGTCTTGCCGGAGGTGCCGGTGATGCCGATCTGGAGGAGGTCCCGGCCGGGGTGGCCGTAGATCGTGGCCGCCAGCTCGCCCATCCGTCCGCGGGGGTCGTCGACGACCAGGACCGGCAGCCCCGAGGCCGCGGCGCGCTCGGCGCCGGTGGGGTCCGTCAGCACGGCGGCCGCGCCGAGGCTCGCGGCCTGGTCGACGAAGTCGGCGCCGTGCAGGCGGGCGCCCGGGAGGGCGGCGTACAGGTCGCCGGGGCGCACGGCGCGCGAGTCGTGGGTGATGCCCGTGACGTCGGCGGCGCCCTCCGGCGCGGGAGCWCCCAGCTGTTCGGCCAGTTCCGCGAGGGGTGTGGCGGAGACGTGCGCCGGCCTGGGCGGCCCGGGGTATGTCACGGGATGGCCCTTCTGGGTGGTTTGGGACTGATCAGCGTGTGGCACGGCGGTGAGCGTACCGGGCGTACCCGCCTCCGGGCGAAGTGAGGGGCGGGGGCTGCTCTGGTTCCCCGGGTCCGGGGTGATCGTTGTCACGAGGTGGTTCCTGGTTGGTTCCGTGCCGACCGGGGCCTGCGGCCGGTCAGCGCTTGAAGGTGACCGGGAGCTTGGCCGGCTTGGCCCCGGTCGGCGGGACCTGAAGGGACTTCAGTGCGAACTCCATGACCTGCTTGTAGACGGGGCCGCAGATCTGGCCGCCGAAGTAGTTGCCCTTGGTGGCGTTCTGGATGGCGCAGTAGACGGTGATGCGGGGCTTGTCGGCGGGCGCGAATCCGGCGAACGACGACGTGTAGCCCTTGTACATGCCGGTGGCCGGATCCACGCGGTTGGCCGTGCCCGTCTTGCCCGCGACGCGGTAGCCGGGGATACGCGCCTTGGTGCCGGTGCCCTCCTCGTCGTCCACGACCGACTCCAGCATCTGGGCGAGGGTCTTCGCCGTCTTGGCGCTGACGACACGGGTCTTCTCGGGCTTGGGGGCCGGGGTGAAGCGGCCGTCGGGGCCCTTGGTGCCGCGTACGAGCGTGGGTTCGACGCGGACGCCGCCGTTGGCGATGGTCGAGTACACCGATGCCGCCTGCATGGCGTTGATGGAGACGCCCTGGCCGAAAGGGATCGTGTACTGCTGCGAGGTGGACCACTTGTCGGGCGGGGCGAGGATGCCCTTGGTCTCGCCGGGGAAGTTGAGCCCGGTGTAGCTGCCGAGGCCGAACTTGCGCAGGTAGTCGTAGAGGACCTTGTTGGACTGGGCCTGGGTCTTGCCGAGCTGCCCGGTGGCGAGGATGGTGCCGATGTTGCTGGACTTGGCGAGGACGCCGTTGAGCGTCAGGTACCAGGTCGGGTGGTTCACGTCGTCCTTGAAGAGCCGGTCGCCGCGGTGCAGCCGGTTGGGCACGACGACGTGGGTCATCGGGGTGGCGGCGCCCTCCTGGAGGACGGCCGCCATCGACATGACCTTGGCGGTGGAGCCGGGTTCGAAGGCGTCCTGGAGGGCCGCGTTGCCGAGGGCGGCCGAGTCGGCGCCGGACAGGTCGTTCGGGTCGAAGCCGGGCGAGTTGGCCATGGCCAGGACCTGACCGGTGCGGGTGTCCTGGACGATGACGTAGCCGCGGTCGGCCGCGGACTCCTTCACCTGGTCGCTGATGGCCTTCTGGGCGGCCCACTGGATGTCGCGGTCGATGGTGAGTTCGACGTCGCTGCCGGGCACGGCGGGGGTCTCGGTGGAACCCGCGGTGGGAACGAGCCGGCCGCCGGACTGGGCGTAGCGGATCTTGCCGTCCTTGCCGGCCAGCCGCTTGTTCAGCTGGAGCTCGATGCCGCCGCCGGGCTTGCCCTCGCCGTTGACCCAGCCCAGTATCCCGGCGGCGAGGTCGCCGTTGGGGTACACGCGCTTGCTGGTGGCGACGGAGAAGACGCCCGCGAGGACGTTGTGCGCGGACTTGTCCGTCTCCTCCTTCTTGGCGAGGGCGGACTTCAGGTCCTTGATCTGCTTCCAGACCTGCGGGGTCTGGCGGGAGGCCAGCTTGACGTAGCGCAGCGCCTTGTTCTTCGGCCGCAGCTTCTGGACCAGGGTCTCCTGCTCCTGGCCGAGGATCGGCGCGAGCAGCGCGGCCGCCTGCTCGGGCCCGTCCCCGATCTTCAGCTGGCCGGGGGCGAACATCGTGGGGTCGGCCGTGATGTCGTAGGCGTCCTCACTGGTCGCCAGGGCCACACCGGACCTGTCGGTGATCTCCCCGCGGTCCGCGGCCAGCACCTGCCCGACGTACCTGTTCTGCTCGGCCTTGGCGGCATACGTGCTCGCGTCGACGGCCTGCACCTGGAACAGCCGCACGACGAAGGCGATCAGCACCAGCGTCAGCGCGAGCCCGACCAGACGCAGCCGCGGGCGGGGGCTGCCCAGCCGGAGGGGCTTGGGCGCCGCCGGACGAGCCGAGGCCGGGCGACGGGCCGGACGGGCACCGGGGCCGGGCCGGCGCCGGGCGTCGGGACGAGCGGGCCTGGCCGGGCCGGGCACGCGGCGGCGCCGGGGTTCCCTGTCGGTCACTTCCGTCACCTGCCGGGGTTCGAGGCGGACTGGGGACTGCCCGACGCGATCACGGTCAGGCGCGGGCCGGGACGGCACCCGACACAGCGGCCGGCGGTCGGCGACGGCCGCTCCACCGCCGCACGGCGCGCGCCGCGACGACCGCGGGCGTCGGGGCGAGCGGGCCTGGCCGGGCCGGGCACGCGGCGGCGCCGGGGTTCCCTGTCGGTCACTTCCGTCACCTGCCGGGGTTCGAGGCGGACTGGGGACTGGCGGACGCGATCACGGTCAGGCGCGGGCCGGGACGGCACCCGGCACAGCGGCCGGCGGTCGGCGACGGCCGGGACGACGGCCGCTCCGCCGCCGCACGGCACGCGGCGCGGCCGCCGCGG
>NZ_NGFN01000141.1 GCF_002148965.1 Streptomyces swartbergensis | reverse complement strand
GGGGCGCGGGCAGGAGGTCACCCCCTGCGTCCTGGGCGCCCTCGGACCGAGCCACCACCTCTGCCCGGTCGGCTGCTGCCCGGCCCGCGCCCCCCGCCCCGCCGCCGCGGGCGCCGACAGCCCCTACGCGTGAGGAGCCCCGTGACCGACCCCCTGCACAAGGACCTGCTCGAACTCGCCCAGGAGGCCGCTCGCCGCGCGGGCGCGCTGCTGCGGGACGGGCGCCCGGCCGACCTCGCGGTGGCCGCGACCAAGTCCAGCCCCATCGACGTCGTCACGGAGATGGACATCGCGGCCGAGAAGCTGATCACCGGCCTGATCGCCGAGCGCCGCCCGGACGACGGCATCCTCGGCGAGGAGGGCGCCGCCACCGAGGGCACGAGCGGTGTCCGCTGGGTGATCGACCCGCTCGACGGCACGGTCAACTACCTGTACGGGCTGCCCACCTGGTCCGTCTCCATCGCAGCCGAGCAGGACGGCGAGACCGTCGTCGGAGTCGTCACGGCCCCGATGCGCGGCGAGACCTTCCACGCGGTGCTCGGCGGCGGAGCCTGGGCCACCGGGGCCTGGGACGGCGAGCGCAGGCTGTCCTGCCGCCCCGCGCCGCCCCTGGAGCAGGCGCTGGTCTCGACGGGCTTCAACTACGTGGCCGAGGTCCGCACCCACCAGGCCGAGGTCGCCCAGCGGCTGATCCCGCTGCTGCGCGACATCCGGCGCGGCGGTTCGGCGGCCGTCGACCTGTGCGACCTGGCCGCGGGACGCCTCGACGGCTACTACGAGCGCGGCCTGCACGCCTGGGACCTCGCGGCGGGCGACCTGATCGCCCGGGAGGCGGGCGCGCTGACCGGTGGACGCCCCGGAGAGCGCCCGTCGGGGGATCTGACAGTCGCGGGGACCCCGGGCGTCTTCGAGCCCCTCCAGCGCCTGCTGGAGGACTTCGGGGCCTGGCACGACTGAGGACGGCCAGGCCGGCATACGACGCGGCCGGCGGCACGTCCACCGTCGTACGACGGCCGACGTGCACGCCCGACACCGAGTGAACGGGGCCCGCAAGACGACGAAGCGGGCCCCGGCGCTGGATTCGCCGGGGCCCGCTTCGTACGGCCTGATCAGACGCTCGTCGCGCTGACCTCCACACCGTGCTCGGCGGCGAGGCGGCGCAGGTCGTCGAGCTCGCCCTGCTCCACCTCGACGAGGAAGTCGTCGCCCTCGTCGCGAGCCCGGGACAGATCGGACTCGGTCGCCCTTATGCGCTGCAGAAGTCCTGCGGTGAATGCGTCCATGCTGCGCCCCCTCGTCCTGGGTCGTGGGTCGATGGCACGGGGGTGTGCCGTTCGGAAGGGACGATCACGTCTCCGGTGGATGCCCAGCGCCGCTCGGCTGGGCGGCGACGGTGCCGGACACCCACGCCCGCTCTGCGGAAGCGGGTTGAGCCGCACCGCATGGTGGTGCGGTACAAGCAGAGCGTGATCGTGGGATGTAAAGCCGTCCTCCCCAAGCTCCCTTCCGTGGAAACCTAACCGGAGGAGAAAATCTCCTATTCCGTCGCGGGCCTCGTCTCCTCCCCCGCCTTACCTCCGACTTATGGCCGAAAAGGGCAGGATGGAGGGCAACACACCAACGAACCGTCGAAGACCCCTGCCCGTCTGCGCCTGTGCGGCGCTACGCGGGTGGACATGAGGAAGGACCAGGGACGTGCGCGTACTCGTCGTCGAGGACGAGCAACTGCTCGCCGATGCGGTGGCCACCGGACTGCGCCGGGAGGCCATGGCCGTCGACGTCGTGTACGACGGTGCGGCCGCCCTGGAACGCATCGGCGTGAACGACTACGACGTGGTCGTCCTCGACCGGGACCTCCCGCTCGTGCACGGCGACGACGTCTGCCGCAAGATCGTCGAGCTCGGCATGCCCACGCGCGTGCTGATGCTCACGGCCTCCGGTGACGTCAGCGACCGGGTGGAGGGTCTGGAGATCGGCGCCGACGACTATCTGCCCAAGCCGTTCGCGTTCAGTGAGCTCATCGCGCGCGTGCGGGCCCTCGGCCGGCGCACCAGCGTGCCCCTGCCGCCGGTCCTGGAGCGTGCCGGGATCAAGCTCGACCCCAACCGCCGCGAGGTCTTCCGCGACGGCAAGGAGGTCCAGCTCGCGCCCAAGGAGTTCGCCGTCCTGGAGGTGCTGATGCGCAGCGAGGGCGCCGTCGTCTCGGCGGAGCAGTTGCTGGAGAAGGCCTGGGACGAGAACACCGACCCGTTCACGAACGTCGTCCGCGTGACGGTCATGACCCTGCGCCGCAAGCTCGGTGAGCCGCCCGTGATCGTCACCGTCCCCGGCTCCGGCTACCGGATCTGACGACTGTGGCCACCACTCCCGCGCCTCCCCAGGCGCCCCCCAAGCCCACCTGGGATCCCAGGCGACCCGCGCCGCCGTTCCCCTGGCTGCGCCCGACCATCCGCATAAGGCTCACGCTGCTGTACGGCGGCATGTTCCTGATCGCCGGCATCCTGCTGCTGTCGATCATCTACCTGCTGGCCGCGGAGGCGCTGAACGTGGGCAGCGAGCTGCCGTTCAAGATCGTCGAGGGCAAGGTCACCAGCGACATCTGCAACCTGCCCGACCAGGCCTCGCCCAACGAGTTCAACAGCGCCATGAACGCGTGCGTCAACGAGCAGCGCCAGCACGCCCTGGACAATCTGCTCAGCCGCTCGCTCCTGGCCCTGCTCGGTCTTGCGGTCATCGCCTTCGCCTTCGGCTACGCCATGGCCGGCCGTGTCCTGTCGCCGCTGGGCCGGATCACCCGCACCGCGCGCGCGGTGGCGGGCTCCGACCTGTCCCGCCGGATCGAGCTGGACGGCCCGGACGACGAACTGAAGGAGCTGGCGGACACCTTCGACGACATGCTGGAGCGGCTCCAGCGGGCCTTCACCGCCCAGCAGCGCTTCGTCGGCAACGCCTCGCACGAGCTGCGGACACCGCTGGCGATCAACCGCACGCTCCTCGAGGTGCACCTGTCCGACCCGAACGCGCCGGTGGAGCTCCAGCAGCTCGGCAAGACGCTGCTGGCCACCAACGAGCGCAGCGAGCAGCTCGTCGAGGGTCTGCTGCTGCTCGCCCGCAGCGACAACCAGATCGTCGAGCGGGGGCCGGTGGACCTCGCCGAGGTCGCCGGGCAGGCCATCGACCAGGTGCACGGCGAGGCCGAGGCCAAGGGGGTGCGCATCCGCGGCGAGCAGAAGTCCGCGGTCGTCCAGGGCAACGGTGTGCTCCTGGAGCGGGTCGCGCTCAACCTGGTGCAGAACGCCGTGCGCTACAACGTGGCGGAGGGCGGCTGGGTCGAGGTCACGACCGAGGTGCAGCACGGCCAGGCGGTCCTGGTCGTCTCCAACACGGGCCCCGTCGTGCCGGCGTACGAGATCGACAACCTCTTCGAGCCGTTCCGGCGGCTGCGCACCGAGCGGACGGGCAGCGACAAGGGCGTGGGACTCGGTCTGTCCATCGTCCGGTCGGTGGCCCGGGCGCACGGCGGGCACATCTACGCACAGCCGCGCGAAGGGGGTGGGCTCGTCATGCGAGTCACGCTGCCCGTCTGAGATCATGTCGCCGATCAACTCGGCGACACACGGGGATGTTCGCTTTGCGCGGAATTTTCGACATCGCACCGCGCGTGCTCCGTGTGTGATCGATCACAGGGACGCTTTTCCGGCCATCTACTCTCCGTGATCATGTGTCCTGTCGGAAAGCCGGGAAAATCCCGGTTTTCGGGGGTCTTGATCACGGGAAGTACACGGTGAGACGCCTTTGAAGTGCGGCATTCGGACCGTGTACGGTCCCCATCGCCATCCAAGCCGATCACTCGTGAGGAGTCCGGTTGGGTGTCGATTGAGTAACAGACCTTGATGTGAGGCAAAATCTCCGCCTCAGGTCGGGCACAAGTCCGGCCTCTCACGCGTTACGTGCGCTGGAGACACCGCAGACACCCAGAGGGGGAGAGCGACATGGCAACCGATTACGACACTCCACGCAAGACCGATGACGACGTTGACTCGGACAGCCTCGAAGAGCTGAAGGCTCGGAGGAACGACAAGTCGGCCTCCGCAGTGGACGTCGACGAGTTCGAGGCCGCAGAGGGCCTCGAGCTGCCCGGCGCCGATCTTTCGAACGAGGAGCTGGCAGTACGAGTGCTCCCGAAGCAGCAGGACGAGTTCACCTGCATGAGCTGCTTCCTGGTGCACCACCGCAGCCAGCTGGCCCGGGAGAAGAACGGCCAGCCGATCTGCCGCGACTGCGACTGAGGCGGGGTCGGCCGTGACTGGCTCGACCCCTCCCTGGAAGCGCCGCTTCTCCAAACGGAAGGCGGACGAAGGGCCGATCGACGGCCCGCAAGACGGCGCGCGTGACGACGAGCGAGGCTCAACCAGTACGGGGGCGGCCTCGCTCGAACCGGCAGCGGACCGGAGTGACCTTCCGGCGTCCGTGGACGTCCCCGCACCCGTCGCCCGGACGGCGGGGACGCTCCGGGAGCGGGCCATGGACAGTGCCCGCAAGGGCTCGGTCCGGGCCCGGGCCGGCCTCGCCCATCTCGCCGACCGGATCATCGAACTGGCCCCGCGCGTCCCCGTACGGGACCTGGCGACGCTCCGCAGGCAGTTCCCGGGCCTGGGGCCCGAAGAGCTCGCGGACAAACTGGTCGCGGGCGCGGCGAAGGCGACGGCGACGGTCGGAGCGGGCATCGGCGCGGCGGCGATGCTTCCCGTGCCGCCCGCCATGCCGACGGAACTGGCCGCCGAGATCACCGGAGTCGCGGCGATCGAGCTGAAGCTGATCGCCGAACTCCACGAGGTCTACGGCGTACGGCCGCCCGGCAACATCAAGCAGCGCAGCACCGCGTACCTCCACTCGTGGTCGGGGGAGCGCGGGATCGACGCGAACAAGCCGTCGACGCTGAGCACGGCGCTGAACAGCCGCATGAAGCGGGACCTGCGGCAGCGGATCATGAAGCGGATGGTCCGCAGCATGCCGAACCTGGTGCCGTTCCTGATCGGCGCCGCCGTCGGAGCGGCCATGAACCGCAGCGAGACGAGAAAACTCGCCGCCCGGATCCGCGAGGACCTGCGCAGGATCCAGGTGCCGTGGGAGGCCCTGGAGCCACTCCCCGCCCTGGAACGTCCGGCGGACGCCCTGGAGATGGGCGAGATCACTGACGACCCTCTGGGCCGCTTCGGGGACGAGAAGCCCGAGAGCGAAAAGCACCACGAGAAACGCGACAAGCGCGACGACGGGCACTGAGGCGACGCCGGGACGACGGACACGGGGCGACGCCGGGACGACTGCACAGAGGCGACGCTGGGCCCGCGCGTGCGCGTGCCGTCGGTCTGCCGTCCGCCGCCGGATGACGCCCCGCGCAGGTGTGCTACGCCGGCTTCGCCGCCCGCAGCGCCTCCGCCAGGCGCTCCGGCTCGCGCGTGGACAGGTACAGGTACGGAGTCGGGTCCTCCGGGTCCGTGACCTCCACGCGCAGGGCCGTGGGGATGTAGGCGCGCAGCAGCATGAAGGCGCGCGGGTCGGCCTTGTGGGTGCGCCAGGCACGGGTTTCCTCCGCGTCCAGGACCTCCGCCTCGCCCAGGGCCGCCAGCGGGATCTTCACCTCGCCCGCGATCAGTGAATCGCCCACCACGCGGATGCGGACCGAGCCGTACGAACTCGCGGCGACGGCCGCGACCGCCGTGCCCCCGGCCAGGCCGCCGAGCATGGGCAGCGTGCCGAACGGGAGCAGGACCAGGGCCATGGAGACCCCGACCAGGAACGAGATCAGCCACCAGGACCGGGGAGCGGTCAGGCGTTCTTCGTACGGGGCGGCGGAGAGCTGCATGGAGCCAAGCTTGACACGGTGTCCGGAAGGGGCCGACGCGCGGGTAAGGTCTCCGGCTGTGAGTCGTACTTCCGCTCCTCTTCAGCCTCCGGCCGACGCCGTGCGACCGGTGCGGCATCCGGACGCCCCGGCGCCCGGTGAGCTGCTCGGTGCGCACTACGGCCAGTGTTTCGGCTGCGGCGGCGAGCAGCCGCACGGGCTGCAGCTGGAGGCACGGGCCGGCGAGGGCGTGTCACTCACCGCGGAGTTCACCGTGCGGCCCGCCCACCAGGGTGCCCCGGGCCTCGCCCACGGGGGCGTGCTCACCTCCGCCCTCGACGAGACCCTCGGCTCGCTGAACTGGCTGCTGCGCACGATCGCCGTGACCGGACGGCTGGAGACCGACTTCGTACGGCCCGTGCCCGTCGGCACCACGCTGTACCTGCAGGCGGAGGTGACGGCGGTGGCCGGGCGGAAGATCTACTCGACCGCCACCGGACGCGCCGGGGGCCCCGACGGGCCCGTCGCCGTCCGTGCCGACGCGCTCTTCGTCGAGGTGAAGGTCGACCACTTCGTCGACCACGGCCGCCAGGAGGAGATCCAGGCGGCCATGAACGACCCCGACCAGGTCCGGCGAGCCCGCGCCTTCGAGGTGAACCCGTGAGTGCGGACAGCCTCTTGAGCCCCGTGGCCCCCACAACTCCCGAAACTCCCGTGACCCCCACGAGCCCCGTAAGCCCGGAAGGCCCCATGACTCCTATGAGCCCTGTGAGCCGTCAGCCCGTGGACGTGCTGATCCGGCGCGTCGATCCGGACGTACCGCTTCCGTCGTATGCGCACCCCGGGGACGCGGGAGCCGATCTGCGCACCACCGAGGCGTGCCGACTGGCGCCGGGTGAGCGGGCCGTGCTGCCCACGGGCGTGTCTGTGGCACTGCCGGAGGGGTACGCGGCCTTCGTGCACCCCCGGTCCGGCCTGGCCGCCCGCTGCGGCGTCGCCCTGGTGAATGCCCCGGGGACGGTTGATGCCGGGTACCGTGGGGAGATCAAGGTGATCGTGGTGAATCTCGACCCGCGCGAGGCCGTGCGGTTCGAGCGCTTCGACCGGATTGCCCAACTGGTCGTCCAGCAGGTCGAGAGGGTCCGCTTCCAGGAGGTGGCGGAGCTTCCCGGCTCCGCGCGGGCCGCGGGGGGCTTCGGGTCCACCGGAGGGCACGCCGCGGTGGACGGGACGAGCGGCACAAGCGGTCAGGCCGCCCTGGGCGGTCAGGCGGGTGGGAATCGATACGCTTCGGTCGTATCCGACCGGGAAGGACAGTGACGTGTTCGGACGTCGCAAGAAGAGGGATGCCGCCGAGGACGCGGCCGGCGAGGCCGAGCAGGTCGTCGACGGTGTCGACAGTGAGGCGGGCGGCGAGGGCGAGCGCCTGAGGCTCGAGCCGGCGCCGCGGCCCGACGGGCCCTGGGACAGCTCCGAGGTGCGCGACCCGGGCGAGGGCCGGGTCGACCTGGGCGGTCTGTTCGTGCCGGGCGTCGACGGCATGGAGCTGCGGGTCGAGGTCGCGGGTGACGCGATCGTGGCGGCGACGGTCGTGCTGCGGGACAGCGCCATCCAGCTGCAGGCCTTCGCCGCGCCCAAGCGCGAGGGCATCTGGGGCGAGGTGCGCGAGGAGATCGGCTCGGGCATCACCCAGCAGGGCGGCATCGTCGACGAGGTCGAGGGGCCGTTGGGCTGGGAGCTGCGGGCCCAGGTGCCGGTACAGCTGCCGGACGGCACCGGCGGCTTCCAGGTCGTGCGGTTCGTCGGTGTGGACGGCCCCCGCTGGTTCCTGCGCGGGGTCATCTCGGGCCAGGGCGCGGTGCAGCCGCAGGCCGCCGGGCTGCTCGAGCAGATCTTCCGGGACACGGTCGTGGTGCGCGGTGAGGGCCCGATGGCGCCCCGCGACCCGATCGTCCTGAAGCTGCCCAACGATGCCCAGATGGTCCCCGAGGGCATCCAGCAGGAGGAGGAGGGCTCCCGTTTCGCCGGCGGAATGGGCCAGCTCCAGCGCGGACCGGAGATCACCGAGGTCCGCTGAGCTTCGTAGAGACACCAGGGCCGCACTCCTCACGGGGGTGCGGCCCTTTCTCATGCCGCCCCGCCGGCAGCAACAGCCTCTTCGCCGCCTGGGAGACCCTCACTCACGGAGACAATCCCGCGTAGGGCCCCGATCGGCCGGGCGCGTCAGGGTTGCGTCAAAGACGGCCCCACTGCCGCGCCCGGAACCCATATGTCGTGATTGTTGGCCGTAAGGTCGACGCTGCGCAGTCGGCAGACCGGAAGACAATGAGGCCATGGGACGCGGCAAGCTTCGGATCTACCTCGGTGCGGCACCGGGCGTCGGCAAGACGTACGCGATGCTGTCCGAGGCGCACCGCCGCGTCGAGCGGGGCACGGACTGCGTGGTGGCCTTCGTCGAGCACCATGATCGCCCCCGCACCGAGGTGATGCTGCACGGCCTGGAGCAGGTGCCGCGCAGGCGGCTGGAGTACCGCGGCGGCGTCTTCCCCGAGATGGACCTCGACGCCGTCCTCGCCCGCCGCCCCCAGGTCGCCCTGGTCGACGAACTCGCCCACACCAACATCCCCGGCTCCCGCAACGCCAAGCGCTGGCAGGACGTGGAGGAGCTGCTTGCGGCCGGTGTCGACGTGATATCGACCGTCAACATCCAGCACCTGGAGTCACTGGGCGACGTCGTCGAGTCGATCACCGGGGTGCGGCAGCAGGAGACGGTGCCGGACGAGGTGGTACGGCGGGCCGACCAGGTCGAGCTGGTCGACATGTCGCCCGAGGCGCTGCGGCGGCGGATGGCACACGGCAACATCTACAAGCCCGACAAGGTCGACGCGGCCTTGTCGAACTACTTCCGCCCCGGCAACCTGACCGCCCTGCGCGAGCTGGCGCTGCTGTGGGTGGCCGACCGGGTCGACGCCTACCTCACCCAGTACCGCAGCGATCACCAGGTGTCGAGGATCTGGGGTTCGCGCGAGCGGATCGTGGTCGGCCTGACCGGCGGCCCCGAGGGCCGGACGCTGATCCGCCGGGCCGCTCGGCTGGCCGAGAAGGGCGCCGGCGGCGAGGTGCTGGCCGTCTACATAGCCCGCAGCGACGGGCTGACCTCGGCCTCGCCGAAGGAACTGGCGTTGCAGCGGACCCTCGTCGAGGACCTCGGCGGAACGTTCCATCACGTGGTCGGCGACGACATACCGGCCGCGCTGCTCGCCTTCGCCCGCGGTGTGAACGCCACTCAGATCGTGCTGGGCTCCTCGCGCCGCAGGACCTGGCAGTACGTCTTCGGGCCCGGCGTCGGCGCGACGGTCGCCCGGGAGTCCGGGTCCGACCTCGACGTGCACATCGTCACCCACGACGAGGTCGCCAAGGGCCGCGGACTGCCCGTGGCCCGGGGCGCGCGCCTCGGTCGCTCCCGGCGGGTGTGGGGCTGGCTGGTCGGGGTCGCCGGCCCGCCGGTCCTGGCGGCGCTGCTCAGCGCCGTCGACCTCGGCCTCGCCAACGACATGCTGCTGTTCCTGGCGCTGACCGTGGCGGCGGCCCTGCTCGGCGGGCTGATGCCGGCTCTGGCCTCGGCGGCGGTGGGCTCCCTGCTGCTGAACTACTTCTACTCACCGCCCCTGCACCGGTGGACCATCGCCGACCCGAGGAACATCGTCGCCATCGTGATCTTCGTGGCCGTCGGTGCCGCGGTGGCCTCCGTGGTCGACCTCGCCGCCCGCCGCACCCACCAGGCCGCCCGGTTGCGGGCCGAGTCCGAGATCCTGTCCTTCCTCGCGGGCAACGTGCTGCGCGGCGAGACCGGCCTGGAGAACCTGCTGGAACGGGTCCGGGAGACCTTCGGCATGGAGTCGGCGGCCCTGCTGGAGAGGGCGAGCGACGTCGAGCCGTGGACCTGCGCCGGCCGCGTCGGGCAAGGGCGTTCCGTCGAGCGGCCCGACCAGGCGGACGTGGACATGCCGGTCGGGGACCACATGGCGCTCGCGCTGACCGGCCGCGTCCTGCCCGCCGAGGACCGCCGCGTGCTGGCCGCCTTCGCCGCCCAGGCCGCCGTCGTCCTGGACCGCCGCCGCCTCCAGGAGGAGGCCGACCGGGCCCGCACCCTCGCCGAGGGCAACCGCATCCGCACGGCGCTGCTCGCCGCCGTCAGCCACGACCTGCGCACCCCGCTCGCCGGGATCAAGGCGGCGGTGACCTCCCTGCGCTCCGAGGACGTCGAGTGGTCCGAGGAGGACCGGGCGGAGCTGCTGGAAGGCATCGAGGAGGGCGCCGACCGCCTCGACCACCTCGTCGGCAACCTGCTCGACATGTCCCGGCTCCAGACCGGCACGGTCACCCCGCTGATCCGCGAGATCGACCTCGACGAGGTGGTGCCGATGGCGCTCGGCGGCGTACCCGGGGGAAGCGTCGACCTCGACGTCCCGGAGACCCTGCCCATGGTCGGCGTGGACCCCGGGCTGCTGGAGCGGGCCATGGCCAACCTCGTCGAGAACGCCGTCAAGTACAGTCCGTCCGGCACGCCCGTGCTGGTCGCCGCCAGCGCGCTCGCCGACCGGGTCGAGGTACGGGTGGTCGACCGGGGGCCGGGCGTCCCCGACGAGGCCAAGGACCGCATCTTCGAGCCCTTCCAGCGTTACGGCGACGCCCCGCGCGGTGCCGGCGTGGGGCTGGGGCTCGCGGTGGCGCGCGGCTTCGCCGAGGCCATGGGCGGCACGCTCGACGCCGAGGACACCCCGGGCGGCGGGCTCACCATGGTCCTCACCCTCCGCGCTGCGGGACCGCGCCCGGAGCTTGACCACGTGGCGGAAAACGCAGCCGAACCGGAAAGGCAGGCCTCATGACCCGGGTGCTGGTGGTCGACGACGAGCCGCAGATCGTACGCGCCCTCGTGATCAACCTCAGGGCACGCACGTACGAGGTCGACGCGGCCCACGACGGCGCCACCGCCCTCCGGCTCGCCGCCGCCCGTCACCCCGACGTGGTCGTCCTCGACCTCGGCCTGCCCGACATGGACGGCGTCGAGGTGATCAGGGGCCTGCGCGGCTGGACCCGGGTGCCGATCCTGGTGCTGTCGGCCCGGCACTCCTCCGACGAGAAGGTCGAGGCGCTGGACGCAGGGGCCGACGACTACGTCACCAAGCCGTTCGGCATGGACGAGTTGCTGGCCCGGCTGCGGGCCGCCGTGCGCCGGGCCGAACCGGCCGGGGGCGGTGAGGACGACGTGATCGTGGAGACCGGCGAGTTCACCGTCGACCTGGCCGCGAAGAAGGTCAACCGAGCCGGGAAGGACGTACGGCTGACCCCCACGGAGTGGCACCTGCTGGAGGTCCTCGTCCGCAACAGCGGCCGCCTGGTCGGGCAGAAGCAGCTGCTCCGGGAGGTGTGGGGGCCGTCGTACGGGACGGAGACCAACTATCTGCGCGTGTACATGGCGCAGCTGCGGCGGAAGCTGGAGGCGGACCCCTCCCATCCGAAGCACTTCATCACGGAGCCGGGGATGGGCTACCGGTTCGAGAAGTGAGGTCCCCGCCCGGGGGCTGCATGGCTGTCAGCGGGCCCCGGTAGGCTCTAGACATGAGTGCTGTTCCTCGTTCGCAGAAGCCGGCGGGCCGGTTCCGGCGCATGCTCGACCGGCTCTCCTCGTCGCAGGAGGACCTGGAGTCCGAGGAGCTGCGCGAGGACGCCGAGACCGCGGGCTGTATCCGGATCGGAGACTGCCAGGACCGGCAGATAGTGACGGTAACTGGTACCTTGCGCACGGTCACCCTGCGGCCGCGCGCCGGAGTCCCGGCCCTGGAGGCCGAGCTGTTCGACGGCTCCGCGGCGCTGGACGTGGTGTGGCTCGGCAGGCGCTCGATCGTGGGCATAGAGCCGGGGCGCAAGCTGATCGCATCGGGCCGGATCTCCATGAGCCGGGGCCGCCGGGTGCTGTTCAATCCCAAGTACGAACTGAGACCCCTCGGACGGGAGTAGCCGGTGACGTCGCTCGACAAGCCGACCGAAGAGACATCTGCGGACGACGCCCGGGCGGTGACCGAGGCCGCCCTGTTCGAAGCGTTCGGCGGCGTGCGGGGCATGGTCGAGACGGTGCTGCCCGGCCTGCTGTTCGTCACCATCTACACGATCAACAAGGACCTGCACCTGTCGGCGATCGCGGCACTGGCCGTGTCGCTGGTGCTGGTCGTGGTCCGGCTGGTGATGAAGGACACCGTCAAGCACGCCTTCAGCGGTGTCTTCGGCGTGGCCTTCGGTGTCGTCTTCGCGATGATGACCGGCAACGCCAAGGACTTCTACCTGCCCGGCATGCTCTACACGCTGGGCCTGGGACTCGCCTACATCATCACCACCCTGTGCGGTGTCCCGCTGATCGGGCTGATCCTCGGCCCGGTCTTCAAGGAGAACCTCTCCTGGCGCACGCGGAACCCCGGCCGCAAGAAGGCCTACGCCAAAGCCAGTTACGCGTGGGGTGCGATCCTGCTCGCCAAGTGCGCGATCCTCTTCCCGCTGTACTGGTGGGCCGACACCACACAGCTGGGCTGGGTCCTGGTCGCCCTGAAGATCCCGCCGTTCCTGCTCGCCGTATGGCTGACGTGGGTCTTCCTGGCGAAGGCGCCCGCGCCCATCGACGTGTTCGCGGAGATGGAGGCGGAGGAGAAGGCCGCGGAGGAGAGGGAGCGTGAGACTGCTGCTCGGTCCGCCGAGCAGTGAACCTCCAGAGCTGAAAGAAGCCAAGCGGAAGGGGCTTCCCGGAGACCCGGGAAGCCCCTTCCTGCTTGTCCCCGAAGGGACCCGCTCAGCTCGCCGCGCTGTTCCGGCGTACCGACAGCAGATCCTCCAGCTGCTCCTCACGGGCCTGTGCGGCCACGAAGAGGAGTTCGTCGCCCGCCTCCAGGGAGTCCTCCCGGGAGGGCGTCAGGACGCGGGTGCCGCGGATGATCGTGACCAGGGACGTGTCCTCGGGCCACTCGACGTCGCCGACCTGGGTGCCGGCCAGGGCCGACTCCTCCGGCAGGGTCAGCTCGACCAGGTTGGCGTCGCCGTGGCTGAAGCGGAGCAGGCGGACCAGGTCGCCCACGCTCACCGCCTCCTCGACCAGGGCCGACATCAGTCGCGGGGTGGAGACGGCGACGTCCACGCCCCAGGACTCGTTGAACAGCCACTCGTTCTTCGGGTTGTTCACCCGGGCGACGACGCGCGGAACGCCGTACTCCGTCTTGGCCAGCAGGGAGACGACCAGGTTGACCTTGTCGTCACCCGTCGCGGCGATCACGACGTTGCAGCGCTGCAGCGCCGCCTCGTCCAGGGACGTGATCTCGCAGGCGTCGGCCAGCAGCCACTCGGCCTGCGGGACGCGTTCGACCGAGATGGCGGTCGGCGCCTTGTCGATCAGCAGGACCTCGTGGCCGTTCTCCAGCAGCTCGCCCGCGATCGAGCGGCCGACCGCGCCGGCTCCGGCAATGGCGACCCTCATCAGTGACCGCCCTCCTCTTCGGGACCCTTGGCGAACGCCGCCTCGACCGTGTCGACCTCGTCGGTGCGCATCATCACGTGCACCAGGTCGCCTTCCTGCAGCACCGTCTGCGAGGTGGGCAGGACCGCCTCGCCGAGCCGGGTCAGGAACGCCACGCGCACACCCGTCTCCTCCTGGATCCGGCTGATCTTGTGGCCGACCCAGGCGGTGGAGGTGTGCACCTCGGCGAGCTGGACGCCCCCGGTGGGGTCGCGCCACAGCGGCTCGGCGCCCGAGGGGAGCAGGCGGCGCAGCATCTGGTCGGCCGTCCAGCGGACGGTCGCGACGGTGGGGATGCCCAGGCGCTGGTAGACCTCGGCGCGCCGGGGGTCGTAGATGCGGGCGGCGACGTTCTCGATGCCGAACATCTCGCGGGCCACGCGCGCGGCGATGATGTTGGAGTTGTCACCGCTGGAGACGGCGGCGAATGCGCCGGCCTCCTCGATGCCCGCCTCGCGCAGGGTGTCCTGGTCGAAGCCGACCCCGGTGACCCGGCGGCCGCCGAAGGAGGAACCCAGGCGGCGGAAGGCGGTGGGGTCCTGGTCGACCACGGCGACCGTGTGGCCCTGTTGCTCCAGGGTCTGGGCCAGGGCGGAGCCCACCCTTCCGCAACCCATGATCACAATATGCATCGCGTCACACCGTGCTTCCTACGGGCCCTCTGACCATCAACAATGTCCTGCTCATGTCTCTCTTTCGGCTCGCCAGGCACCACGTGGCGGCCTGAATGCGGGCCGCCAGGCACCATCATGCCGGTGGAATCACGCCATGATGCCTTCCGGGGCCGGTGCCGCGTTCGACTGCCCGACTCCAACGTATCGGCAAAGTCGAGGGGGTTGCCGAGGGCCCTGCCGGCCCTCGGCGGGGGAGGAAGCCCACATGAGTACCGAGATCGACGTCCTGGTCCTGGGCGGCGCGGGCGTGGACACCATCGTGCACGTGCCCGAGCTGCCCGTGCCGTTCGCCGACAGCCACATGATCCGGCCCGGGATCGTGACGCGCGCGGGCCAGAGCGGTGACTTCGTCGCGCTGGCCGCGAGCGCGCTGGGGCTGCGCACGCACCACGTCGACATGCTGGGCGACGACCCCGAGGGCGACCTGGTCCGCGCCCTGCACCGCGACCGCGGCATCGCGCTCACCGCCGTGCCCCAGCCGCTCGGCACCAAGCGCGCGGTCAACCTCGTCGGCCCCGACGGCAGACGGCTGTCCCTGTACGACGCCACCCGCTCGGCGGACACGGACCGGCTGCCCGAGGCCACGCTACGGAAGCTGGCCGCGGCCAGCCGGCACGCCCATGTCGTCATCACCCAGCCGTGCGCCCACGCGCTGCCCGTCCTGCGCGAGGCGGGCCTCACGCTCTCCACCGACCTGCACGACTGGGACGGGGCCAACCCCTACCACGAGCCCTTCGCCCACCAGGCCGACCTCGTCTTCCTGTCCAGCACCGCACTGGCCGACCCCGAGCAGACCATGCGGCGGATCACCGAGCGGGGCCGCGCCCGGGCCGTCGTCGCCACCGCCGGGGCGGACGGGGCGTACCTGCTCACCGACGGCGAGCTGACCCACGTACCCGCCGCCACGCCCCCCGCACCGGTCGTCGACTCCAACGGCGCGGGCGACGCCTTCGCCGCCGCGTTCCTCCACGCCTGGCTGAACGGCGCCCCACCCCACCACTGCGCCCTGCACGGCGCGGTGGCCGGGGCGTACGCCTGTACGGTCCCGTCGACCCGGACGGACAGCATCGGGCGGGAGGAACTGCTTGCCGGGGTGGCGGAGCTGGAGCGGGCAGTGTGACGGATGCCGGTGATGCGCTCCTGCCCTGCGGCCGCGGCTCGTTCTCTAGTGCGTCCCCGGCGACACGTCCTTGCGGCGGCTGATGCTCCGCACACTCGCCACGGTGAGGATTCCGAGGATGAACAGTGTGGCCGCGGCGCCGATCAGTTCTGCGGTCGGGTGCATGGGACCTCCAGGGGCGGCAACGGCCGGGTGACGGACAGGGCTCAGTCATATAGGCATGGGAACCGGGTGACCTGCGGACTCCCCAGCCGCAGGGGCCCCTGAATTCACTCGGAGAGCAGACGGAGCGCCGATGGGGGGTGGCGGGTGGGCGAGCCCGCAATCGAACGCTTACGATCCTCTGTTGTGTCCAAACTGACCGACGTGCCCAAACGGATCCTGATCGGGCGCGCACTGCGCAGTGACCGGCTGGGGGAAACACTCCTGCCGAAGCGCATCGCACTACCCGTCTTCGCCTCCGACCCGCTGTCCTCCGTCGCGTACGCGCCGGGGGAGGTGCTGCTGGTCCTGTCGATCGCGGGTGTGACGGCGTACCACTTCAGTCCGTGGATCGCGGTCGCGGTCGTCGTGCTGATGTTCACCGTGGTCGCCTCGTACCGGCAGAACGTGCACGCCTACCCCAGCGGCGGCGGCGACTACGAGGTGGCGAACACCAACCTCGGCCCCAAGGCGGGCCTGACGGTCGCGAGCGCGCTGCTCGTCGACTACGTCCTCACCGTCGCCGTGTCGATCTCCTCCGGCATCGAGAACCTGGGCTCCGCCATCCCGTTCGTGGTCGAGCACAAGGTGCTCTGCGCGATCGGCGTGATCGTGCTGCTCACGCTGATGAACCTGCGCGGCGTGAAGGAGTCGGGCTCGCTGTTCGCGATCCCGACGTACGTCTTCGTCGCGGGCGTCTTCACCATGATCGCCTGGGGCGCCTTCCGCGGACTGGTCCTGGACGACACCATGCGGGCACCGACGGCGGACTACGTCATCAAGCCCGAGCACCAGGGCCTGGCCGGCTTCGCCCTGGTCTTCCTGCTGCTGCGCGCCTTCTCCTCCGGCTGCGCCGCGCTCACCGGCGTCGAGGCGATCTCCAACGGCGTCCCGGCCTTCCGCAAGCCCAAGTCCAAGAACGCAGCGAACACGCTCGCGTTGATGGGCCTGCTGGCCGTCACCATGTTCTGCGGCATCATCGCGCTGGCCGCCGCGACCGACGTCCGCATGGCCGAGAACCCGGCCCGCGACCTCGTCCACAACGGCGTCCCGCTCGGCCCGGACTACGTCCAGAACCCGGTGATCTCCCAGGTCGCCGAGGCCGTCTTCGGCAAGGGCAGCTTCCTGTTCCTCGTTTTGGCCGCGGCCACCGCACTGGTGCTGTTCCTCGCCGCGAACACCGCCTACAACGGCTTCCCGCTGCTCGGCTCGATCCTCGCCCAGGACCGCTACCTGCCGCGCCAGCTGCACACCCGCGGCGACCGCCTCGCCTTCTCCAACGGCATCGTGCTCCTCGCCGGCGCCGCCGGACTGCTGGTGTGGATCTACGGCGCCGACTCCACCCGCCTGATCCAGCTCTACATCGTCGGCGTGTTCGTGTCCTTCACGCTCAGCCAGACCGGCATGGTCCGGCACTGGAACCGCCACCTGGCCACCGAGCAGGACAGGGCCAAGCGCCGCCACATGGTCCGCTCGCGCGCCATCAACGCCTTCGGCGCCTTCTTCACCGGCCTGGTGCTGGTGGTCGTCCTCGTCACCAAGTTCACGCACGGCGCGTGGGTCGCCCTGCTCGGCATGGTGATCTTCTACGCGACCATGACGGCCATCCGTAAGCACTACGACCGGGTCGCCGAGGAGATCGCCGCCCCCGAGGGCCCGAGCGACGACAGCGTACGGCCCTCCCGCGTCCACTCCGTCGTCCTGATCTCCAAGATCCACCGCCCGGCGCTGCGCGCCCTGGCCTACGCCAAGCTGATGCGCTCGGACACCCTGGAGGCGGTGAGCGTCAACGTCGACCCGGCGGAGACCAAGGCGCTGCGCGACGAGTGGGAGCGGCGCGGCATCGACGTACCGCTGAAGGTCCTGGACTCGCCCTACCGCGAGATCACACGGCCGATCATCGAGTACGTCAAGGGACTGCGCAAGGAGTCGCCGCGGGACGCGGTGTCCGTGATCATCCCCGAGTACGTCGTCGGCCACTGGTACGAGCATCTGCTGCACAACCAGAGCGCCCTGCGGCTGAAGGGCCGGTTGCTGTTCACGCCGGGGATCATGGTGACCTCGGTGCCCTACCAGCTCCAGTCCTCCGAGGCCGCCAAGCGGCGGGCCCGCAGGCAGCAGGAGTGGAACGCGCCGGGGTCGGTGCGGCGGGGGCCGGCGCAGGAGCGGCCGAGGGAGCCCTCGGACCCGAAGGCCTGAGGCGGCCGGCTGCTCGTGTCGAAACGGGCGTGAATCGGCCGGGCGGCACCCACGTAGACTGGTGGGCTGTTGTCCGGCCGATTTTCTTCGGCCCTTTCCCCCTCACGTTTTTGGAGTCACCCCACCATGCAGGCAGAACCGAGGAAGTCGCTGGTGGGGGAGGAGTACGAGGTCGAGATCGGCCCCGTCGCCCACGGCGGCCACTGCATCGCACGCACGTCCGAGGGCCAGGTGCTGTTCGTTCGGCACGCGCTGCCCGGCGAGCGGGTCGTGGCGCGGGTGACGGAGGGCGAGCAGGGCGCCCGGTTCCTGCGTGCGGACGCGGTAAAGGTCCTGGACGCATCCAAGGACCGGATCGACGTCCCCTGCCCGTTCGCCGGCCCCGGCCGCTGCGGCGGCTGCGACTGGCAGCACGCCAAGCCGGGCGCGCAGCGCCGCCTGAAGGCCGACGTCATCGCCGAACAGCTCCAGCACCTCGCCGGGCTCACACCGGAGGAGGCCGGCTGGGACGGCACGGTGGTGCCCGCCGAGGGCGACAAGGTGCCCGCGGGCCAGGTCCCGTCCTGGCGCACCCGCGTCCAGTACGCCGTCACGGCCGACGGCCGCGCGGGCCTGCGCCGGCACCGCTCCCACGAGGTGGAGCCGATCGACCACTGCATGATCGCCGCGGAGGGCGTCAGCGAGCTGGGCATCGAGAAGCGGGTGTGGACCGGCATGGACTCCGTCGAGGCGATCGCGGCGACGGGTTCGCAGGACCGCCAGGTGATCCTCACGCCGAAGCCCGGCGCGCGCCTCCCGCTGGTCGAACTCGACCGCCCGGTGTCGGTGCTGCGCGTGGACGAGCGCTCTGGCGGCGTCCACCGCGTCCACGGCCGCCCCTTCGTCCGCGAGCGCGCGGACGGCCGCACCCACCGGGTCGGGGGCGGCGGCTTCTGGCAGGTCCACCCGCAGGCGGCGGACACCCTGGTGACGGCCGTCATGCAGGGCCTCCTGCCCCGCAAGGGCGACATGGCCCTCGACCTCTACTGCGGCGTCGGCCTCTTCGCGGGCGCCCTCGCCGACCGGGTCGGCGAGCAGGGCGCGGTCCTCGGCATCGAGTCCGGCAAGCGGGCGGTGGAGGACGCGCGGCACAACCTCGCCGAGTTCGACCGCGTGCGGATCGAGCAGGGCAAGGTCGAGAGCGTGTTGCCGCGCACGGGGATCACGGAGGTCGACCTGATCGTCCTGGACCCGCCGCGGGCCGGGGCAGGGCGGAAGACGGTGGAGCATCTGTCGTCCCTCGGAGCGCGGCGGATCGCGTATGTGGCGTGCGATCCGGCGGCGTTGGCGCGGGACTTGGGGTACTTCCGGGATGGGGGGTATCGGGTGCGGACGCTTCGGGCGTTCGATCTGTTTCCGATGACGTCGCACGTGGAGTGCGTGGCTATTCTTGAGCCCGCCGCAAAAGGCCTCTGACCTGCGACTTTCATTGGCACCTCAGGTGCGGCCGGGAGGGCTCGACCTGTTTCCCCGAGCACACGGTGTGGAGCACCTTTTTGGCTCGCGAAGGCTGTCCGACCTGGCGTTCCTGCGGTGGCTGTCGTATCGACATGATCGTCTTTACGTATCTCGGCCCGGACGGCGACAGCCGTCTTGACGCTCAGATGACGCTCGTTCTGATGAGGCGTCACCGCAGGGGTGAAGGCAGCGCGGGCTGTTCTGTCGGTGTCGTCGCGAGGAGTCCCGCGGGGGCGGCCAGCAATACGCGTGTCTGCCAACTCCACGTCACGTGAAGTCCTGGCGTGAAGCCGCATCGCTTAGCACGTTCTCCAGTTCGCCGAACAGGCCGAAAAACCCAACCCTGCTACCACATGTCGGCGTGCTTGACCAGCGTCTACGGGCGCATGGACGGTGGATTTTCGAATCAGTTCTTCGACAAGCATGTCGAGTCCGACGCGGGGCATGCGGTAGGGCGCGGGGAGATCGGGGTGGCGCAGGCGGCGGGCAGTTGTGTGACTCCACGCGCTGGAAGCAGGAAACAGTTCGGTTGGCCACGGCCGACAACCGCCGCCATGCCGAGATCGGCGTCGACGGTCCGGGCTGGCGCTGCAGATGCTATTCGGAGCGCATAGTCCGCTGAGGGAGCGGACCAGGAGTAGCGCCGCGTCGTAGTCGGGCGGTCATGGTCGGGCAGCAATTCCAGATCAGGGCATCGCCCAACTCGTCGACGCTGCCGGCGGCATCAGCCCCTGAGCTGCACCAGGTCTTGGTCGATGTCCTGGGTACGGGACGGGATGAGCCTGTCGGCGAAGAACATGAGAGGGCTCTCGTCGAGCAGGTTCAGTTCGTGCGCCTCGAAGGAGCCGATCGCAGATGAGCCACGACCGACCGGAGGTGACCGGCCGTGCGCGTCCAACAGCTAGACGAGTAGTTCCGATGTGGCTCAGTGGTCGTAGGCGGTCAGTGACCTGGTGATGGGTGCGCCGATGGTGCGGTTGTGCCAGATCGCGCAGGTCATTGCCAGGATCCGCTGGGCGACACGGACACCGACGCCCTCGATGGTCCGGCCGCCGTGCTGTTCCAGATCGAGTTGGCCTTTGAGGGTGTCGTTGACCGACTCGATCAGCTGGCGCACCGTCTTGAGCAGGGCTTCTGCGGGCTGTGGGGTGCCGCGGTTGCGGTAGGAGGGCCGCAGCAGATGGATGCCGCGGGCGGTGAGGAAGCGGTCGAGTTCGGCGGCGATGTAGCCCTTGTCGGCCAGGATGAGCAGGCCGGGCCGGTCGGCGGCCAGGTGCGGTTCGTCGTCGATCAGAGCGGTCAGGACCTGCCGCTCGTCGATCTTGGGGTCGGCCAGGGCCCAGGTGACGGGCAGCCCGGCCGGGGTGCACACCAGGTGCAGTTTCAGGCCCCAGTAGAAGCGTGAGTGGGAGCGGCAGTAGCCGTAGTTGGCCCAGCCGGCCAGGTCGGAGCGCTTGACCGTCTCGCGGGAGCGGGCGCACTCGACGGGGGTGGAGTCCACGATCCATACATCGTCCAGCCACAGGTCGGTATCTGCGGCCAGCGACCGGATGGCCCGCTTGACCAGGGGCAAAGCAGCTCGCAGCCGCTTGTTGTAGGCCGGGCGCTGCGGCAGGTACGGGAACATCCCGTGCAGGTGGGCGTGGGCGAAGCGCAGCCAGCGGGCCTCGCAGTGGAAGCCCAGCACGGCCTGGGCCACTGC
>NZ_NGFN01000140.1 GCF_002148965.1 Streptomyces swartbergensis | reverse complement strand
CGGGCGTTCCGAGCGGAACTGGAGTTAGCCGAGCTCCCGTACGCCTACTGTCTGACCCCCGCTCGTCTCCCCGTTCGGGCGGAAGCCGAGCCCCAGGTAGAAGCCCTCCGGGCCGTCGGGGCCGGGGTGCCAGGTGACGTAGAGCTGCTTGGTGTCGCGCCGGCGGAGTTCCTCCGCGACGGACTCGACGGCGAAACGGCCGTATCCCCGGCCCTGCTCCCCGGCCGCGATGTTCAGCCGCCACAGGCCCGAGCGCAGCACGCTGCCGTCCTCGTACCAGTCGATGTCGAGGAAGGCCATGAGGAACCCGACCGGGCGCTCGCCGTCGACGATCAGGCGGGGCCAGGCGACGCCGGGATGCACATAGGCCTCGGCGAGGGACTTCACGACCGGGGCGACCGCGTGTTCCTGGTCGGGGCGGACGCGGATGCCGAGCGCGGCGTCGAGGTTCCCGGCGGTGATCTCTTCGAGGCGAGGGCCCGTCGTTGTCATGCGCGCACCCTAGGCGCGCCGATCACCCCGGACCACCGAATATCCGCCTCACCCGGACCACCGAATATCCGCCTCACCCGGACCACCGAACATCCGCCTCACCCGGACCGTCGGATTTCCGCCTCACCCGGGCCACCGGACTTCCGCCTCACCCCAGGTGCCGGTACCGCCCCCGGAAGTACGTCAGCGGCCCGCCGTCCGCGCTCGGGACGCGCGCGGTCAGGACGCGGCCGATGACCAGGGTGTGGTCGCCGGCGCGCACCCGCTGCTCGGTGCGGCACTCCAGGACGGCGAGGGCGCCGCCGACCAGGGGCGCGTCGGTGTACTCGCCGCGCGTGTAGGGGATGTCCGCGAAGAGCAGGCGGTCGCTGACGCGGCCCTTCATGGCGAAGCGGCCCGCGATGTGCCGCTGGCTCTCGGAGAGGACCGAGACCGCCCACAGGGGCTGCTCCTCGAGCAGCTCGTCCATGCGGGAGCCCTCGCGCAGGCTCACCAGCACCAGGGGCGGGTCCAGGGACACCGACATGAAGGCCGTGGCCGTCATGCCCACGTCCTCGCTGCCCGGCGCCGAGGGGTCGTCCGGGTCGAGCGGCGCCTCCTGCGCGGTCACCAGGACCACGCCCGAGGCCAGCCGGGACATGGCGGCGCGGAACTCGTCGTTGCTCACCCCCTCAGCATGCCCGGAGGCGGGCGGCGGAATGATCGCGGACGTGGCAGTGGGAGTGTTCGGCACATCCCAAACGCTAATCTCCGTCCCGGGCGCCCCGCATCGGGCTCCCGCCCGATCACGGTCTTAGGACTCGCGACGGACACCCGACGGCGTCCGGAAGGGCGACGGGGATACGGGGATATACATGTGCGCAACCAGACAAAGCTTGCGTTCGGTAGACGCACGTGAAGAACGCAGAAACTCCACTCAATTGTTCAGGTTTGCCTGTGACTTGAGTCACAAGGGGCAGGAATTGTTGACCCTGTGTACCGAGTGAGCAGCGCGCTGTGATTCAGTGGCTGGGAAGCTGCCAGGACGATACGCCGATGAGAACCCTTGATTCGCTGCGAGGTCTCGGGGGGAGGGCGAGCATGGAGACCGAGTCGGAGCCCTACGTCCGCCTTGCGTCCCTGCGGCAACTGCACCAGGTCATGGCCGACATGAACACGGCCCGCAGCCTGGCGGACACCCTGCAGACCGTCGCGGAGGGCGTGGTCGCCGCCCTCGGGTACGAGCTGGCGTGCGTGAACCTCGTACGGCCCGACGGCGATCTCGTCGTCGCCGCCTTCGCCGGGAACCCGGCCGCCGAGGCCCTCATCACCGGCCGCGTCGGCTCCCGCGAGTCCTGGGACCGCCGCCTCGGCATGGGCGAGCACTGGGGCGACCTGGTGTTCATACCGCACACCGAGGGCTGGGTCCTCGACGACGACGACGTCCCGCAGTGGTACACCGACGGCCCCGCCCCCCGCTTCGAGGACGAGTGGCACCCGGCCGACCGGCTCTTCGCGCCGATGTACGCGCCCGGCCCGCAGGGCAACGCCGCCTGCGGTGAGCTGATCGGGGTGCTGTCCGTGGACCGGCCGCGCAACGGCCGCCGCCCCGGCGCGTGGGGCCGCGAGGCGCTTCAGATGTACGCCTTCCAGGCCGCCATCGCGATCAGCAACGCCCGGCTGCGCGCCAACATGCAGCGGGCGCTGGTCCGGCTGGAGCGCGAGCAGCAGGCGCTGCGGGCCAGTGAGGAAAGCTTCAGGCAGGCCTTCGAGTACGCCCCGTCCGGCATGGCCATCGCCGAGATGGGCGGCGACCAGCACGGCCGGATCCTGCGCACGAACGACGCCCTGTGCCGGCTGCTGGGCCGCCCCGCCTCCGCGATGCGCCGCTACTCGTTCTCCGACCTGGTCCACCCCGAGGACATAGGCACGCTGCTGCGCACCTCCGCCGAGGGGGGCCGCGCCGAGCTCCGCCTCGGCCGCCGGGACGGCACGTACGTCTGGGTCAGCCTGCGCAACAGCGTGGTCGCGGACGCCGCCGACGGCCCGCGCTTCCTCCTCACCCACGTCGAGGACATCGAGGAGCGCAAGCGCCGCGAGCTCCAGCTCGCCCACCGCGCCTCCCACGACTCGCTCACCGGCCTGCCGAACTCCGCCGAGCTGCGCTCCCGCCTGTCCGCCCGGCTGTGCCAGCGCGCGGCGCCCCCGCACCCCGGCGTCGTCGAGTCCCACGACGCGGCCTACGGCCACCCCGCCTTCGACGCGATCGGCCACGCCTTCGACTTCGGGCCGAGCACCGAGCCGTTCGACGCCTACGACCACCATGTGCACACCGTCGCCCCGGACGGCGACCACGACGACGGCACCAAGGGCCTCGCCGTCCTCTTCTGCGACCTCGACGGCTTCAAGTCGATCAACGACCGGTTCGGGCACAACGCGGGTGACGCGGTTCTCATCGAGGTCGCCCGCCGGCTCAGCAACGGCGTCCGCGACGGCGACACCGTCGCCAGGCTCGGTGGTGACGAATTCGTCATCCTCGCCGACGGGCTCGGCCGCGCCGACGCGCAGGACCTCGCGGTCCGCCTGCGGAACGAGATCATCCAGCCCATCCGTGCCGAGGGGCGGGCCGTCCGGGTCGGCGCCAGCTTCGGCATCGGATGGGCACACTGTGGAATGACGGCGGACGAAGTGTTGAAATCCGCTGACGAGCGGATGTACGTCGAGAAACGATCTCGTCCCAAACAACACAGACGCGCCGGGTGAGTCCCAGGTCAGTGAGTTGATGCGGTCTGGGTCACCCGTTTGGGTCACCAGGAGCGGGTAGGCTCGCTCTCTCACCCACGTACCGCATTGCACCGCACCTGACTGAGGAGACCAAGGGATGACGCCCGGCAACAACGGCGCGAGCACGCCCGAGGACGACGACCCGTTCGGCTATCTCTACGCCGACGGGCAGGCCAACGGGGCCCAGCCGCCGTCCGGGGGCTACGGCTACCCGAACTCGGTCAACCGGGTGCGGGCGGTCGGCACGCGCCAGTACGGCCAGCAGCCGCAGCACGCGCAGACGGCGCCCTACGGGCAGGTCCCGCAGCAGCAGGGCGCCTACGCCCAGCCGAACGCGCACTACGCGGCACCCGAGACGCTGCCCGGCGGCGCCCCCACCACCCAGCAGCAGATGCCGGGCGGCGGCGGTGGCCGGGGCGGCCGCGGCCCGAACACCAAGGGCCTGCTGATCGGCGCGATCGCGGTGGTCGCCGCGGTCGTCATAGGCATCGGCGTGGCCATGCTGGGCGGCGAGAAGGACAAGAACGACTCGGGCAACGAGGCCGGCACCGCTCCGGCCCAGTCCCAGGACTCGAAGCCGAGCCCGTCGCCGAGCAAGGCCGGCGAGAGCAAGGTCGACCTGCCGACGATCGACGCGAAGGCGTTGCGGCTCGGCGGTGGCGCGACCCTCGCCCAGGACGTCAAGGGCGCCCAGTCCGACGGCGGCATCTACGTGGGGAACCTCAACCAGGTCGGCTCCTCGGTCACCTGGACGGTCAACGGCGTCCCCAAGGACGGTGCCTACACCCTCTTCGCCCGCTACAGCACGGTCGACGAGGACCAGGAGATGACGCTCACCGTCAACGGCAAGCCGTTCGGCGACAAGCTCAACATGAGCAACTTCACGCACACCTCGGACGGCGACTTCTCCAAGGGCTGGACGAAGACCTACGCCTGGCCGACCCTCAACAAGGGCACCAACACGATCACGGTGTCCTGCCAGGACGGCGACAAGTGCAATGTCCTGCTGGACCAGCTGTGGCTGAAGGCTGGGCAGGTCAAGGACTAGGACGGTCCTGGATCAGGCCGCACTGACCTCCCCCGTCACCGCCACCCGCCCCAGCAACTCCTCGTACACCCCCCGGTCGAACTCCCCGGCCACCGGCGCCTGAACCGTCGCCGCCGACAAGGCCGTTGCCCGGGCCAGACGGTCCGGCCAGGGGAGGTGTTCCACCAGGCCCGACAGCAGGCCCGCGACGACCGAGTCGCCCGCGCCGGTCGGGTTGCCTCGCACAGGGGTCGGTGGGGTGGCTCGCCAGCGGCCCTCTCGGGTGGCTGCCAGGAGGCCTTCGGGGCCGAGGGATGCCACCACCGCGCCCGCGCCCCGGCGGCGGGCGTCCTGCGTGGCGCGCAGAGGTTCGTGGGAGCCGGTCAGTTCCGCCAGTTCGTCGGCGTTCGGCTTGATGATGTCCGGGCGGGCCGCCACGCCCCGGCGCAGGGCTTCGCCGCTCGTGTCCAGGAGGACCGGGATCCCGAAAGACCGCGCCGTCCTGACCAGGCCCGCGTACGCCCCGACCGGCACGCCCGGCGGCAGGCTGCCGCACAGCGCCACCGCGGAGGCGGACGGGAGCAGGTCCTCGTAGGCCTCCTGGAAGGCCGACCATTCGGTGGGCGTGACCATCGGGCCCGGTTCGTTGAGCAGCGTCGTGTCGCCGGTCTGCTCGTCGACCACGGCGATCGTGCGGCGGGTGGCGCCGGAGACCGAGACCAGCGCGTCCACCACGCCCGGCACCGACGCGAGCCGCTCCCGCACGACCCGTCCCGTCGCACCGCCCGTGAAACCGGTCACCGTCACCTCGTGCCCGAGGGCCGCCAGGACCCGGGCCACGTTGACGCCCTTGCCGCCGGGGCGTTCTCTCACCTCGGAGACGCGGTGGGAGGCGTGCGGTCGGAGGGACCGTACGCGGTAGGTGATGTCGAGAGCGGTGTTCAGCGTGACCGTGAGGATCACCTGGGCCGACCTCCCCCGAGAATGCGCTTGCTGCCGTGAACGTTCCGAAAGCTCGATCATGCCAAAGAGACGGCGGCCGGCCCAGTCCGGGAGTCGGCCACCGCCTCTCGACTGCGGGACGGATCAGCGCAGTTGGGGACCGACCACCCATTCGCCTCTGCGCATCACGCCCTTGAGGTCGTAGTCCGCGTCCAGCAGGAGCAGGTCCGCGTCCTTGCCGGGTTCCAGGGAGCCGATCCGGTCGGACATGCCGAGCAGGCGGGCGGGGGTCGCCGAGAGTGCCTGCACCGCGTCCTCGACGGACAGTCCGTCGACCGTGACCGCCCGTTTGAAGGCGCGGTCCAGGGTGAGGGTCGAACCGGCGATCGTGCCGTCCGTCAGCAGGCGGGCCACGCCGCCGGCGACCTCCACTTCCAGCGGGCCGAGCCAGTAGCGGCCGTCGCCGAAACCGGCCGCGTCCATCGCGTCCGTGATGAACGCCACCCGGTCCGCGCCCGCGCGGTGGAACGCCAGCTGGAGTGCGGCGGGGTGCAGATGCGTGCCGTCGTCGATCAGCTCGACCGTGATCCGCTCATCCTCCAGGAGCGCGGCGATCGGGCCGGGGGAGCGGTGGCCGAGCGGCGGCATCGCGTTGAACAGGTGGGTGGCGACCGTCGCGCCCGCGTCGATCGCCTCGACCGTCTGCTCGTACGTCGCGTCCGTGTGGCCGATCGCCGCGATCACGCCGTGTTCGGCCAGCAGGCGTACGGAGTCGATGCCGCCGGGCAGTTCGGTGGCCAGCGTGACCATCTTCGCCCTGCCCCGGGCCGCGTCGATCAGCTTGCGGACCTCCGCCGGGTCCGGGTCGCGCAGCAGTTCCTCGGAGTGCGCGCCCTTGCGGCAAGGGGAGATGAACGGCCCCTCGAAGTGGATACCGGCGATCTCGCCCTGCTCGGCCAGCTCGCTCAGCAGGCCCGCGCGCTGGGTGAGGAAGTCCATGTCGCCGGTGACGGTCGAGGCGACCAGGGTGGTCGTGCCGTGCAGGCGGTGGGTGTGGATGCCCTTGAGGATGTCCTCGACCGAGCCGGAGGTGAAGGAGGCTCCGCCGCCGCCGTGGTTGTGGATGTCGACGAAGCCGGGGAGTACGTAGTGGCCGGTTACGTCGATGAACTGGGCGTCTTCCGGGGCGGTGGCGGTGATGCGGGTGCCGTCGATGGTCAGTCGGCCGTTTTCGACGGTTCCGGTGGGGAGTACCACTGTCGCGCCGGTCAGGACCATGGGCTGTCCGGCCGTCGCGGGGTGCGGGTGCGTCGTGGCTGGTCGCGCCCCGCGGCGGAGCCGCATATCGACGCTGTCCCGCGCCCCTGAGTCCGCTGTCATCAGGGCGCTACCTCCGTACGGTCGGTTCGGTCGAGGAGATCCCAGGCCAGGAGTCCGGCGCCCAGGCATCCGGCGGCGTCGCCCAGGGCCGCAGGGACGAGTGTCGGCTGTTTCTGGAAGGTGATGCGGCTGCGGATCGCTTCCCGCAGGGGTGTGAACAGGGTTTCCCCCGCCTCCGCCAGCCCGCCACCGATGATCAGGACGCGAGGGTCCAGCAGAGTCAGGGCCGTGACCAGACCGTCGGCCAGGGCGTCGACCGCTTCCTGCCAGACCGCCCGCGCCTTCGGGTCGCCGGAGTCCACCGCCTTCGCGCAGTCCGCCGCGTCCGCGCCCGGGTCGCCGGAGGCCGTCGCCCATGCCTCGCTCACGGCCGCCGCCGAGGCGAAGCGCTCCAGGCAGCCGCGCTGGCCGCAGGGGCAGGGGGACCCGCCTGGGCGGACGACGATGTGGCCGATCTCGCCCGCGAAGCCGTGYGCGCCCGCCTCGACCCGGCCGTCGACGCCGATGGCGCCCGCGATGCCGGTGCCCAGCGCCACGAACAGGAACCGGTCGGCGCCCCGGCCCGCGCCCACGCGCCCCTCGGCGAGGCCGCCGGTGCGCACGTCGTGGCCGAGGGCGACCGGGACGCCCAGCCGCTCCGCCAGCAGGTCGCGCAGGGGGACGTCGCGCCAGCCGAGGTTCGCCGCGTAGGCGGCGACGCCCCGCGCCTCGTCGACGATGCCGGGGACGGCCACGCCGGCGGCGGCCGCGGGCGTGCCGAAGTGCTCGGCGCCGTATGCGCGCAGCTCGGCGGCGAAGTCGAGGATGCCCGCGACCACGGCGTCCGGTCCGTGCTCGCGGCCGGTGGGCCGGCGGGCCCGGTGCAGCAGCTCGCCCTCCGGTCCGGCCAGGGCGGCCTTCATTCCGGTGCCGCCCACGTCGAGGGCGATGACATGTCTCACGGAGAACAGTGTGACCCGGAGACCCGCAAGAGGTCTAGTCCACTCACGTGGTGTAGACCTTATTCCGAATATCGAAAACTTTCGTTGGCGGTCACGCCAGGGTTGGGGAAGAACAGCGGTGCAGCGGCGGCGGATGGCAGGAACGATCGCGGTGGTGTCCGCGCTGGGCATGACGGCGGTCCTCGGCGGCTGTGGCGTGACGGGCGGCTCCGCCGACGTCACCCTGAAGCTGGTCGCCGCCGACTACGGCGACAGTGCGGCCAACAGCTCCGAGAAGTACTGGGACAAACTCGTCGATGAGTACGAGGCCGACCATCCCGGTGTGAAGATCGACGTCAGCGTCTACTCCTGGAACGACATCGACCGCAAGGTCAGGGAGATGGTCGCCGCCGGTGACCCGCCGGACATGGCGCAGATCGGCGCGTACGCCGACTACGCGGCGCAGAACCAGCTCTACAAGGCCGACGACCTGCTCTCCATACCCGTGCAGGCCGACTTCGTCGGGCAGCTGGCCTCCGCGGGACAGGTCAAGGGCGTGCAGTACGGCATGCCGTTCGCCTCCTCCACCCGCGTGCTCTTCTACAACAAGACCCTCTTCGCCAAGGCCGGCATCACCCCGCCCAAGACCTGGGACGACCTGGCCGACGACGCCGATGCGCTCAAGGACGAGGGCGTGAAGTACCCCTACGCCCTGCCCCTCGGCCCGGAGGAGGCCCAGGCCGAGACCATGCAGTGGATGCTCAGCGGCGGAGGCGGCTACACCGACACCGTCGACAGCTACGGCATCGACTCCCCGGAGAACATCGACACCTTCTCCTGGCTGAAGAACGAACTGGTCGCCAAGGACCTGACCGGGCCGGTCGCGCCCGGCGAGCTGAACCGGGCCGCCGCGTTCTCCGCCTTCGCCAAGGGCGAGGTCGGCATGCTCAACGGCCATCCCTCCCTGATGAAGATCGCCGCCAAGCGCGGCGTCGAGTACGGCATGGTGCCGACGCCGGGCAAGGAGGGGCCGAGCAAGTCCACGCTCGGTGTCGCCGACTGGATGACGGCCTTCCGGAAGAACGGCCACCGCGACCAGGTCGGAGACTTCCTCGACTTCGTCTACAGCGAGAAGAACGTGCTGGCCTTCTCCCGCGAGTACGACCTGCTGCCGGTCACCAGCTCCGCGTCCCGGACCATGGCCGCCTCCGACCGGGACCGGCACCTCAAGCCGTTCCTGGAGGAGCTGGTGTCCTCCGAGCTCTACCCGGTCGGCAAGACCTCCTGGGCCGACGTCAGCGCCCAGGTCAAGAAGCAGATCGGCAAGGCCGTCGCCCCCTCCGGCAGCCCCTCGGGCGTCCTGGGCCACCTCCAGGCGGTGGCGACCCGGGCGGAGAGCGCGGAGTAGTCCCGCTGTCGGTGGCGGGCGTTACGGTGCCTGGCATGGACGAGGACACGGGTGACGAGCGGCTCGGGCGCAGGGAGCGGGACATCCTCGCGCTCGAACGCCGCGGTTTTTCCGGGCCCGGTGCGAAGGAACGGGCCATACGGGAGGAGCTGGGCCTCGCCCCCGTGCGCTACTACCAGCTCCTCAACGCCCTGCTGGACGACCCCCGGGCCCTGGCCCACGACCCGGTGACGGTGAACCGGCTGCGGCGGATACGGGAAACGCGCCGGGCCGAGCGCTGACAGGCCTCAGGCCAGTCGGCCGGCCAGTGCGCTCAGCAGGCGTACGACACCCTCCGGGCCGTCCACCACCACGTCCGCCCGCTCCCTCAGCTCGGTCACCTCGTCGCTGCCGCTGCACACCAGCAGACCCGGGGTGCCGTCCGCGCGGAGCTTGTCGACGGCCGCGTAGGCGGGCAGGTCGCCCAGGTCGTCGCCGGCGAAGAGGACGGACCCGGCGCCGATCTCCCGGGCGAAACCGGTGAGGGCGGCGCCCTTGTCCATGCCGGGCGGGCGGAGTTCGAGGACCAACCGGCCGGGCTCCACGATCAGGCCGTGGCGGCCGGCCAGTCCGGCGAGCGGTTCGCGCAGGGAGTCCAGCGCGGCCTGCGGGTCGGCGGCCCGGCGGGTGTGCACGGCCACGGACCGGCCCTTGTCCTCGACCCAGGTCCCCTGCGACGCGCCGAACCGTTCGAGGAGCTCGGGCAGCTCCGTGCGCACGGCGGCGACGCCGGGGTGCGGCTCGGGGGCGCTGAGCTCGCCGGTGCGGGCGTCCCAGCGCTCGGCGCCGTAGTGGCCGAGGACCACGAGGTGCTCCAGGCCCGGGACGTCCGCGAAGCCGCCGTTGCGCACCGCGACCTCGGCCGGCCGCCCGGTGATCACCGCCACGGCGGCCACCTTCGGCGCGAGCGCGGCCAGCGCGGGGACGGCGTCCGGGTGGGCCCGGGCCCGCTCGGGGTCGGCCACGATCGGCGCGAGCGTCCCGTCGAAGTCGAGGCCGATCAGGGCCTTGCCCGGGTGGGTGAGGAGAGCGTCCAGACCTTCCTGTCCGGCTTTCGTGGTGGGCGCCGGCAGTGGGGAGTCCGTGGGACCGGTCATCGGCGATCAGCCCCTCAACGCGTCGAGCTGGTCCAGGAACCACTGCGCCGGCGGCAGCGCGGTCGCCGCCGCTGCCAGCCGCTTGCTGCGTTCGGCGCGTTCCTCCGGGGCCATCGAGAGCGCCTCGTGCAGGGCCGCCGCCGTCCCCGTCACGTCGTACGGGTTCACCACGATCGCGTCCTCGCCCAGCTCCTCGAACGCCCCGGCCTCCCGCGACAGCACCAGCGCGCAGCCCGCGTCGGAGACGACCGGGACCTCCTTGGCGACGAGGTTCATGCCGTCCCGGATGGGGTTGACGAGCGCCACGTCGGCCAGCCGGTACGCGGCCAGGGAGCGGGCGAAGTCGTCCTTGAGGTTGAGTACGACCGGGGTCCACCCCGGCGTCCCGTACTCGGCGTTGATCTCCTCCGACAGCCGCCGCACCTCGGCCGTGTAGTCCCGGTAGACCGCGAGGTCCTGCCGCGAGGGATACGCGAAGGCCACATGCACCACGCGCTCGCGCCACTCGGCGTGGGTCTCGAGGAGGCGGCGGTAGGCCAGCAGGCCCCGCACGATGTTCTTCGACAGCTCGGTGCGGTCGACCCGGACGATGGTGCGGCGGCCCTCGCCGATCTCCTCCCGGAGTGCGGCCATCCGCTCCTCGACGTCCGCCTCGTGCGACCGCTTGCGCAGGAAGTCCGCGTCGGCCCCCAGCCCGTGCACGCCGATCCGCGTGCCCCCGAGCCCGCCGGCGAACTGCTCGGCGCACGCGGTGAACGCGTCCGCCCAGCGCTGCGTGAGGAAGCCCAGCCGGTCCGCGCCCAGCATGCCGCGCAGCACCTGCCCGGCCACGTCGTCCGGCAGCATCCGGAAGTACTCCGGCGGCGCCCACGGCGTGTGCGAGAAGTGGCCGATCCTGAGGTCCGGCCGCAGCTCGCGGAGCATGCCCGGCACCAGCGTCAGGTGGTAGTCCTGCACCACCACCGCCGCGCCCGGCGCCGCCTCCTCGGCGAGCGCCTCGGCGAACGCCCGGTTGTACGTCTCGTAGGACGTCCACTGGCGCCGGAACTCCGCGTCGAAGACCGGCTCCAGCGGCGTCTGGTAGAGCATGTGGTGGACGAACCACAGCACCGAGTTCGCGATGCCGTTGTACGCGTCCGCGTGCACGCCGGCCGGGATGTCCAGCATCCGCACGCCGTCCTCGCCGACGCCCCGCCGGACCGCCTCCCGGTCGCCGTCGGACAGCGCCGAGCAGACCCAGAGCGCGTCCGCGTCCGAGCCGATCGCGGACAGCCCCGAGACCAGCCCGCCACCGCCCCGCTTGGCGTCCAGCGAACCGTCCTCGCCCACCGTGTAGGAGACCGGGCCACGGTTGGAGGCCACCAGCACCTGTGCAGCACCGTACGTTGAAGCCATACGCCTCAACCTAGCCCGGCCCGGAAACGCTCAAACGTACGGACCTGACCCACCCGGCCGAAAACGGCCCCGGTCACGCCGCCTTCCGAGCCTGGTACTCGGCGATCTCCGCCATCGGCGGACGCTCCTCGGTGTCCACCGAGTAGGTGCGCGGCTCGAAGCCGTCCCCGCCCCGCTCGAACTGCGTCAGGGACGGCCGGATGAGATGCCCGCGGGCCAGCCGCAGCTGGGCCGTGCGGTAGATCGCGGCGGCCATCCGGCCCAGCGCCTGCCCGTCCTGGTGCCGGTGCTTGCGCACGCCGATGTCCACCTGGGCGAGGGCGTCCAGGCCCACCAGGTGCAGGGCGTCGACCAGCATGCCCAGCTCGACGCCGTACCCGACGGGGAACGGCAGCTGCTCCAGCAGCGAGCGGCGGGCCGCGTATTCGCCGCCGAGCGGCTGCACGAAGCCGGCCAGCTGCGGCCAGTGCATGTTGAGCAGGGGGCGGGCCATCAGCTCCGTGACCCGGCCGCCCTGCCCGGCAGTGCCGCCGAGCGGGCGGTCGTACATGCCCTTCACCAGGTCGATGTCCGGGTCGGTGAGCAGCGGGCCCACGATTCCCGAGACGAAGTCGGACGAGAAGTCCCTCAGGTCCGCGTCGATGAAGCAGACGATGTCCCCGCTGGTGACCAGGAGGGATCGCCACAGCACCTCGCCCTTGCCCGGCACGGCCGGGAGGCGCGGCAGGATCTCGTCGCGGTGCACCACCGTCGCACCCGCGGCGGCGGCCACCTCCGACGTACGGTCGGTCGACCCCGAGTCGACGACGACGAGCTCGTCGACGAGCGGCACCTGCCGCATCAGGTCGTGGCGGATGACGGCGGCGATGTCGCCGACCGTCTCCTCCTCGTTCAGCGCGGGCAGCACGACACTGACCGTCCGGCCCGTGCGCTGCTTGGCGGCGAGGATCTGGTGGAGCGGGCGATCGGTCGCGGACCAGGAACGGGTGCTCAGCCAGCGCTCGACTTCTTCCAGCACCGTGGCGGCTCCTCTGCGTACTCTCGGCGGGACGGACTGTGAGCCATCTCGCGGTTCGGACGACTCTCTCAACTGTCCTGGTCGTCGGTTACAGTCTTGAACAACGCGGATGACCATCGCATGTCCGGGGTCAGCCGTTGTTTACAACCGAATACAGCTCATCCAGAGGGGCAGAGGGATACGGCCCGATGAAGCCCCGGCAACCCTCCAGCCGATACTCGTAGGTCACTGTCGACCGCTCCGCGAGGTCCCGGCTCGGGAAGGTGCCAAATCCGTCTCACGGCGAGATGCGTCGTGAGGAAGATGAGGAAGGGCCTCGCCTCACATGGCTGTGCAGACTGTTGCAAGCACCACTGACTCCACCGTAGACCTCGGCCCCGCCGCCGCCCTGAGCTGCCGCGAGTGCGGTCACCGCGTACCCCTCGGCCCGGTCTTCGCGTGCGAGGAGTGTTTCGGCCCGCTGGAGATCGCCTACGACTTCTCGGCCTACGACACCGAGGAGCTCCGCAAGCGCATCGAAGCGGGACCCGCGAACATCTGGCGCTACGCCCCCCTGCTGCCGGTCCCGGCCGACGTGGCGGACAAGCCGAACATCAACCCGGGCTGGACCAAGCTCGTCAAGGCCGACAACCTCGCGCGCGAGCTGGGCGTCGAGGCGGGCAAGCTCTTCGTCAAGGACGACTCCGGCAACCCGACGCACTCCTTCAAGGACCGTGTCGTCGCCCAGGCCCTGGAGGCCGCCCGCGCCTTCGGCTTCACCACGCTGTCCTGCTCCTCCACCGGCAACCTCGCCGGCGCCGTGGGCGCCGCGGCGGCCCGCGCCGGCTTCCGCTCCTGCGTGTTCATCCCGCACGACCTGGAGCAGGGCAAGGTCGTCATGGCCGCGGTCTACGGCGGCGAGCTCGTCGGCATCCAGGGCAACTACGACGACGTGAACCGCTTCTGCTCCGAGCTGATCGGCGACCCGGCGGGCGAGGGCTGGGGCTTCGTCAACGTCAACCTGCGGCCGTACTACGCCGAGGGCTCCAAGACCCTGGCGTACGAGATCTGCGAGCAGCTCGGCTGGCGGCTGCCCGACCAGATCGTCGTGCCGATCGCCTCCGGCTCGCAGCTCACGAAGATCGACAAGGGCCTTCAGGAGCTGATCAAGCTCGGACTGGTCGAGGACAAGCCGTACAAGATCTTCGGCGCGCAGGCCGAGGGCTGCTCGCCGGTGTCGACGGCCTACAAGGCCGGCCACGACGTCGTACGCCCCCAGAAGCCGGACACCATCGCCAAGTCGCTGGCGATCGGCAACCCGGCGGACGGTCCCTACGTGCTCGACATCGCGCGCCGCACGGGCGGTGCGGTGGAGGACGTGAACGACGAGCAGATCGTCGACGCGATCAAGATCCTCGCCCGGACCGAGGGCATCTTCGCGGAGACCGCCGGTGGCGTGACCGTGGGCGTGGCGAAGAAGCTGATCGAGAACGGCGTCCTCGACCCCACCAAGACCACTGTCGTCCTGAACACTGGGGACGGTCTCAAGACGCTGGATGCGGTGGCTGGGACCGGGCTCACCGCGACCATTCGTCCCAACCTCGAATCGTTCCGTGAG
The DNA here is from genome assembly GCF_002148965.1 of Streptomyces swartbergensis. Lineage (GTDB taxonomy): Bacteria > Actinomycetota > Actinomycetes > Streptomycetales > Streptomycetaceae > Streptomyces > Streptomyces swartbergensis. The sequence goes on along the minus strand of NZ_NGFN01000140.1, from coordinate 7,229 downwards.
GCTGGGCTCGTCTGATCGTTGTCGGCTGCGGGCCGGTGGGGGCTGGTCGCGCCCACGCGGCGGAGCCGCACATCGACACAGCCCCGCGCCCCTGAGGCCTGAATCCCACCGGAGGTTATGAAGTCATGAGCGTCACCGTTCGCATCCCCACCATCCTGCGTACCTACACCGGCGGCCAGGCCGAGGTCGCCGCCGAGGGCGCGACCCTCGGCGAGGTCATCGCCGATCTGGAGAAGAACCACACCGGGATCGCCGCCCGGGTGCTGGACGACCAGGGCAAGCTGCGCCGGTTCGTCAACGTGTACGTCAACGACGACGACGTGCGGTTCGAGCAGGGTCTGGAGACGGCTACGCCGGACGGTGCCGGCGTGTCGATCATTCCCGCCGTCGCCGGTGGCTGAACCGGTCGACCGGCTTGATTATTACCTTCGGTAACGGCAGTTACTGAGAGTTCATCGAATTGCCCCCTCCGTGAGAGAAGCGGAGGGGGCAATTCTGTGTGATTGAGCGCGGTACAGTTGGGGAACGCAGCGCCGATCTCCTGATCGGAAGCCCTTGATTCCTGCCGCTCGCCCGACAAGATGTAGCCAAAGTGTGTGCGTCTTTCGCGGCTTTTGTTCCTTTTGTGTGGCCCGACTTGCCCTGAAGTCGGGCGAATTCTCCCCACATTCCGGATCCTGCGCGTCCAGAATTCTCGTCCGATTGACCTGTTGCAGACGGCAGTTGGACAGATACATTCAGCCGCGGTCGACGCGTTCCGGCGCACGCCCCCAATCGTGGGGGGTGAGGTCTGACCCGGGTCCGCGAAGTGTGGATCTGTGCAAGGGCCAGTAATAGGGGAGTTAGGCATGGCTCAGGGCACCGTCAAGTGGTTCAACGCGGAGAAGGGGTACGGCTTCATCGCGGTCGACGGTGGTGCGGATGTTTTCGTCCACTACAGCGCGATTCAGATGGACGGCTACCGCACCCTGGAAGAGGGCCAGCGGGTCGAGTTCGAGATCTCGCAGGGCCAGAAGGGACCGCAGGCCGACATGGTTCGCGTCTCTGCCTGAACGCGCACCACGACCAAGCGCAAGCGACCGGTCTTCTCTGAAGGGCCCGTACCCCCCGGGGTGCGGGCCCTTCGGCCTGCTCGGGTGCCGGCGGCCGGGGTGATGGGTGCGCCGGGCGGCCGGAGTGACGGGTGCGTCGGGCGGCAGGGGCGACGGGTGCGCCGGGCGGCAGGGGCGACGGGTGCGTCGCCGGGCGCCCTCTCGTCGAAGCCCGCCGCGCCCGGAGGCGCTTCGGAGTCCGTCCCGGTGTGGGGGCGCGGGTTCGCGCTCCGGACCCGCTCGCGGCGTCGGTCTCGTCGCCGTCGCGGGCCGTGGGCCAGGCCTTTCTCCGCTCGCGCGACCACCCGTGGCGCTGCCCGCGGCTTGTGGGCCAAGCCGGGTGCGCCCTGTTCGCTGGGGGCTGAGTGCCCCGCCCGAACCGTGGGAGCCGCTTGCACTCGCCATGCCCGAGTGCTAATCATTGCGTTAGCACTCTGAAGGTGAGAGTGACAACGTAAGGACCGGGTCGGTGAGGCCCGCAGGCCAGGTGGGAAGGAACCACGGGGTCAGCGAGCCGTCCGTCGCGGGCGCGGGCGCGGTCCGAAGTAATCACCCCCAGTCCTGGAGGGACCACTTCACATGGCCAAGATCATCGCGTTCGACGAGGAGGCGCGGCGCGGCCTCGAGCGCGGCATGAACCAGCTCGCGGACGCCGTGAAGGTGACGCTCGGCCCCAAGGGCCGCAACGTCGTCCTCGAGAAGAAGTGGGGCGCGCCCACGATCACCAACGACGGCGTCTCCATCGCCAAGGAGATCGAGCTCGAGGACCCGTACGAGAAGATCGGCGCCGAGCTGGTCAAGGAAGTCGCCAAGAAGACGGACGACGTCGCCGGTGACGGTACGACCACGGCGACCGTGCTCGCCCAGGCCCTGGTCAAGGAGGGCCTGCGCAACGTAGCCGCCGGTGCCAACCCGATGGCCCTCAAGCGCGGTATCGAGCGCGCCGTCGAGGCCGTCTCCGCCGCCCTGCTGGAGCAGGCGAAGGACGTCGAGACCAAGGAGCAGATCGCTTCCACGGCCTCCATCTCCGCCGCCGACACCCAGATCGGCGAGCTCATCGCCGAGGCGATGGACAAGGTCGGCAAGGAAGGCGTCATCACCGTCGAGGAGTCCCAGACCTTCGGTCTGGAGCTTGAGCTCACCGAGGGTATGCGCTTCGACAAGGGCTACATCTCGGCGTACTTCGCGACCGACATGGAGCGTATGGAGGCCGTCCTCGACGACCCGTACATCCTGATCGCGAACTCCAAGATCTCCAACGTCAAGGACCTGCTCCCGCTCCTGGAGAAGGTCATGCAGTCGGGCAAGCCGCTGCTGATCATCGCCGAGGACGTCGAGGGCGAGGCCCTGTCGACCCTCGTCGTCAACAAGATCCGCGGCACCTTCAAGTCCGTCGCCGTCAAGGCCCCGGGCTTCGGTGACCGCCGCAAGGCGATGCTCCAGGACATCGGCATCCTCACCGGCGGCGAGGTGATCTCCGAGGAGGTCGGCCTCAAGCTGGAGAACGCCACGATCGACCTCCTGGGCAAGGCCCGCAAGGTCGTCATCACCAAGGACGAGACCACCATCGTCGATGGTGCCGGCTCCGCCGAGCAGGTCCAGGGCCGGGTCAACCAGATCCGCGCCGAGATCGAGAACAGCGACTCGGACTACGACCGCGAGAAGCTGCAGGAGCGCCTGGCGAAGCTCGCCGGCGGTGTCGCGGTCATCAAGGCCGGTGCCGCCACCGAGGTGGAGCTCAAGGAGCGCAAGCACCGCATCGAGGACGCCGTTCGCAACGCGAAGGCGGCCGTCGAGGAGGGCATCGTCGCCGGTGGTGGCGTGGCCCTGCTGCAGGCCTCCGCGGTGTTCGAGAAGCTGGAGCTGACGGGTGACGAGGCGACCGGCGCCAACGCCGTGAAGCTCGCCCTGGAGGCCCCGCTCAAGCAGATCGCCGTCAACGGTGGTCTCGAGGGCGGCGTCGTGGTGGAGAAGGTCCGCAACCTCACCGTGGGCTGGGGCCTGAACGCCGCGACCGGTGAGTACGTCGACATGATCGCCGAGGGCATCATCGACCCGGCGAAGGTGACCCGTTCCGCTCTGCAGAACGCCGCCTCCATCGCCGCGCTGTTCCTCACCACCGAGGCCGTCATCGCCGACAAGCCGGAGAAGTCCGCCGCGCCCGCCGGCGGCGGCATGCCGGGCGGTGACATGGACTTCTGATCGACCCGGTCGATCAACGTCCTTGCCGAGGGCGGCACTTCCTGTTCCGACAGGGGGTGCCGCCCTCGGGCGTGTCCGGGATCACAGTGCGGTGGGGATGGCCCGGGCGGGGCCGGACGGTTGAAACGTACGCCCTATGCGTATGCACATACTGTCCGGTATCCAAAGAGGAGTCCCCACGTGACCGTCGCCGCCTCCACCGCCTCCCGTGCCGCCGAAATCCTGTCCCGGCCCGTATCGCTGGGCGGCCTGACCGTCCCGAACCGGATCGTCATGGCGCCGATGACCCGCATGTTCTCCCCGGGCGGCGTCCCCGGCGACGACGTCGTCTCCTACTACTCCCGCCGCGCCGCCTCCGGCGTCGGCCTGATCGTCACCGAGGGCACCTACGTCGGCCACGAGTCGGCCGGGCAGAGCGACCGCGTGCCGCGGTTCCACGGCGAGGAGCAGCTCGCGGGCTGGGCGAAGGTCGCCGAGGCGGTGCACGCCGCGGGCGGCACGATCGTGCCGCAGCTGTGGCACATCGGCATGGTCCGCAACCAGGGCGAGCCCCCGGTCGCCGACGCCCCGGCCGTCGGCCCCTCCGGCCTGCGCATCGGTGCCGGCGAGCCCACCGGCAAGGCCATGACCCAGGCCGACATCGACGCCGTCATCGGCGCGTTCGCCGAGGCCGCGGCCGCCGCCGAGCGCATCGGCTTCGACGGCGTGGAGATCCACGGCGCCCACGGCTACCTGCTCGACCAGTTCCTCTGGGAGGGCACCAACCGCCGCACCGACGCCTACGGCGGCGACCCGGTCGCCCGCACCCGGTTCTCGGCGGAGATCGTCGCGGCCGTCCGCGAGACCGTCTCCGCGGACTTCCCCGTCATCTTCCGCTACTCGCAGTGGAAGCAGGACGCCTACGACGCCCGCCTCGCCGAGACGCCCGAGGAGCTGGAGGCCATCCTCACTCCGCTCGCCGCGGCCGGTGTCGACGCCTTCCACGCCTCCACCCGCCGCTACTGGGTCCCCGAGTTCGACGACTCCGACCTCAACCTGGCCGGCTGGACCAAGAAGCTCACCGGCAAGCCCGCCATCACCGTCGGCTCGGTCGGCCTGAACGGCGACTTCATCAAGGCCTTCCAGGGCGAGGGCGCCGAGATCGGCGACCTCGACAACCTCCTGGACCGCTTCGAGCGCGACGAGTTCGACATGGTCGCCGTCGGCCGCGCCCTGCTCCAGGACCCGCAGTGGGCGCAGAAGGTGCTGTCCGGCCGCTTCGACGAGCTGGCGCCGTACGACGCGGCGGCGCTGAAGACGCTCAGCTGACGCCCGCAGGGTCGGCACACGGGGGTGCCCTGGATTCGCCTTGCGTCAGTCAAGGACACTGGCGGAGCGCCTGTTCACCGGCACCCCTGAGGAGACCCACAGATGACGACGACCGAGTCCCACCCCCCGACCGGCGCCTCGGCCGGGCAGCCCGCACCGGTGGTGCGCACCGCCGCCGGTGCGGTACGCGGCCGCAGGGAGGAGGGTCTCGCCGTCTTCCGCGGCATCCCCTTCGCCGCACCCCCCGTGGGCGAGGCCCGCTTCATGGCACCGCGCCCCGCCCACGCCTGGGACGGCATACGGGACGCGTACGCCTTCGGCCCGCCGCCCCCGCAGGACCTCGGCAACCTGGGCGGACCGGGCCTGCTCGACGTGCCCGAGGGCGACGAGTGGCTCACCGTCAACGTCTGGACCCCCGAACCCGACCCGGGCGCCCGCCGCCCGGTGATGGTGTGGCTCTACGGCGGCGCCTACAAGCTCGGCCACTCCGGCCAACCCGGCTACGACGCCCGGCGCATCGCGGCCGACGGCGATCTCGTGGTCGTGTCCCTCAACTACCGCGTCGGCATGGAGGGCTTCGCCCACATCGAGGGAGCGCCCGCCAACCGCGGCCTGCTCGACCAAGTGGCCGCACTGGAGTGGGTGCGGGACAACATCGAGGCGTTCGGCGGCGACCCCGCCCAGGTCACGGTCTTCGGCGAGTCGGCGGGCGCGGGTTCGATCGCCTCGCTGCTGGCCATGCCGAGGGCGGCGGGCCTGTTCCGGCGGGCGATCGCGCAGAGCGTGCCGGGGACGTTCTTCTCGGACGCCCTGGCCCGTGACATCGGTGCCGCTCTCGCCGCCGAGGTGGGTCTGCGCCCCACGGTGGCCGACCTGGCGGCCGTCGCCCCGCGCGAACTGACCTCGGCGGGCGAGTCGTTGAGCGGCAAGATGCCCCAGTACATCGACCGCTGGGGTCAGGCGGCGCCGACGGTCACGCCCTTCTCGCCGGTCGTCGACGGCGAGGTCCTGCCGGTCACGCCCTGGCAGGCGCTGGCGGCCGGTGCGGCGAAGGACGTCGACCTGCTCGTCGGCCACAACCGCGACGAGTACCGCCTCTTCGTCGCCATGGCGGGTCAACTCGGCCAGATCCCCGAGGAGAGGGCGACAGCGGCCCTCCGCCTCTTCGCCCCCGGCCCCGACGGCGAAAAGGCCTACCGCGCCGCATACCCCGACGCCTCCCCGAGCGAGCTCTACGAACGCGTCCAGACGGACTGGCTGTTCGGCATGCCCTCCCTGCACCTGGCCGAGGCGCAGCGCGCGGGCGGCGGCCACGCACACGTCTACGAACTGACCTGGCCGGCCCCGGGCAACGGCGGCGCGCTGGGCGCCTGCCACGCCCTGGACATCCCCCTGCTGTTCGGCACGTTCGGGGCGGACCTCGGGGCCCTGCTGTTCGCGGGCGCCGAACCGTCTGCCGAGGCCGAGGCGCTGTCGTCCCGTTTCCGCGCGTCCTGGACGGCGTTCGCGAGGTCGGGAGACCCGGGCTGGCCGGCGTACGACGACGAGCGGCGGCTCGTGCAGGTGCTGGACGCGGAGCCGGTGGTGAGGGCGTACCCGGAGGAGGCGTCGCGGCGCCTGTGGGAGGGCTACGACTTCCAGGCCCTGCCCCTGCTGTGAGCTAAAGGTTGCCCATCGGCTCGATGTCGACCCTGACCGGCGTACCCCACACGCGGAGGACCTCGTAGTCGGTGAACTCGTGCACGAGCCGGTACGCCATGGCCGCCCGGGGAGCCTTGCGCTGGGCGGCGATGTACAGCTCGGCCTCACGGCGGTCCCGGCGCGGGGTGCCGCACAGCTGCCACGTCTGGCCGGTCCACAGCTCCGGCAGCCAGCGCTGCTGGGGCTGGGGGCGGTCACCGCTCACGCCGTAGCGGGACTGGACCGGCTCGGTGGGCCGGTGATGCGGGGCGGGGCCGTTGAACTCCGCGCGGCGGGCGGCCCGGCGCCGGGTCTCGCACAGCAGGCACAGGTCGGGGGCGGCCTCGTCGACCGGGCCGGTGGGGTGCTCCGGGCAGCGCGTGCTGGGCGCGGCCGTGGTGACGCTGTCCTCCAGCAGGTCCAGGGCGCGCTTCAGGTCGGCCTTGACCTCGTGCAGTTTGGCGTCCGGGCTGTCGGAGGTGAGGGCCTCCCCGTGCTCACCGAGGAGACGGAGGGCACGGCCTAGGGCGGTGAGCTGGGCGTGGTTCATGGGTCCATTGTCGTCAGTCGGCGTAGTCCTTGAGGTTCTCGGTGTCCAGGGGGATGTTCACGGGGTCGGGGAGCTCGACGGTGGTGCCCCAGGGGTGGGGGGAGATCCGCTGGTAGCGGCCGTCCTTCGGCTCGCTGAAGACCGTGAGGGTGTGGTTGTCGCGGTCGATGAGGAGGTAGACGGGGATCTCGGCTTCGGCGTAGCCGGTGGGCTTGTCGATGCGGTCGCGCTGGCTGGTGTCGCGGTCCCTGGAGGTCACAGTGGTGCCTCCTCCCTTCCATCGTGCCCTGCGGGAGTGATGTCGGACCGTAGGTGCCGTCATGTGCGTGCCTTCTCTCGGCGTCGTCGGGACAGCTCGGCGCGGATCTGGGCCGCGCGGTCGTGGACCGTGGGGGCGG
>NZ_NGFN01000014.1:36829-54445 GCF_002148965.1 Streptomyces swartbergensis | reverse complement strand
GCGGCGGGTCCGCCCGCCCCTCACCGCCGACGTCCCGCCGTCCCTGCGCTCGCGCACCATCGTCGTCCCCGGCGGGGCGCGCGGACCCGCCGCCGCACGCAACCTCGGCTGGCGGGCGGCCGGTGACGTGCCCTGGATCGTCTTCCTCGACGACGACGTCGTACCCGGGCCCACCTGGGGCGACGACCTGACGCTCGACCTGGCCGCGGCGACGGAGCGGACCGCCGGGATCACCGCCCGGATCGAGGTGCCGCTGCCCACCGACCGCCGCCCGACCGACTGGGAGCGCAACACGGCCGGACTCGCCGGCGCCCGCTGGATCACCGCCGACATGGCGTACCGCCGGGCCGCGCTCGCTGCCGTCGGCGGATTCGACGAGCGCTTCCGGCGGGCCTTCCGGGAGGACGCCGACCTCGCCCTGCGCATCCTCGACGCCGGCTGGACGCTCACCGGGGGCCGGCGCACCACCACCCACCCCGTGCGGCCGGCCGGGCGCTGGACGTCCGTCCGGCTCCAGGCCGGCAACGCCGACGACGTGCTGATGACCCGGCTGCACGGCCGCCACTGGTGGCGCCGGGCGGAGGCCCCTCGCGGGCGGCTGCCCGTCCACCTGGCCGTCACCGGGGCGGGGGTGACCGCCCTCGGCTGCGCCCTGCTCGGCCGGCACCGGCCGGCCGGGTTCTGTGCCGCCGCATGGCTGGCCGGTACGGCCGAGTTCGCCCTGGCCCGGATCCTGCCCGGGCCGCGCACCCGCGACGAGGTGCTCACCATGATCGTGACCAGCGCGCTCGTCCCGCCGGCCGCGACCTGGCACTGGCTGCGCGGGCGGCTCGCCCACCGTACGGCCCGGCCGCTCACCCCGCTCGGGACCGGCGAGCCGGCGCCCGCGCCCCGCCCGGCGGTCAGGGAACGGTTGCGGTCATGACCCGGCCCACCGGTCCCTGGCTGCTCTCCGGGTCGTACGGGTCCGCCGGCGTGCGGCAGCCCCCGCACGCGCACGACCCCGGCGGACCGCTCCCCGGGGCTGTCCTCTTCGACCGCGACGGCACGCTCGTCGCCGACGTCCCCTACAACGGGGACCCGGCCCGGGTCGCGCTCATGCCGAGGGCCCGGGAGGCCGTCGACGCCGTGCGCGCCGCCGGGATTCCCGTCGGCGTCGTGACGAACCAGTCGGGCGTGGCCCGTGGCCTGCTGACCCCCCGCCAGGTCGAGGACGTACGCCTGCGGGTGGAGGAACTGCTCGGGCCGTTCGCCGTCTGGGCCGTGTGCCCGCACGGGCCGGGGGAGGGCTGCGGCTGCCGCAAACCCGCTCCCGGCCTGGTCCTGGCCGCGTGCCGCAGGCTCGCCGTCCCGCCCGAACGCACCGTCGTCATCGGCGACACAGGGGCCGACGTGGAGGCCGCGCGCGCCGCCGGGGCCCGCGGCCTCCTGGTCCCCACGGCCGCCACCCGCCCCGAGGAGACCACGGCGGCCGACAGCACGGCGGCCGACCTGCTCGCTGCGGTTCTTCTCGTCCTCGCCCCGGCCCCCGTCGGCGCGCGGGCGGGAGAACCACGACGGGATCCCGGTGCGGCGACGGGGGAGTGGCGGAGCAGCCCGGCCGGGCCGGTCGGCGAACCGCTCCGTCACCGGGGCGCGCCGGCTGCCGCACCGCGCGGTCACCCCGCCCTGCCGACGGGGGAGCCGAGATGACCGCCTTCCGTTCCCGCGGCCGCCTGCCCCGGACCCTCGTCGTCCGCCTCGACAGCGCCGGCGACGTGCTCCTGGCCGGGCCCGCCGTGCGGGCCGTCGCGGCCGGGTCCTCGTACACCGCGCTGCTGTGCGGGCCGCAGGGGGTCGCGGCGGCGCGGATGCTGCCCGGGGCGGACGACGTGCTGACGTACGACGCCCCCTGGGTCGGGCTGGAGCCGCCGCCGGTCACGCCGGCGGCCACCCGGCAGTTGCTGGAGACGCTCACGGCTGGCCGCTTCGACCGGGCGCTCGTCCTCGTGTCGTACCACCAGAGCCCGCTGCCGATCGCCCTGCTGCTGAGGCTCGCCGGGATCGGCTGGACCGCCGCCGACAGCGAGGACTACCCGGGCGCGCTGCTCGACCTGCGGCACCGCAGACCGCCGCRCCGCCACGAGGCCCTCGCCGCCCTGGACCTGGCCCGCGCCGCCGGTTACATCCTTCCGCCCGGCGACGACGGGCGGCTGCGCGTCACACCGCCGCCCCTCGCCACCCACCTCACCGGCCCCGAGCCGTACGTCGTCGTCCACCCCGGCGCCGCCGTCCCCGCCCGGGCCTGGACCCCGGGCCGGGCGGCACGGGCCGTCGCCGCCCTGTCCGCCGAGGGGTTCCGGGTCGTCGTCACCGGAGCCCGCGCCGAGCGGGAGCTGACCGCGCGGGTCGCCGGGCGGCACGCGCTCGACCTCGGCGGCGCCACCGACCTGCCGCACCTGGCCGGAGTCCTCGCCGGGGCGCGGGTCGTGGTGGCCGGGAACACCGGCCCGGCCCATCTCGCCGCCGCCGTCGGCACACCCGTCGTCAGCCTCTTCGCACCGGTCGTGCCGGCCGAACTGTGGGCCCCCTACGGCGTACCGCACGTCCTGCTCGGCGACCGGCACGCCGCGTGCGCGGACACCCGGGCCCGGCACTGCCCCGTGCCGGGACACCCCTGCCTGGACGGCATCGGCGACGCCGAGGTGCTCGCCGCCGTGGCGGCCCTCACGGACGACCCGGCGGACCAGGGAGAACAGACGGAGCGAGGAGCGGCCGTATGAACATCCTGCTGTGGCACGTGCACGGCTCCTGGACGACCGCGTTCGTCCAGGGCCCGCACACCTACCTCGTCCCCGTCACCCCGGGCCGCGACCCGGACGGCCTGGGGCGGGCCCGCACCTTCTCCTGGCCCGCCTCGGTACGCGAGGTCACCCCCGGGGAACTCCGCGACACGCCCGTCGACCTGGTCGTCCTGCAACGGCCGCACGAACCGGAGCTGGCCGAACGCTGGCTCGGCGGACGCCGCCCCGGCCGCGACGTGCCCGCGCTGTACCTGGAGCACAACGCGCCCGACGGCGACGTACCGGACACCCGGCATCCGTGCGCCGACCGCGCCGATCTGACGATCGTGCACGTCACGCACTTCAACCGGCTGTTCTGGGACTGCGGCACCACCCGCACGGTGGTCGTCGAGCACGGCATCGTCGACCCGGGCCACCGCTACACCGGCCGGCTCGCGCGCGCCGCCGTCGTCGTCAACGAGCCCGTGCGACGCGCCCGGTACACCGGTACGGACCTGCTGCCCGCCCTGGCCGAGGCGGTGCCGCTCGACGTGTTCGGCATGGGCACCGAGGGCCTGGCCGGCCGGCTCGCCCTGCCCCCGGACCGGTGCCGCACCGCCGACCTGCCCCAGAGCGAGCTGCACACGGCCATGGCCGAACGCCGCATGTACCTGCACCCGGTGCGCTGGACCTCCCTCGGCCTGTCCCTGCTGGAGGCGATGCACCTCGGCCTGCCCGTCCTGGCGCTCGCCACCACCGAGGCCGTCGAGGCGGTGCCGCGCGGCGCGGGCGCCCTCTCCACCCGCCCCGACGTCCTGGCCCGCGCCGCGCGCCGCTACCTCCACGAACCCGAGGCCGCGGCCGCGGACGGAGCCCGGGCCCGGCAGGCGGCCCTCGAACGCTACGGGCTCAAGCGTTTCCTGGCCGACTGGGAGCGCCTGATCACGGAGGTGTGCTCATGACCCCGTCCCTCAGCCCCTTCCCCACCGGACCGCTCGGCGGCGACCCCCTCGACCCGGGCGTCCTCGCCATCGCGCTCGTCTCGGAGCACGCGAGCCCGCTCGCCGCGCTCGGCGGGGTCGACGCCGGCGGCCAGAACGTCCACGTCGCCTGCCTCGCCGGGGCGCTCGCCGACCGAGGTCACCGCGTCACCGTCTACACCCGCCGTGACGCGCCCGACCTGCCCTGCCGGGTGGAGCTGCGCGACGGCGTCGAGGTGCACCACGTCCCCGCAGGACCGGCCGAGCCGCTCCCCAAGGACGAACTCCTGCCGTACATGGGCGAGTTCGGCCGCTACCTGGCACGCGGCTGGCGCAACCGGGCACCCGACCTCGTGCACTCGCACTACTGGATGTCGGGCCTGGCCGCGCTGCGCGCGACCCGCGCGCACGGGCTGCCCCTGCTGCACACGTACCACGCCCTCGGCACCGTGAAGCGACGTCACCAGCGCCGCGCCGACACCAGCCCGCCGGAGCGGATCCCCAGCGAGATCGAGGTCGGGCTGGGCTGCGACCGGGTCGTCGCCACCTGCCGGGACGAGGCCGCCGAACTGACCCGCATGGGCATACCCCCGCACAAGATCGGCATCGTGCCGTGCGGCGTCGACCCCGACCGGTTCACCCCGAAGGGCCCGGCCGCGCCGCGCGGACCGTACCCGCACCGGCTGCTCCAGCTGGGCCGGCTGGTGCCGCGCAAGGGCGCCGCGGTGGCCGTCGCCGCGCTGGCCCGGCTGCCCGGCACCGAGCTCGTCGTGGTCGGCGGGCCGCCCGCGGACCGGCTCGACGACGACCCGGAGGTGCGCCGGCTGCGCGGCATCGCCCGGGACGCCGGCGTCGCCGACCGGGTCCGTTTCACCGGCGCCGTGCCCAGCGAGGAAGTGCCGCTACTGCTGCGCTCCGCCGACGTCGTGGTGTGCCCCGCCGACTACGAACCCTTCGGCATCGTCCCGCTGGAAGCCATGGCCTGCGGCGTGCCCGTCGTGGCCAGCGCGGTCGGCGGGCAGCTCGACACCGTGGCCGACCCCGGCACCGGACGGCTGGTGCCGCCCCGCGACCCGGAGGCCCTGGCCCGCGCCGTCGCCGGCCTGCTCGCCGACCCGGCGGCCCGCGAGGCGTGCGGAGCGGCCGGGCGGCGCCGCGTCCTGAGCCGCTACGGCTGGGGCCAGGTCGCCGCGGCCACCGAGGCCGCCTACTGCGAGGTCCTCGACGCCGAGCCCGCCGCGACGGGTGCCGGCTGAAGCGATCCGTCCCCGACCCGCCGGCCGTCGCCGACGCCCGACGCCCGAAGACCGAAGGAGGTGCGGGTCCGCCACCGTCCACGGGGCGGCGGCACGCCCGAACAGCATGAGCGAACACCCTGCACACCCCGCGCTCGATGCCGCCCGCCTGCACTGCCGGTCACTGGACGAGGCACTCGGCCGGTTCCGCGGGCACGGCCTCGAACGGATCGCGGACTGGGGCAGCCGGCTCGCCGACGTCCTCACCGGCGGCGGCCGCCTGCTCGCCGCGGGCAACGGCGGCAGCGCCGCCCAGGCCCAGCACCTCACCGCCGAACTGGTCGGCCGCTACCGCCAGGAGCGCCGCGCCTACTCGGCGCTCGCCCTGCACGCCGAGACGTCCAGCGTGACCGCCATCGGCAACGACTACGGCTTCGACCACGTCTACGCCCGCCAGGTCAGCGCCCACGGCCGCCCCGGAGACATCCTGATGCTGCTGTCCACCTCCGGCCGCAGCGCCAACCTCATCGCCGCCGCCGTGACCGCGCGGCAGGCCGGACTGCGCGTGTGGGCGCTCACCGGGCGCGGCCCGAACCCCCTCGCCGAGGCCGCCCACGAAGCCCTGTGCGTCGACGCCGGCAGCACCGCGAACGTCCAGGAGATCCACCTCGTCGCCGTCCACCTGCTCTGCGAGTGCTTCGACACGGCCGTGTCCACACCGCTCGCACGGCGCACGGTCCTCACCCGCGGGAGCACCTCATGACCGGACCGGAACCGCTCGCGGTCGTCGGGGACGTCCTCCTCGACGAGGACATCGAAGGCGTCTCCACCCGGCTCTCCCCGGACGCCCCCGCCCCCGTCGTCGACGTCACCGGCGACCGGCGGCACCCGGGAGGAGCCGGACTGGCCGCTGCCCTCGCCGCCCGCGGCGGCCGGGACGTGGTCCTGGTGACCGCGCTCGGCGACGACGAGGCCAGCGAGGCCGTACGGCGTGACCTGCGCGGCCGGGTCCGGCTGCTGGAGCTCCCGCTCAAAGGCACCCTGCCGGTCAAGACCCGCGTCCTGGCGGGCGGCCGGCCCGTCGTCCGCATCGACCGGGGCGGCGGCACCCCCGGCGAACCCGACGACGCGGTCCGGGAGGCACTGGCGAACGCCCGCGCGATCCTGGTCGCCGACTACGGGCGCCACACCGCGGGCGCCCTGCGGCCGTATCTCGAGGACGCCGCCCGCCGCACACCCCTGGTGTGGGACCCCCACCCCAACGGCGACCCGCCCGTGCCCGGAGCCCGGCTCGTCACCCCCAACGCGGCGGAGGCACGAGCCCTGCACCCCGGCTCCGGAGGGACGTCACTGGGCGCGTACGCCGAGCGGGGAGCACGGCTGGCGGAACGCTGGCGCGCCGCGGGCGTCGCCGTCACCCTCGGCGACCGCGGGGTCCTGCTCGCCCGCCCCGGCCCCGGTACGCCGATGCTCGTCCCCGTGCCCTACCGGGCCGCCGGGGACCCGTGCGGCGCGGGCGACTGCTTCGCCGCGACGACGGCGGCGGCCCTCGCCGACGGCCTGCTCCCCGAGGAGGCGCTGCAACGGGCCGTCGCCGAGGCCGCCGCGTTCGTCGCGGCCGGCGGCGCGGGCAACCCCGACCTGTGGCGGAACGAGCCGCCGCCCGGCCCCGCGGACGACGCCGCCACCGACGCGTTCGCCCTCGCGGAGAGCGTCCGCGCCCGGGGCGGCACCGTGGTCGCCACCGGCGGCTGCTTCGACCTGGTGCACGCCGGTCACGTCGGCCTGCTGGAGAGCGCCCGGCGCATCGGCGACTGCCTCATCGTGTGCCTGAACTCCGACGCGTCCGTCACCCGCCGCAAGGGCCCGGGCCGCCCGCTCAACCCGGCGGCGGACCGCGCCCGCGTCCTCGCCGCGCTCGGCAGCGTCGACGCCGTCGTGGTCTTCGAGGAGGACACCCCCGAGGCGGTACTGGCCCGGCTGCGCCCGGACGTCTGGGTCAAGGGCGGCGACTACTCCGTCCAGGACCTGCCCGAGGCGGAGGCGCTCCGCACGTGGGGCGGCCAGGCCGTGGTTCTGCCCTACCTCGACGGCCGCTCCACGACCCTGCTGACCCGCCGGGCGGCGAAGGCGGCGACGGTGGCCCTGCGACCGTCGGGTTCCTGACGGCGTCCGGCTGACTTGCGGCCGAGGGGCTCCCGCGGGGCAGCAGCACGGCTGACCGGTTGCGGGGCTCTGTGAGCCCCTCTCCGGGGGGCCCGGCCGATCAGCGGCTCGGGCGCTGTGGGTCGCACCGGACTGGTAGGCAGGCGGATCCTCCGGGGGAGCCCGGCCGGTCAGCCGCTCGGGCGCTGCGGGTCCCGTCCGGGCCGGGGTGGTCGATCGGTCGGTGCGGCCTTGCCGGCTTCTCCCGCAGCCGCGGCCTACCGCCGCGCCGCCCTGGGAATTCGCCTCAGGCGGTCGCGGACACCCGATCGCCGCGCCCCTGCCACGCGCCGCTCAGGCCGCCGTGCTCAGCGCCGGCTGCCCCTGGACGTCGCCCTCCTCCGTCCGGATGATCACCGGCGTCGTGGTGCGGCGCTGTCGCAGCAGGTAGCCCGCGCCGATCGAGCCGGCGATGAGCAGGCCGCCGGTGACGAGGGCGCCACGGGCGCCGGCCAGTTCCATCAGGAGGCCGAGTGCGGGCGGGCCGCCGAGGCTCCACACCGTGCCGATGCTGCCCCACACGCCCAGCACCCGGCCCCGCAGATGGGCCGGCGGGTCGGTCTGGAGGACGGCCGTGCCGGCGGTGTCGGAGACGGACTCCACCACGGCCATCGGCAGCACGAGCACGATCAGCACCGCGAGCGACGGCGACAGCCCCGCCACCACCTGGAGCAGCGCCCCGCCCGCCGCCAGCGCTCCCACGAGCCGCACGGACGGCCGGCGCAGCCGGGCGCCGAGGACCGCGCCGAGGATGCCGCCGACGGCGAGCACGGTCGATACGGTGCCGAACGAACCGGCACCACCCGCGAGCGGCCCGGTGACGAGCACGGCCAGGGTGAGCCCGTAGTTGCGGCCGAACACCGCGCTGATCCCGGTCACCCCGGCGAGCGCCATCAGCCGCGGCCGGCGCGCGAAGAAGGCCAGCCCCTCCCGCACGGACATGTCCGAGCCGGTGCGCTTCGGGCCCACGGCGACCTCCCGCACCGCCCCGGCAGCCGGCCGCAGGAACGGAATGACCGACGCCACGAACAGGAACGACACACCGTTCGCGAAGTACGCCGCGGACGTGCCGAGGAACCCCACCGCCACACCGGCCAGGGCCGCTCCCACGAGCCGGCCCGACTGGTGCACCAGCGCCCCGACCCCGATGGCCGAGGGCACGTCCTCCGGCGGGACGAGATCGTTGCCCAGCAGCGCACACGCCGGGTTGTCGACGGTCGCGACGACACCCGTGACGGCGGCCAGCACCATCAGGGAGGTCATGTCGAGCCGGTCCAGCGCCACGAGCACGGCCGTCGTGAAGGCGATCGCGCCGAGCAGCGCCTGGCTCACGGTCGCCGTCAGCTTGCGGGGCCACCGGTCGACGGCCGCGCCGCCGAGCACGCTCATCAGCAGGGCAGGGGCGGCCTGCACGGACATGGACAGCCCCGTCGCGGCGGGGGACCCGGTGATCTGGAGGACCAGCAGGTTCTGCACCGTGAGCTGCATCCACGTACCGGCGTTCGACACGAAGTTCGCGACGGACCACCAGCGCATGCTGCGGTACCGCAGCGACCGCCAGGGCGAGCGCGAGGCGGGCTGGGCAGGGGAGGGCGACGAAGACACAGTGCTGTACTCGCAAGACGAGTCGGAGGACTCAGGAGGAGGAGGGCGAGGGGAACGAGAAGCACCGGCTGCGCTGCGCGGTGGCTTCCCTCGCCGGATACGGCGCCGACCATCGTGGCAGAGCAGGCCCCCGAGTCGGATCCATCCGCATCTCGTCCGTCGCCCCCACACGTCCGAACCGCCTTCGGCCTCCGGGCATTTGAGGCCGCGAGTGTGGTTGATCACAGCTGCCGATCACGGGCCTCGCCCGGGCGGTGTCACGTGACGGCGGCCACAGAAGGCAGCGCCACAGAAGGCAGCGTCACAGAAGACGGAGAAGGGCCCGTCGCCGAGGCGACGGGCCCTTTTCCTGCACAGCGGTGTGCGGCAGCGGCCGCTCTACTCGGACTTGCCGCGACCGGTCAGCGCGTCGCGCAGCCGGTCGATCATCCCGGTGCCCGGAGCCAGGAGCTTGTTCGCCGGAGGCTTGTCGGGCGCGGCCGGGTGGGGCCGGGTCGGAGCGGTCTTCTTCGCCTTCCGGACCTTCTCGCCCAGCTCGTTGAGCGTGTCCATCGGACAGGCCTGCCGCAGCGCCGGGAAGAGGTTGCCCTCCTCGTCGGCGATGTGCGAGCGGATCTCGCTCATCAGCATGCCCATCAGCCGGTCGAAGTCGGCGTCGCCCGGGTCACAGCCCTCCAGGTCCTTCATGATCCGCTCGGCCGTGGCGTGGTCCTGGAGCTCCTGGTCGGCGAGAGCGTCACCGTTGGCCACGTGCTCGCGTACAGCCGGATAGAGGTAGGCCTCCTCGGCCACCGAATGCCGGACCAGCTCGATCGTGACCTGGTCCGCGTACGTCTTGCGGTCCTTGTGGCCGGACGGCAGCCCCTCGATCTTGCCGAACATCTCCTCGACTTCGCGGTGATCGGTCACCAGCTCGTCGATGACGTTTCCTCCGTGTCCCATGTCCTTCACCTCCAGCCCCCGGGTCCCCAAGGCCCCAGGGGGCTAACGCAGCGGTCCGGGTGACCCCCCTTCCGTGGCTCAGACGGGGAGCTTGGCCCGGACACGCCCGGCGGCCGCGGCCGGGCCCGTGGTGGCACGGACGGAGCGCCGCACCAGACCAGCGTCGCGTCGCAGGCCACGGGCGGCGTGGCTGCCACGCCACACCACCGAGGGGCGGGCGCCGGTGTCGTCCGCGGCGATCAGCAGCCCGCCGAGCATGGACATGTTCTTGAAGAAGTGGATCCGCTGCTCGGCCCGCTGCGAAGGATCCTCCGCCTCCCAGAAGCGGTGCCCCGCGAGCGTCGTCGGCACCAGCGTGGCCGCGATGGCCAGCGCGGCCGGACGCGGCATGCGCCCGGTGGCCAGCATCAGCCCGGCCGCGACCTGCACGGCGCCGTTCAGCCGTACGACCTGCTCGGTGCGGTCCGGCAGCGCCGAGACGCGTTCGGTGACCGGTTGGACGACAGGCTCGGCGGCCGGGGCGACCTCCTTCGGGTCACGGACGGAGTTCAGGCCGCCCGTGAGGAACATCGAGGCCAGCATGGGACGGCCGAGTACGCGCAACAGACTCATGGCCTTCTCCAGGGTGTCGGTGGGTACGGCGTTCGCCGGGTTCCCCACCAGGGGCGGAAGCACTCACCCCGTTCGCGCCGCCCGGTGCCGAGCCCAGGCCTCCTCGCGCAGTTCCTCGGACAGCAGGACGTCCACGGCGGTGCACGCGAGGGCTTCCGTGGCGGCGACCAGCACCTCGCGGGCCCGGGGCGAGGCGGCGGCCCCGGCGAACTCCGGGGTGTGGTCGGAGCCGCCCTCGTCCATGATCGCGACGAACGGGTGGATGGCGGGCACCCGCGTGCTGACGTTCCCGATGTCGGACGACCCCAGGTACACGCCGGGCACGGGCGGTGACAGCGGGATCCCGGCCCGGGACAGATGTGCGGCGAACCGCTCGGACAGTGCCTCGCTGTCCCGGAAGTGCTCGTAG
Source organism: Streptomyces swartbergensis (assembly GCF_002148965.1). Taxonomy (GTDB): domain Bacteria; phylum Actinomycetota; class Actinomycetes; order Streptomycetales; family Streptomycetaceae; genus Streptomyces; species Streptomyces swartbergensis. Next base: position 43,695 of record NZ_NGFN01000014.1, on the reverse strand, counting down.
CGCACGGTGGCCCGCTCGACCTCGGCGGTGGTGCCCGTGGCCCGGGCCACGCCCTCGGCACACTCCCGCAGCCGGTCCGTGAGGTCCTCCAGCGCCGGCGTCGTGGCCGCGCGCAGACCGAACAGGCCCTCGGCGTACTCCGGGACGATGTTCGTGGCGGTGCCGCCCCGGGTGACGATGCCCTGCACGTGCGAGCCCTCCGGCAGCCGCCGCCCCAGCACGGCCAGCACATTGAACAGCTCCACCAGCGCCGCGAGCGCGTCGATGCCCTCCGTCGGGTTCCCGGTGGGGTGCGCGGCCCGGCCGTGGAAGCCCACCCGGTACTGTACCTGCGCGGTCAGCGGCGCCCGCGCCCAGCTGTAGACGCCCGGATGGAACATCAGCGCCGCGTCGACGCCGTCGAACACCCCCGCCTCCACCTCCAGGGCCTTGCCGCCTCCGCCCTCCTCGGCGGGGGTGCCCACCGCCAGCACCGACCCGGCGGACTCTTCCGCCACGGCCCGCACCGCCAGCGCGGCTCCCAGGCTCGCCGCCGCGATGAGGTTGTGGCCGCACGCGTGGCCGAGGCCGGGCAGGGCGTCGTACTCCAGCAGCAGCGCGACCGCGGGCCGGCCCCGGCCCGAGCGCGCCGTGAACGCGGTCGGCATCCCCGCCACGCCGCGCTCCACGGCGAAACCGGCCCGTTCCAGCTCACCCGACAGCAAGGCCGCCGCCCGGTGCTCGGCGAAGGCGTACTCGGGGTCGGCGTGCAGCCGCGAGGTCACACCCCACAGCGCGTAGGCCCGGGCCGCCACCTCCTCACGGACAGCCTGGTGTACGTCCTCGCGCGTGCGCTCCACAGGGGCCTCCCCGGCGTCGGCTGCGGTGTGTCCCCGACCGGGTTTCACCGCCCGATGCGGCGACACCCGCCGCGTTTCCACCTGGGCGGCCGTGTCGCTTGGCGGGTTTCGTCCTGCCGTGACGCTCGCTGTCTTCCGGCCGGTGCGCTTGCGCCCTCAGTCGGGTCCACCCCGAGCGCGGGCGGCACCCGCGGTGTTTCGTTGGCGCGGCCGTACCGCCCTGCCGTGATGCTTGCTGTGCTTCGTCTGGCGCGGTTGTGTCTTTGGGCAGGGTCTGCGGTGGGTGCGGTGGCACGGCGGTGTTCCTCCGGTGCGGTTGTGCCTTTGCGCGGGTGCCCGCCGGGTGTGGCGACACTCGCCGCGTGTCGTCTGGTGCGGCCGTCCCCGATCGGGTGTCGCCTTGCCGTGGCGGTCGTTGTGTTTCGTCTGGTGCGGTTGTGTCTTTGGGCAGGGTCTGCGGTGGGTGCGGTGGCACGGCGGTGTTCCTCCGGTGCGGTTGTGCCTTTGCGCGGGTGCCCGCCGGGTGTGGCGACACTCGCCGCGTGTCGTCTGGTGCGGCCGTCCCCGATCGGGTGTCGCCTTGCCGTGGCGGTCGTTGTGTTTCCTCTGGTGCGGTTGTGCCTTTGGGCAGGGTCCGCGCCGGGGGCGGCGGCACCGCCGTGTTCCGTCCGCGGCGGCCGTGTCCCCGGCCGGATTTCGCCCTGCCGCCCCACTCGCCGCGTTTCGTCCGGAGCGGATGTGCCTTTGGGCGGGACCCCGCCGGGTGCGGGCGGCGCCGCCGTGCCTCGACCTGTGCGGCTGTGCCCTGAGCAGGCCCCGCCCGTCGCCGCCACACCCGCCGCGTTTCGACCGGTGCCCGAGTGCAACACGGTCGGTGTACCCGCCGGGCCACGACAGCGTGGACGCCGCGGCGGCGGCCGGGCGGGCCGGATCTGGGAGGAACCATGGACCACTCGCGCGTGCCCGTCCTGGAGGCGCTGGAGGACTTCCGGCGCCGCGGCGACATCGCCTACGGCCCGCCGGGCCACAAGCAGGGCAGGGGAGTGGACCCCCGGGTCGCGGAGATCGTCGGGCTCGACGTGTTCCGTTCCGACGTGCTCTCCCTCAACGGCCTCGACGACCGCCGCCAGTCGCAGGGCGTCCTCAGCCGGGCCCAGGAGCTGATGGCGGACGCGGTCGGCGCCGAGCACGCGTTCTTCTCCACCTGCGGCAGCTCCCTGTCCGTGAAGACCGCGATGCTGGCCGCGGCCGGGCCGGGCGAGAAGCTGCTGCTGTCGCGCAACGCCCACAAGTCCGTCATCGCGGCCGTCGTCGTCAACGGCGTCGAACCGATCTGGGTGCACCCGAAGTTCGACGCCGAACGGCACCTGGCCCACCCGCCCGAGCCCGACGACGTCCGCCGGCGGCTCCAGGAGCACCCGGACGCCAAGGGCATGCTGCTGATCACGCCGACCGACTGGGGATCGTGCGCGGACATCGGGGGAGTGGCCCGGGTGTGCCACGAGTTCGACGTTCCCGTCATCGTCGACGAGGCCTGGGGCGCCCACCTGCCGTTCCACCCGGCCCTGCCCGCCTGGGGCATGGACGCCGAGGCCGACCTGGTGGTGACCAGCGTGCACAAGATGGGCGGGGCCGTGGAACAGAGCTCGGTCTTCCACCTCCAGCACGACCGCGTGTCGCCCGAGGCGCTCAAACAGCGCGAGGACCTGCTCGGCACCACCAGCGCCTCCTCGCTCGTGTACGCCACGCTCGACGGCTGGCGCCGCCAGATGGTCGAACGGGGGCACGAACTCCTGGAAGCCGCCATCCGCCGGGCCGAGCGCATCCGGGCGGTGGTCGCCGACCTGCCGGGCCTGCGGCCCATGGGCCCTGAGGTCGTGGAGGAGGGGCTCACCGCCGACCTCGATCCGCTCAAGCTCGTCATCGACGTACGCAAGCTCGGCATCAGCGGGATGCAGGCCGCGGAGTGGCTGCGCACCCACCGCCACGTGGACGTCGGGGGCTCGGACACCTGCCGTATCAGCGCCTCGATCACCCACGCGGACGACGACGAGACCGAGACGGTCCTGGTGGACGCCCTGGCCGCGCTCGTCGAACGGGCGGACACCATCGAGCGGCGGCCACCGGTCCATCTGCCCGAGCCCTCGGCGCTGGAGTTGGAGCAGGCGATGCTGCCCCGCGAGGCGTTCTTCGCCCCGGTCGAGCACGTGCCCGCCGAGCGGGCCGCCGGACGGATCTCCGCGGAGATGATCAGCCCCTACCCGCCGGGCGTGCCCGTGGTGGCACCCGGCGAGGTCGTCACCGACGAGGTCCTGGACTACCTGCGCAGCGGCGTCGAGCACGGCGTCCTCATCCCCGACGCGGCGGACTCCTCCGTCCGGACCCTGCGGGTCGTGGCGCGAGGCTGAGCCGGTGGTCCGCACCGCGTGGCGTCAATGACCGGCACCTGTGACTCATGTGCCCGCTGTTGAATATGTGACGGAAATAAACTCATGGGTAAGTTGGCATGATTTGTCCGTATCAGGTGCACTAGAGGGGAAAGCATCCGCTTCCACCTAGGAGATGGTGCAATGACTTCCACCGAGAAGTTCACCGAGGAACTGACGGACGTCCAGAGTGCCGACATCGAGGCGGCGCTCGACCCCGCAGAGGTCGACGGTGTCTACCGCGACAGCCGTGAGTGCGCCGCACTTGCGCTGTTCGGGGGCAAGTTCGGTCTGCTCATTTCGCCGCCTACCCCGCGCCCCAAGAAGGGCTGACCGGACAGACAGGAGCAACCATGGAGCAGTCACGCACTTCGCCTCTCTTGCAGGGCGCGGTGCAGGACCTCGCTTCCGGTGTGGTCTCCGCTCTTCGGAGCGGAGACCACGCTCGTGCGGCCGCCCCTATGGCGGCCGCCGGGGAAGCGGGTGGCCTCGCCCTCGCGGCCGTACGTGTGCTGGGAGCCGACGCGTTGCTGCCGAGCACGCTTCACGGCGCCCCGCCCCTGCCCGACGAACTCGCCGTGTTCCGGAAGGCCGTGGAGGCCTACCCACCCGGCGCCGGAGCCGCTCCCACCGTCGTGTGGAGCCACTGGGCCATGCGGCGCATGCTGCGGCGGCTCGACCCGGGCCACGCCGACGGCCCGGACGAGGAACCCGACGCCTCCTGGCTCGAGGGCACGACCTGGCAAGTACTGACGCACCAGCTCGCCGTGCTGGCCGCCCTCGCCCTGCCCGGGGAGGACTGCGCGGTCGCCCGCGCGGCTGGGCACCGTCCGGTCGACGTCGCCCGGGGCTTCGTGCGCGCCGTACGCCGCAGGGATTGGCGGCAGGCGGCCGGCGCCGGACGCTGGCTGACCCTGCTGGAGGGCGTACCGCAAACGCTGGGGCTCGAGAACGGCCTGGACTTCGTGGAGCTGATGGGCGGTCAGGACCCGCTCGTGGCGCTGCAGGTGAGGGCGGCACGGCTGACCCGGGCGGGAGCGTTCGTGTGAGGCAGTCACAGGTGACGCGGCAGGTGGCCGAAGACGCCCTGGAGTGGGTGTCCGCACATCGCGAGCAGTTCGCGCTGGGCGAGGACGCGCTGGCCGCCGACGGACAGGTGAACCGCAGCTGGAAGCCGCTCGGGGAACTGGCCCAGGTGTGCGCGACCGTGTCCCGGCACACCGAGCCTCCGGATCCGCTCCACGCGTGCGCGGCCGACCTGATGGCCTTCGTATGGCAGCAGACCGGCCGGGGAGAGCTGTTCGTGCGCCTGCAACGGCTGGAGCCCTTCGCCACCTACCCGTTGGAGGTGTACGCCGCCATGGCCGCGGCGGGCCTGCGGCACCCCCGCTACGAGGCGGCCATCGCCACGGTGGCCCGCACCCGCGGCTGGCGGCTGACCGAGCAGGAACCCACGCGGCGGCTCGGCGTCCTGAACGCCGAGGCACACAGCGGCATCCGGGGATCCGACACGATGCCGCAGGCGCTGCGGCGCACCTGGCTGGCCGGACTGCCCGAGCCCTGGACCTTCGAGGCGTCCTCGGGCTACTCCCTCACCCATGTGGTCTTCCATCTGACCGACTGGGGACGCGCCGGGCCCGGGGGCGTACCACCGGACCTGGCCGACTACCTGGCCGACTGGCTGCCGCCCTGGCTCGACACCTGTCTGGACGCCGGGATGTGGGACCTCGGCTGCGAGCTGCTGGCCGTGGCGGCGAGCCTGCCGCTGCTGCCCGAACGGGATGTCCTCCAGGACGCCTGGGCGCGGATCGCGGCCGTACAGCACCCCTCCGGCGCGGTCCCGGAGCAGGGGGGCGGCACGGACCACGACATCGGCCCGGACTTCTTCACCCACTACCACCCCACCCTCATGGCCGCCTTCGCCGCAACCCTGACCACCGGGCGGCTCGACGACGGAGCCCGGGCAGGCACGCACCACCGGCCGGGCGGACAAGGAGTGCTGGGATGACCGACACCCGCCTGATCCACAACGTCGGAGTCGGCGCGCTGGAATGGCTGTGGGCCCACCGCGACGGATTCCAGCTGGAACCCGACGTCGACCCGGAGATCGGCTTTCTGGAACGCTTCAAACCCATCGGCGAACTCGCCATGATCTGCAAGGTGCTGTTCCGCGAGGGTGTCTCGGGATCGCGCCAGGCGCAGCTGGCCCGGCAACTCCTCGACCATGCCTGGCGCGAGACGCTGGACGGCGGTCGCATGCTCGTGCGGGGGCAGCTCACGGAGCCGCTCTCCCCCATCCCGTTCGAGGTGTACCTGCCTTTCAAGGAACTCGGTTACAGCCAGCCGGAGATCGAGCGGGCGACCGCCCTGAACCACCGGCTGGACAGCTGGGTGGTGTTCGAGACGACCCCCACCCGGCGGCTCGGCCTGTCCGCGTTCCAGCGCCGGTTCGGCCTCCCGCCCCGGCCGCCGGAAGCCGACCTGCGGGACACGACCTGGCTGGCCCGCACCCCCGAGCCCTGGACGGTGGAAGGGCACATCGCCTACGACGTCACCCACAACGTGTTCCACCTGACCGACTGGGGGGAGAGGCCGGACGGCCTGCCGCCCGTCACCGCGGACTACCTCGCGACCTGGCTGCCGGTCTGGATCGACGACTGGCTGGATCTGGAACGCTGGGACCTGCTCGGCGAACTGCTCGTGGTCGACGCCTGCCTGCCTTGCCCCACCCTGGACGAACGGGCCTGGAGGGGCTTCGCCGCCGCACAGCAGCCGGACGGGGCCATGCCCGCCCTGCGGGCGATGCCCGAGGGCGCCCCCGACGAGGTGTTCGACATCGTCTACCACTCGACCCTGGTCGCCGCCTACGCCTCCGTCCTGGCCACCTCCCGGTCCCTGTCCCTGCTGGTCCAGGCCTCATGATGACCTGTCGGCACACGCCGTGGCCGGGCGAGCCGCTCGACGACGCCGAGACTCCGGCTCCGCGTGCCAGGCCGGCGAACGACTTTCCGCCCCTGCGTGACACGGCAACGGAGCAGGGCCCGGCGGTCCCGCGCGACACACCGACGGGCCGGGCCCCGGCTCCGGGTGCCCGGTCGGCGGATGAGTCCTCGCCGCTGCGGGACACGGCGACGGTCGAGCCTCCGGCCCCCCCTGCGGCGCCGGCGGCCGCGCCCAGTGCAGGGCACGTCCCGTCGTGGTCCGTTCCCCCGGACGGCCCGCTCGCCGAGCGGCTCGCGGACGCCGTCACCGCATCCGACGCCCCGGACGTCGTCTTCGCCCTCTCCCGCCACGGCCGCCGCACCGTTCTCAGCGGCGGTACCGCTCCGCCCCCGCCGCTTCCCCGCGCCGACCTCCGCTACGAGATCGGCTCGGGCGCCAAGACGTTCACCGGCCTGCTGCTGGCCCGGCTGATCCACAGCGGCGAGTTGTCCGGCGGGGAACCGGCCGCGGCCCTCCTGGACGGGCGGCGGCCGACCGACGCCAACCCGGTGACGCTCGCCCACCTGATCACCCACACCTCCGGACTGCCCCCACTGCCGGCCGGCTTCTATCTCCGGGGCCTGCCCGCCTGGCACACCAACCCCTACGCCCGCTTCCC
>NZ_NGFN01000014.1:0-36665 GCF_002148965.1 Streptomyces swartbergensis | reverse complement strand
GCCCGCTTCCCCGCCGCCCGGGTCGTCGACGCCTTCCTGCGTCACCGGCCCCGCCACCGCCCCGGCACCCGCTGGCGCTACTCCAACTACGGCGTCGCCGTACTCGGACACGCACTCGCCGCCGCGACCCGCACACCGTGGGAGGACCTGCTCACCGGCCAGGTCCTGCGCCCGCTCGGCCTCAACGGCACGACTCTGCGGGCGGACGACTCCGGGTTCGACGCCCCCGGGCACGGCAAGGACGGCGAGTCGCCCGTGCCCCCCTTCGACGCCGGGGGCTTCCAGGCGGCGGGTGCCGTGCGGGCCACGCCACACGACCTGCTCACCTTCATCGAGGCTCACCTGGACCCGGACGGAGCACCATCGCAGCTCGCCGCCGCCCTGCGCGCGGTGCGCCGCCCCGTGCTCCGCCGGGGCATCGGGCACCGGCACGTCCACACCATCGCCTGGTTCTGTCACCCGACCGGCGGCGGACCGATGTACTTCCACAGCGGCGCGACCCTCGGCCAGCAGGCGTTCCTGGGCTTCCGCCCCGACACCGGCACGGCCCTGGCCGCGCTGTGCACCCGCCGCTTCCGCGCCCACGACCCGTTCCTGGCCACCGCGTACGCGCTGCTGGCGGAGGAGGAGTAGCGGGGCCCGTCCGGCACCGACGGCACGTGCCGCACCGGCGCCGGACAGCCCTGACCCTTCGTCACACCCGCTGCCAGAGGGCCGGAGTGCGGCTGGGCGCCCACGCGCCCTGGGCCTGGTGGGCCTGCAGGCACCGGTAGCGCGCACCGGCGTGGCTCACCGTGACACCGGCCTCATAGACCCGTCCGGCGGCCCACGCCTGCGCGACGTTGTCCCGCGGTGCCGAGGCCTGGGCGGCGGCGGTCCTGAGCGTGAGGCCGAAGTCCCTGAGCAGGGAATTGATCGGCTGGTAGAAGGTGGTGCCCCCGCTCCTGCAGTCGCCCGTACCGCCGGAGGTCACGCCCTGCGCCTGAACGCCCGCGACGAAGGGCCCGCCGGAGTCGCCCGGCTCGGCGCACACCGTCGTCCGGGTCAGCCCGTCCACCCTGCCCTCGGCGTAGCTGACACTGGTGTCGTGCTGCTCGATCTGTCCGCAGTGCCACCCGGTGGTGGAGCCGGAGCGGCAGACAGCGGCCCCGACGAGCGCCTGGACCGAGCCGGTGATCTGCACCTTCTGCTCGCCCGCGACCCTCACGTTCGGGGTGGTCGTCCACTGGTCGTTGACGGCCACCCACGACATGTCCTTGCCGGGGAACGTGGAAGCCTGGATCGTGCCCTGCTCCGCGTTGTTGAACCCGGTCGTCCTGGCGCCGCTCTTGCCGCAGTGGCCCGCCGAGGCGAAGCCCTGCTGGTCGCCCTTGGTGACGCAGAAGCCGACGGAGCAGCGGGCGGAGCCGTCGACGTAGTAGGCGTCGCCGCCCGTGATCTCCGCGAGAAGGCGCGGCCGGTTCGCCGTCACCTTGACGCCCACGCTCTTGCCGTCGAGACCCGCGGCCTTGACGAAGACGGCGGCCGCAGCCTTGTTCGTGGCCTCCACCGCGACTCGGTTCGCCGGGATGTCGACGTACCACAGGGGTGTGTCGCGCGTGCTGACGCGACCCGCCGCCGCGTCCAGCCTCCGCTTGGCGGCCTGGAGGTCGCGGAGCGTCTTCTTCACGACGGCCGCCTTGGCGCCCTGGGCCCTGATGGTGGGCACATCCGTCGCGTGGGTGGTCGCCACGATCAGCTCCTGTGACGTCGCGCCGCGCAGCCAGGCCCCCGCGAAACGGTCGCCCAGCGCGTTGCGCAGTCGCCCCGCCCGGGTGCCCGCCTCCGCCTCGTTGACCAGCCGCCGGGACGCCTGGGCCGGGGTCAGCCCGAGGTCGCGCTGCAGAGCGCGCAGTACCGGAGCCGACGGCCGGTCGGCGCCGAGGGTCTGGGCGGACGAGGGCAGAGGTCCCGCTGGGGGCGCCGGCTCGGCCGCCACGGCCGAGGGGATCCCGGTGGCGACCAGCGCGCCGAGCGCGGTCAGGGCCGCCCGGCGGCCGGTCACGGCATGTCTGTGGACCATTCGGTGTGTCTCCTTCGCTCACGCTGGAACTGTCGCAAGGCCATAGGCCTTGCCGGAACGGCCCTGAGTGATGTCCCGGGCCGCCCCGTTTCGCGCTTTGGCGCGGGGAAGGGGCGCCAAGTGCAGTACTGCGGACGCCAGGCGAGTCACGCGGGCTTGAGACCGGGGGAACCCACCTCCGTGACGAAGGACGCAGCCGTCGAGACGGTGCCCCCGGGCGTCGTGATGGCCGAGACGGTCCGGAAGTCGGCCTGGGCGTTCTCGCGGCCCAGTGCGACCCGGACGTAGCCGCGCCGGCCGTCGAAGAACTTCATGTGAGGGTTGGCCTTCATGTACGTGTCCCACTCGGTCGGCTTCTGGGCGCCGTTCCCGCCGCTGGCGATGGAGGTGCAGGTGAACTCCGTGCCCACCGTCCTGGACGCCGGGTCGTCGAAGTCGTCCTTGATGTCGAAGGCGTACCCGACGTGGACGTCGCCGGTGAGGACCATCCAGTTGTCGATGCCCGCGGCCTTCGCGCCCGCCATGACGCGGTTGCGGGAGGCGCGGTAGCCGTCCCAGGCGTCCATGGAGACCCGGGCCGGCGCGGTCAGGTCGAACTTGCGCTGGGAGAAGCACACCTGCTGGGGCATCACGTGCCACAGCGCGGCGGAGTTCCGCCAGCCGTCCAGCAGCCAGCGTTCCTGCGCGGCGCCGGTGAGGGTGCGGGCCGGATCGTCGGACTCGGGGCCCGGCGCGTGCGGCCGGTCGTTGTAGGCCTGGTCGGAGCGGTACTGGCGGGTGTCGAGGATGTCGAACTGGGCGAGCGAGCCCCAGGCCAGCCGGCGGTACAACCGGGCGTCGGGCCCCTGCGGCAGCTGCTCGGCACGCAGCGGCTGATTCTCCCAGTACGCCCGGTAGGCGGCGGCACGCCGCACCAGGAACTGCTCAGGAGGACCGCCCTTCTCGTCGATGGCGCCCGCGTAGTTGTTCTCGGTCTCGTGATCGTCCCAGGTGACGACGAACGGGTGCTGGGCGTGCGCGGCCTGCAGGTCCGGGTCGCTCTTGTAGAGCGCGTAGCGCAGCCGGTAGTCCGCCAGCGTGGTGGTCTCGCGGTTGAACACGTCGGGCAGCTTGCGGTCGGTGTAGCGGCGGTCCCCGCCGGCGGAGTCCACCGGGTACTCGTACAGGTAGTCGCCGAGGTGGAAGACCACGTCGACGTCCTCCTGCGCCAGATGCCGGTGGGCGGTGTAGTAGCCGTCCTGGTAGGCCTGGCAGGCGACCGCGGCCAGTCGCAGGCTGTCCGCGGCACTGCCCTCGGCCGGCGCCGTCCGGGTGCGGCCGACGGGGCTGATCCAGGTGCCCACCCGGAACCGGTAGTAGTAGTGGCTGTCCGGCATCATGCCCTTGACGTCGACGTGCACGCTGTGGGCGTACTCGGGGTGGGCCGTGGCGACCCCCTGGTGCTCGACGAGGGCGAACCACTCGTCCATGGCCACTTCCCACTGGACGACGACCCGCTGCTGGCCCAGGCCGCCGTCCTCCGCGAACGGCTCGGGAGCGAGCCGGGTCCAGATCAGCACCGAGTCGGGCAGCGGGTCCCCGGATGCCACGCCGAGGGTGAACGGGTCGTTGGTGATCCGCGCCGCGTCGAGCTCGGGAGCGGCAGTGACACCGCGGGCCGGCCGGTTGGTGGAGAAGGCGAGCATCGCGGCCGCCGCGGTGACGGTCAGGAAGCGACGGCGGGCGACGTGCGGTGCCGCGGTGCGCAGTACGGCGTCGTGCGGGGAGAAGGCATGCTCGGACGGTGGCTTTTGACGACCCGTCAGCGCCATCTGGTGTCCTCTCGTGCGGGGCGCGGAGCAAGCATGCTAAGCAGACAAAATGCCTGATAGCGGCACGACTTGCGGGGCGTTCACACCAGAGGCGGTACGGGAGGAGCGGCTCGTCACGTCACGCAGCCGTCAGCGGCGGACCGATGGCAGGCGCCGCGTGTCGCGGGACACGAACGGGACGCGAAAACGCCGCCGGCTGGGCCGGCGGCGGATGGGGACTGGGCTGTCTAGCGGGCCACTTGCGCGGCGGCACCCGTGGTGGCGTGTTCGTGGACGGGCAGATGGTAGACGTGGAAGGCCCGCCCGATGACCGGCTGCGCGACGTTGCGCACCCGTACGCCGCCGCTCGTCATGCCGTGTTCCGTACCGGCGTGCGCGTGCCCGTGCACCGCGAGGTCGGCACCGGCGGTGTCGATCGCCTCGGCCAGCAGATAGCTGCCCAGGAACGGATAGATCTCCAGCGGCTCGCCCGCCAGCGTGTCCGGGACGGGGGAGAAGTGGGTCAGGGCGATCCGCGCGTCACAGCCCTCCTCACCCAACTGCTCCAGGGACGCGCGCAGGCTGTCGGCGCACCGGCGCGAGTACCTGACGAACTCCTTCATGACCGGCTCGCCGAACTCCCCGGCGCAGCGGCCGACGAAACCGCCGCCGAACCCCTTGGTGCCGGCCACGCCGATCCGCGCCCCGCCGCTCTTCACGACCGTCCCCTGCCCCTCCAGGACATGGGCACCGGCCTCCCGGAGGATGGCCGTGACCTCGTCCGGCCGGTCGTCGTGATGGTCGTGGTTGCCCAGCACGGCGACCACCGGAACCCCGAGGTCCCCGACCTCCCGGGCCACCACCCGGGCCTCCTCGGGGGTGCCGTGCCGGGTCAGGTCCCCGGCCAGCAGCAGGAGGTCGGCGCACTCGGGCAGGGTCTCGAAGGCGGGGCGGAGCAGGCCCTCGTTGTCGGGCCCCATGTGGATGTCTCCGACGGCTGCGATGCGGATCATGCGAGTTCCTCCGCGTGGTCGGGTGAGGACGTCTCGGTGACCACGAGGTCGGTGTGCACCGGGACCCCGGCGAGCTCCTCCTGGACGGTGCGCACGATCTCGTCGCGGCAGGGCGCCGAGGGCACGGTGCCGGTGAGCAGCACCGTCTGGCCTCGGGCCTCGAGCCGTACGCCCAGTTCACCGAGGTCACCGGAGGCGAGGCGGTCCTGCAGGTGGGCTATCCGGTAGTCCAGGTTCTGCTCCGGCTCCCCGCCACCCGGGTGCTGTGAGCCGTGGGTAGTCATGGGTGTTCCTTCCGCATCAGATGACGTTCAGGCGCTCCAGGAGGAAGAAGAAGGCGGCGGGCATGGGCGCGTCCCCGCACTCGCGCCGCACCCGCTCCCAGTCGACCTTCTCGCGCAGCGCACGCGCGATGGGCAGGGCCGCGCCGAAGTCGCAGTGGTGCTCGGAGAAGGCGGCGATCAGGCTCCACAGCAGGTCGGTCGGGGCCAGCACGGGCATCCGTACCGAGTCGACCGAGACCTCCTCCGCCCGCTCCAGCATGTCCGCGCCGACAGGCCGGTGCGCCAGCTCGAAGATGATGTCCACCGGCTGGCCGAAACACGTGGCCTTGATCAGCCAGTCCTCCGGCGGGCTGTAGACCGTCAGCCCGGCCTCGCGGAGCGTGGCCGCCACCGCGTCCGCGTCCTCGGGGCGGATCGCGAAGTCGACGTCGTGCTGGAGGTTCTTCTCGCCGCCGTGGGCGTAGGCGGCCACGCTCCCGGCCAGCGCGAACAGGTGCCCCTTGTGCTTCAGCAGGGCACCGACCTGCTTGGCCGCCTCCAGGATCGCCTGGTTGCGGTCCAGGGGCAGTTCCTGCGGCGGCTCGTCGGCCTGCGGGTCCTGCGGTGGCGCGGGCTCGGACTGGTCCGGGGCCAGCCGGAAATCGGGGATTCCCGGTCGCCGGACGAGCGTCGCGTCATCACCGTTCTGCGTCATGACCACTCCATTCGCCGAAAGGGCACCCCGCCGCCGCGCGGTGCCCGGACCCGTGACGGCCTGTCTGCGTGCCTGCTCTGAGTACCCTGAGCCGTCACACCGACACGGAAGGCCTCGAAGAGCTCCGGGCCGAGGGCCGGTTTCCGCCGAGGCCGAGGCCGACGCCGACCGCGACGAACCGGAACGGCTGCCCGACCGGCGTGTCCGGCCCCCTGGCCCTGTCATCGCCCCGGGCGGTGCTCCACCACGGCACACCTCTGGACGTGTCGCGCAGCGCGTTCCTCGCGCAGTGCGCCTCTCCGCCCACCAGGTGACCAGGCGAAGTTCTCCACCCAGCGCACGCGTACCCCACCGGCGGCGAGCGCCTCGTGAGCGGCGTTGCGGAACAGGTCGCGGCCGTCCACCTCCTGCCTGTGCGGATCGGGCACGGCGTAGTCCCGCGCGGTCAGGGACAGTCCGTCGGCGATGCCGGGGGAGTGGGCGACGGCACCCGGGCACGCCCGGGGTCGCACTCGCCATCACGTACCGCACCGGCACCCGTACCGGGACAGCCCCGTCTCCGCAGCAGCACGGCGATCTGCTCGCCGATGTGGCGCGCCGCCTCCTCGTCGCCGTCGAGGAAGGCGTCGTCGGCCGACAGCGCGTCGTCGGCCGGCAGCGCATCGTCGGCCGGCAGCGTCGACGGTCGGCTTGCGCTCCGCCGTCGTGTCCGCCAGCCGCTGCCCGCCGTCCCCGGCGTGTTGCGCGCGACGCAGTAGTTGCACCGCCTGCCGGGGGGCGACCGCGAGTGTCCGGCCACGCTCGTTCCGGACCTGCACCACGTGCACCGTCTCGCATGACCATCGATGGATCTACCGGACGACCCGACTCTCCTCCCCGCGGCGGCCCGGGCGGACCACGTCCGGTGGCAGCCCGTGCCCGCCCTGGTGACGCTGGCATGGCACGGACCCCCCGCAGGAAGGAGCCCCCCGTGAACAAGCTGCCGTACGCCCTGCTCACCGCCCTGGCCGTGGTGGCGCTCGCCGCGCCCGCACACGCTGCGGCCCGCCCGGCGGACGTCACAGCGAGCCAGTGCATCGCAGGTGGCGGCTCGATCGTCATCTCCGCCGTGGGCGACGGATGGCAGTCGTACACCAAGCGCTGCATGGGCGGCGTCCACGACGGCGAGACCGTCCTGCGGGACCTCGACCGAACAAGACAAGCGATAGCTCCAGCAAAGTCGGAATATGGGGGAAAGACCTGGGAAACCGGTTGAAGCCGCTGGACAACGCGCTTGTGGAGGTCGCCATGAACCAGGAGACATCACGTTCGCCCGATCTTCCGCAGCCGTTGCGGGCCGTCGCGTCCGGTCTGAGGCATCTGCCGGGTGCGGAGCAGGTGGGCAAGGTGGCCGAAGACACCCTGGACCGGATCGGCGCGGTGTCGCCGCGCGGCCGCCGGATGGCGGTCTACGCCGGTGCCGGAGTGCTCGGCGTGGCCGGAGTGGTGGAGTGGCCGGTGGCGCTGACCGGCGCGGCCGTGGCCTGGCTGACGCAGCCGAAGCCCGGACAGCGACCCGACGGCGCGTCATCGAACGGCGGCACGCAGACTGCCGGGGCAGGTGAACGCAGCTCCGGAGCCGGCGCCGAGGACAGGCCGGACGATCAGGACACCTCCTCGTACGGCCCCGGCGACAAACTCGCCTCGTCCCACTACCGGCAGGACCGGCCGGAGAACCACGTCCACGAACAGCCGGCGAAAGTGGGCGACACCGCCACCGCCTCCGCGCTGAAGCAGGTCGCCGAGGCCACCGCGCACCACGACCCGCACGGGGAGGAGCCGGACGGGGAGCAGACCCGCCGGCAAGGACACGACAGCCGGCCCACCGGCTGAGTCGGGAAACAGGAGATGCTCACACGTTTCGCCCCGCTCGTCGGGGCCATGGCTGGGGCGGCGGCAGGCGCCGCCCGCAGCACCGCCCAGGGCGCGACGTCCGTCTACGACACCACGCGGCGCGTCCGCAACGTCGCGCGCAACGCCCTGTCCGGCGGACAGCAATGGAAGGCGGGGCGGCGCCTCCACATCGCCCTGCGGCGGCCCGACGGCGACATCGGCGGCCTCGCACGCAAGGTCGCCGGGGAACTGCTCGACCACCCGGACGTGCTCGCGGCGTACTGGGACGAGGGCCTGTCCCGCCTGGTGATCACAGTGGTCGAGGACGCCGTCACCGACCGCGTCAGCGAGCGGGCCGCAGAGCTCGCCGCCCGCCTCGGCCTGACCGAGGGCGCCGACCCGGTCGCCCAGGAGGCCGCCCACCCCGGCGACCCCGGCGAGGTGCGCGTCACCGCGGCGGCGATCCTGCTGGACGCCGCCGGCGCGGCCGGCGCCCTGGCCGGCCGGTCCCTGCGCCTGCCGCCCACCTCACGCATCGTCACCGCCACCGTCACGCTGCTGCGGGAGAACCCCCGCTTCCGGGCCGTGCTCCGGAAGCGGTTCGGCACCTCCGGCATGGAACTCGTCCTCACCGCCGTCAACGCAGCCGCACACGGCGTCGGCCAGACCCCGCTGGCGCTCGTGCTCGACGGCGTGCTGCGCGGCAGCCAGCTGACCGAAGCCGTCGCCAGGGCCGCGGCCTTCGAGGCACTGCACGACGACATCTGCCAGGAACGGCGCACCAGCCTGCCCTGTCCTCCGGACACCCGGCCGCCGCTCAAGGTGACGCCCGCGCAGGAGTACGCCTCCCACGCCAGTACCGGCAGCCTCGCCGGTGCCGCCGCCACCCTCCTCGTCACGCACTCCGCGAGGGAGGCGGCCGAAGCCGTCCTCGCCGGATCCCCGAAGGCGGCCCGCTACGGTCCGGCCGCGTTCGCCGCGACCCTCGGCACCTTCCTCGCCCAGGCCGGGATCCTCGTGCGCAGCGGGGATCGCCTGCGCCAGCTGGAGATCGCCGACGCCCTCGTCCTGCACGCCGACGCCCTGCGCAGCCGGCGGCAGGATGCCGAAGGGGACCTTGACGGGTTTCCCGACGACCCGGTCCATCCCTTCGCCGAGGCCGTCCTCGACGCCGCCCGCCGAGCGGGACTGCACGTCGTGATCGCGGGCGGCTCCGACCTGAAGGACATCGTCCGGCTCGCCGACGAGGTCGCCCCGGGCGGGAAGCCGTTCGGAGACGTCGTGCGGGCCCTCCAGGACGACGGGCACGTGGTGGTGACCGTCGCCCGCCTGGACGGGTCCGACGACGGGCACGTGGCGGCCGGGCTGCCCGCCGGTGACGTGGCCATCGCCCTCACCGACGGCCGCGCGGCCGTCTCCTGGGGGGCCGACGCGCTGGCCCCGGGCGGACTCGCCGACGTCTGGCGGCTGCTGACGGCGATCCCGGCGGCCCGGCGCGTAGGACGCCGTTCACAGACCCTGGCCCGCGCGGGGGCGGCCCTGTCGGGGCTCCTGGTCGCGCGCGGCGGCCAGCCTCCGGGCCGCCGCCTCCTGTGGCCCCTCACCCGGCACGCCCCCGTCAACATCGCCGCCGCGAACGCCCTGCTGACGGGCTGGCTGGAAGCCGTCCGAGTGGCCCGGGCCACCCCGCCCCAGCCCCGGTTGCACATCCCGTGGCACGCCCTCGAACCCGACGAGGCCCGCGACCGGCTGGGGCGCACCCGCCGCGACGGCGAGCCCACCGGACTCGCCCTGGTCGCCGACCGCTCGCGGCAACAGGCCGCTCGCCTGGGCCACCACCCGGCCATGGCCCCCGTCCGCTGGACCTGGCAGGCGGCCGGAGCCGTGCGCCGCGAACTCGACGATCCGCTCACGCCCGTCCTGGCCACGGGCGCCGTCGCCTCGGCGCTGCTCGGTTCGCTCGTCGACGCGCTGCTGGTCGTCGGCGCCATGGACCTCAACGCCGTGACGGGTGGACTCCAGCGGATGCGCGCCGAACAGGCACTGGCCCGGCTGGCCGCCCGGCAGCAGCCCAAGGCCCGCAGGCGGGACGGCCGCAGGCGCACGGTCACCGTCGACGCCGCCCGGCTGCGACCCGGCGACGAGATCACCCTCGGCGCCGGCGACGTCGTGCCCGCCGACGCCCGGCTGCTCGACATCGACGGTCTCGAGGTCGACGAGTCGGCGCTCACCGGCGAGTCCCTGCCGGTCACCAAGGCCGTCGAGGCCACCCCCGGTCTGCCGGTTGCCCAGCGCACCTGCATGGTGTTCGAGGGCACGACCGTCGTGGCCGGACGCGCCACCGCGCTCGTCGTGAACACCGGCGACCAGACCGAGGCCGGCCGCGCCGTCACGCTCGCCGCCCGCACCCCGCCGCCCGCCGGCGTACAGGCCCGGCTCCAGGAACTGACCCGCAAGGCCCTGCCGGTGACCTTCACGGGCGGCGCCGCCGTCACCGGGCTGTCCCTGCTGCGCGGCAGCCCCGTACGACGCGCCGTCAGCGGCGGTGTCGCGGTCGCGGTCGCCGCCGTACCGGAGGGACTCCCGCTCGTCGCGACGGTCGCCCAGATGGCGGCCGCCCGCCGGCTCTCCCGGCGCGGCGTCCTGGTCCGCACCCCACGCACCCTGGAGGCGCTCGGGCGGGTCGACACCGTCTGCTTCGACAAGACCGGCACCCTCACCGAGAACAAACTGCGCCTGGTCCGCGTCGCCACGGCCGACGGCACCGTGCTGCCCGTCGACGCCGAACAGGCCGAGCCGATCGTGCGCCTGGCCGCGCGTGCCTGCCCGCAGGAGGAGATGGGTCAGGGCCGCCGCGTCGCGCACGCCACCGACGAGGCCGTCCTCGACGTCGCCCCGCCCGACCAGGGCTGGGCACCGACCGGCGAGCTGCCCTTCGAGACGCGGCGGGGCTACGCCGCGGCGGTCGGCCGCGACGGCGACCCGGACCTCGGCGAACTCCTCGTCGTCAAGGGCGCCCCGGAGACGATCCTGCCCGCCTGCCGGGACCTCCCCGACGGCACGACCGACACCGCCCACGAGCTGGCCGGACAGGGACTGCGCGTCCTCGCCGTCGCCCGGCGCCGCTGCCGGGCCGACGACGCCGACACCGAACTCGACGCGCCGCTCGCGGACCTGGAGTTCAGCGGTTTCGTCGCCCTGGCCGACGTCCCGCGCGAGACCTCGCACGCCCTGCTCGCGGAGCTGCGCCGCTCCGGCATCCTCCCCGTCATGCTCACCGGCGACCACCCGGAGACCGCCCGCGCCATCGCCCTGCAACTGGGCTGGCCGGAGGAGACCGAGGCGGTGACCGGCGACGAACTCGTCGCCATGGAGCGCAGCGAACGCGTCCGGGTGCTGCGCGGCGCGGGCGTCATCGCCCGGGTCGCACCCGAGCAGAAGCTGCACGTCGTGGAGGCCCTGCAGCAGGCCGGGCGGGTCGTGGCGATGGCCGGCGACGGCGCCAACGACGCCGCCGCCATCCGCGCCGCCGACGTCGGGGTCGGCATCGAGTCCCGCGGCTCCGCGGCCGCCCGCAACGCCGCCGACCTCGTGCTCACCTCAGGTGACCTGTCCGTCCTGGTGGACGCGGTCGTCGAGGGCCGTGCCCTGTGGCGCAGCGTCGCCGACGCGGTGAGCATCCTCATCGGCGGCAACGCCGGCGAGGTCGGCTTCAGTGTCCTCGGCACCCTGCTGGCCGGCGCCTCGCCCCTGTCGACGCGTCAGCTGTTGCTGGTCAACCTGCTCACCGACATGTTCCCGGCCATGGCGGTGGCGGTCACGCCGAGCGACGACCCCTCGACGGCGGAGCACGCCGCGACCGGCCCGATGGGCCTCGACGTCCTCGGCGCGCCGCTGCTGCGCTCCATCCGGCGCCGGGGCGTCACCACCTGCCTCGGCGCGGTCACGGCGTACCTCATCGGCCGCCTCACCCCCGGCACCGAACGCCGGTCCACCACCATGGCCCTGTGCGGCGTGGTCGGCGCCCAGCTCGTGCAGACCCTCTCCGGCCGGCGCCACAGCCCGCTGGTGTGGGTGACCGCCCTCGGCTCGGCCGCCGTACTCGCCGCCCTCGTCCAGACGCCCGGCGTCAGCCACTTCTTCGGCTGCACCCCGCTGGGTCCCGTGGGCTGGGCCGGCGTGGCCCTGGCCATCGCCCTCTCGGCCCTGGCCCCGCGCCTGGAACGCCTCCAGGCGGTCCACGCCCTCTACGACGCCGCGGCGCGACTCGCCCTGCGCCTCAACGACCTGGGTCAGCAGGCCCGGGAGCGGCTTCAGAGCGCGGTGGCCCGGCCGGTGGGGGCGTAGCGGACGAGGAGAGGGCGACGACAGCAGGCGGCCGCCACCACGTGCAGTGGTGGCGGCCGCCTGCTGTTGCTTGCCGGATCAGACCTCGCCGCGCCAGGCCCCGGTCTCCGTCCCACGGGCCTCCATGAACTGCTTGAACCGCCGCAGATCACCGGAGACCTGCCGCTTGACGAACCCGAGCTTGTCGCCGGCGGTCTCGGCCACGCCACTGGGGTCGAAGTCCATCTGGAGCATGACCTTGGTCGTGTCGTCCTGGATGCGGTGGAACGTGACCACACCGGCCTGCCTGGCCTCGCCGTTCACGGTGGTCCAGGCGACGCGCTCGTCGGGGATCTGCTCGGTGATCTCCGCGTCGAACTCCCGCTCCTGGCCGCCGACCTTCGTCACCCAGTGCGTCAGGGTGTCGGTGCGCTGCTCTACGCGCTCGACGCCGTCCATGAACTGGGGAAAGTCCTCGAACTGCGTCCACTGGTTGTACGCGGTGTGCACCGGGACACGGACCTCGATGGATTCCTCTACCTGTGACAAGGCGGTACCTCCCTTTCTCGTACGGTGAGCGACGGACGGGTACCAGTTCTCGCGCCGGACACTCATGGTCGTCACGACTTGTAAGGTCGGGTGACGTGGCCACCTTGCTGATCGTCCATCACACGCCCTCGCCCAACTGCCAGGCGATGTTCGAAGCCGTCGTCTCCGGGGCGACGGACCCCGAGATCGAGGACGTCCGGGTCGTCCGCGTGCCCGCGCTGTCCGCCACCGCCTCCGACGTCCTCGCCGCCGACGGCTACCTCCTCGGCACCCCCGCCAACCTCGGCTACATGTCCGGCGCCCTCAAGCACTTCTTCGACCAGGTCTACTACCCCTGCCTGGACGCGACCCGCGGCCGGCCCTTCGGCTACTGGGTGCACGGCGGCAACGACGTCACCGGAGCCGTGCGGGGCATCGAGTCGATCACGACGGGCCTCGGCTGGCGCCGCGCCGCCGAGGCCGTGACCGTGACCGGCGAGCCCGGCAAGGGCGACGTCGGTAAGTGCTGGGAACTGGGCGCGACGGTCGCCGCCGGACTCATGGGCTGAACAGGTCAGGTGCCGGACTCATGGGCTGAACAGGTCAGGTCCCTTCCAAGCGGCGCCGGTCCTGTTCGTCCCACGTACGGGTGTCACGCGGCTGCGTGTACGGCTCGGCCTCGGGCGGATGACCACCGGCGATGGCCCGCTGCCGGACCGTTTCCGCGTCGAACTCCAGGCCCAGCAGGATCGCCAGGTTGGTGATCCACAGCCACACCAGGAAGACGATGACGCCGGCCATGGTGCCGTAGGTCTTGTTGTACGAGGCGAAGTTGGCCACGTAGACCGCGAAGCCGGCCGACGCGATCATCCAGATCAGCAGAGCCAGCAGACTGCCCGGCGTGATCCAGCGGAACCCCTTCACCTTGGCGTTCGGGGTCGCCCAGTACAGGATCGCGATCATGATCGTGACCAGCACCACCAGAGCGGGCCACTTCGCGATCGACCACACCGTCAGCGCCGTGTCCCCGATCCCGAGCGTGGTTCCGACCTGTCGTGCCAGTCCGCCCGTGAAGACCACGATCAGCGCGCTGATCACGGCCAGCACCATGAGCACGACCGTCACGGCCACCCGCACCGGCAGCAGCTTCCACACCGGCCGGCCCTCGGGCATGTCGTAGACGGCGTTGGCCGAGCGGATGAACGCCGCCACGTACCCGGAGGCCGACCACACCGCGAGGACGAGACCGACGATCGCCATCAGCGAGCCGATACCGGCGTTGCCCTGCAACTGCTCGACGGCCCGGGTGATGATGTCGCGGGCCGCACCAGGGGCGAGCTGCTGGACGTTGTCGAGCACCCTGTCCGTCGTCGACCTGCCGGTGATGCCCAGCAGCGACACCAGCACCAGCAGCGCCGGGAACAGCGCCAGCACCCCGTAGTACGTGAGCGCCGCCGCCCGGTCGGTCAGCTCGTCGTCCTTGAACTCCCGCACGCTCCCCTTGAGCACCGCGCCCCACGACTTGCGGGGGAGCTCACTCGGGCTGTCCGGTGCCGCCCGCTCCACTTCGGGCCCCGGGCCGGGCTCCTCGTCCGGCCTCGGAGCGGGCCTCTCCGCGACCGCGCCGGGCTCTTGTGCGGCCCGGCCTGGCTCTTCCGCAGCCGGAGCGGGAGCCCGGGCAGGGGCGGAGTCCTGAGGCGGAGCCTCATTCTGGCGATGTTCTTTTCGTCCCGGAATATGCAGCTTCACCATGTGGGCCGAGTAACCCCGAGCTCGGCAGTTAAGCCGCACTCTGTACGAACGGCGTCGGCTATCCGTGGGCGATTCACCCCCGCAGCGCGAGCCCCCGCCGCTCCAGCGCCTCCGACAGCACACGCACCGCCTTGGGCCCCACCCCGTGCAGCGCGAGAAGTTCCGCCCGCGAGTGCTGTGCCACCTGCTCCAGCGTCGTCACGCCGGTACCGAGCAGGGCCTGCGTGGCGGGCCTGCCGATTCCGGCGGGCAGGTCGCCACCAGGGCTGTCGGCCGCCGCCTGAGCCGCGGCCAGGGACGCGGCGAGCCGCTTCGGGGCGCGGCTGAACCAGGCCGCCCGGACCAGGGCGTTGAGGTCCTCGCCGTCGATGTCGGCGAGCGGCACGCGGAAACCGATCGGCGTGCCCGTGCGCACGAGAGGCTCACCGGTTGGATGCGCGGCAAGGGCGGCGTCGGTCTCCTCCTGCGGCAGGTGCAGCTGCACCCGGCCGTCCTTCGTCACCGAGGCGAAGCCCCTGCCCCGCACGGAGAAGGCGACCATGCCGAAGTGCGTCCCCTCCTCCACCTCCGGGAGGACGAGCGTGGCCTTGCGCAGCTGGGTCACGGTGGTCATGGCCGGAGTTTCGCACACCCACCGTTCGGTTACAGGGGCCCTGGGAGGCTCCAGAATCGGGTTGAGGGAGCGCTCCCACCACGGGCACGATGCCGCCATGACCAAGCTCCCCGCCATCCGCCCGTACCGCCCCGAGGACCGTCCGGCCCTCGACGACATCTGCATCCGCACCGCGCACAACGGCCAGGACAGCCGCCCTCATTACACGGACCCGGGCATCTTCCCGGCCACCTTCGCGGCTCCGTACGTCCATCTGGAGCCGGATCTGGCCTTCGTGCTGGACGACGGGCAGGGGCGGGCGGTCGGCTACATCCTCGGAACGGCGGACACCCCGCGCTTCGCCGAGGCCTTCCGCACCACATGGCTGCCGCTGGTCGCCGACCGCTACCCGAAGCCGCCGCAGCCGCCCCGCACTCCGGACGAGGCGATGGCGGGACTGCTGCACGACCCTGAGCGGATGGTGCTGCCCGAACTCGCGGCCTACCCCGCCCACCTGCACATCGACCTGCTGCCCGAGTGGCAGGGGCGCGGCCACGGCCGCCGCCTGATGCGGACGTTCCTGGCGACCCTCCAGGACAGGGGAGTGCCGGCCGTCCACCTGTCCATGGCGACCGCCAACAGCCGGGCCAGGGCCTTCTACGACCGCATGGGCTTCCATGAGCTGGACGTCCCCGAGCCCGGCTCGGCCACCTACCTCGGCCGCACCACGAAGGAACTCGACCGGCTCTGAGAACCCTCATCGAGCGCGTCGAAAGTATCGAACGCATCGAACGCGCCACGAGACACGGAAGTGGCGCAATCGCACGTTGCCGACCCCCGGCATCCGGCGCAGCCTGGGCTTGCGGGAGCGCTCCCACGCAGGCGCTCCCGCACCCCCACGGAACGACATCAAGAGCACCACAACCCCCACATCCGAAAGAAGGAGATCATGGATTGTCATGGTCATGTTCGTAGGGTCCGCTCCCGCCTGACGCTCGCCCTGAGTGTGCTGGTCGCCGCGCTGCTGAGCCTCATCCCCTGGAGCGGCACCGCCGTCGCGCACGGCTCGGTCGTCGACCCTGCATCCCGCAACTACGGCTGCTGGCTGCGCTGGGGGAGCGACTTCCAGAACCCCGCGATGGCGCAGCAGGACCCCATGTGCTGGCAGGCGTGGCAGGACAACCCCAACGCCATGTGGAACTGGAACGGCCTGTACCGCAACGGCTCCGGCGGCAACTTCCAGGCCGTGGTCCCCGACGGCCAGCTGTGCAGCGGCGGACGCACCGAGGGAGGCCGGTACAACTCCCTGGACACGGTGGGCGCCTGGAAGACGACCGACATCACGGGCAACTTCACCGTGAAGCTGTACGACCAGGCCAGCCACGGCGCCGACTACTTCCTGGTGTACGTCACGCGGCAGGGCTTCGACCCCACCACCCAGCCGCTGACGTGGAACGACCTCCGGCTCGTCGCGCGCACCGGCAAGTACGCGCCCAGCCAGAACTACGAGATTCCCGTGAGCACTTCGGGCCTGAGCGGCCGGCACGTCGTCTACACGATCTGGCAGGCCTCGCACATGGACCAGACCTACTTCCTGTGCAGTGATGTGAACTTCCGCTGACCTGCGCCTCCCCGCCGGACCGTGTGTCCGGCGGGGCTCGGGTGTTTGGCGGCCTCATGAGAGTTCTCCGAAAATTTTCGAGGCACGTGAACACGCCGGTGCTCCCGTACGTATGGGGCGAGGGGATTTTCATGCCCGGTCCGCCACAAGCGCAGGAGAGCACCCTTGGGACGCAACACGCGAAGACGCCCTACCGGCCCACGACGCGCGACCTTCGCCGCATTCGCACTGATCCTCGGCGGAGGCGGCCTGATGGCCGCCAACGTCTACGCCTCCGCGACCGACGGCGGTTCGGGCGCAGACTCCGCCAAGACGCGGTCCGGTACGGGGGTTCGGACCGCGGGTGCCACGATCGACTGCCCGGACGTCGGCAGCAAGCTGACCTCGGTTCCCGAGCAGGCGCGGGGGGAGGTCGACAAGGAACTCGCCCTCCTGGACGAGCAGATAGCCAAGGCCTACCAGCGGCTGAGCGAATCCGCACAGCAGGTGCGGCAGGACTCCGGCTTCGCGGACAACGCGATCATGAATCCGCTGAAGGACAAGCGGGCCGCGACCCTTGAACGCATCGCGATCGCCATCGACCGCGTGGGGGACCGCCCAGACGGGCTCGAGGCCCTCGCCGCCTGCACCGTACGGGACTCCGGCAACCAGGCCCCGGCGCAGGGCGAAGGCCAGAACGGCGGCGACCAGCAGCCCGGCCAGGAGCAGGGGCAGGACGGCCAGGAGCAGGGCGACGGCCAGGGCGGCAACGGCGGACAGGCGGGCAACGGCCCCGTCGCCGCCGACTTCGCGCCCATCACCAGCGTCCAACCCGGCGCCGGCAGCCCCCGCCAGGGGACGAAAGCCTCCCGCGGCTCCTTCACCACCGACTGCGGCGTGAACGAGAACGGCCTGTTCAACTCCGACAACATCATCGCCGCCCCGGGCGTCACCAACGGCGCCCACCACTTCCACGACTACATCGGAAACCAGGCCAACAACGCCTTCGCCAGCGACCAGGACCTCGCGAACGCCGAGACGAGCTGCGCCGACCAGGGCGACAAGTCCTCCTACTACTGGCCCGTGCTGCGTCTCCAGAACGGCACCCAGGAGCAGGACGCCAACTCGCCCGGCGGCGGCATCGAGGGCAACGCCGGCGAGATCGTCACGCCGAAGCAGGTCACGCTGACCTTCGTGGGGAACCCGCGCGGCAAGGTCACCGCCATGCCGCGGCTGCTGCGCATCATCACCGGCGACGCCAAGTCGTTCGTCAACGGCCCGGCCAACGCCAACGCCTCCTGGAGCTGCACGGGCTTCGAGGACCGGCAGTTGAAGGACAAGTACCCGCTGTGCCCGCAGGGCAGCGACGTGGTGCGCACCTTCAAGTTCCAGAGCTGCTGGGACGGCCGCAACATCGACAGCGCCAACCACCGCACCCACGTGGCCTTCGCGGACGCCGCCGGCAACTGCCCGTCCGGCTTCCGGCCCATTCCGCAGCTGGTGCAGCGCATCGTCTACGACGTCGACGCGCCGAGCCTGGAGGACGGCGGCCGGACGACACCGCTGTTCGCGGTGGACTCCTTCCCGGAGCAGCTGCACAAGCCGGTCACGGACCACGGCGACTTCATCAACGTCTTCGACGAGGACCTGATGCGGGAGATGGCCGACTGCATCAACGACGGCCGGAAGTGCGGCGCCGGAGCGGGAGCCGAGCCGGGCGACAAGCCGGAAGAGGAGCCGCAGGAGCAGCCGACGAAGGCCCCCGAGCAGCCGACGAAGGCCCCCGAGGCCCCGCAGGAGCAGCCCACGCGCGCCCCGTACGCCCCGCAGGACGGCAACGCGGGCGGAAAGCCCGGCGACACGGGCGACGGCAACGGCGGGAAGGGCGACGGCAACGGCGGGAAGGAAGAGTCCGCCAAGCCGCCGGTGACGAACAAGCCGGCCCCCGAGCCGGAGCAGTCCGAGCAGGGCGGTTCGCCCACGGCCGCGCCGAACGCCGACGAACCGGAGGTCTTCGCGACGCCCACGCCCGGCCAGGGCACGGCGAACGCCGGTGAGCAGGGCGGCTCGAAGGGCGACGCGGGCGAGGACACGGACGGCCTCGGCCAGTCCCAGGCCGTCGGAACGGCGACCAGCGCCGCTCCCACCCCGTCGGTCCCGTCCCGGACCGAGCCCCAGGCGGTCGGCAGTGGCGGCCTCGCCGACACCGGCGCCCAGCTCTGGCCGGCCGCGGCAGGCGCCGTCCTGGTCATCGCGGGCTTCGTCGTCCTGCGCCGCGTCAGGCGAGGCTGAGACGAGGCACCGGCACGACCGGTGAACGGCGGCGGGATCCGGACCGGATCCCGCCGCCGTTCCTCGTTCCCGATCACCCGCCACCCTTCGGCGACCGCCGAACCGCCCACCCTCTAGCGTGATCCCATGAATCCGATCAGGAACGCCGGACGCGGTGGTGCCGTCGGCGGAGCGGCACTGTGACGCCGAGCGAGATGGCCGCCGTGTTCGCGGCCGGTACGGGCGCGGGCGCCGTCAACGCCGTCGTCGGCTCGGGAACGCTGATCACCTTCCCGGTACTGCTCGCCACCGGCCTGCCCCCGGTCACCGCCACGGTGTCCAACGGGCTCGGCCTGGTCCCCGGCTCCCTCAGCGCGGCCATCGGCTACCGCGAGGAACTCCGCGGTCAGCGTCGCCGCGTCCTGCTGCTGGGCATCGGCGCCGCACTGGGCGGCCTCGCGGGTGCCGTCCTGCTGCTGACCCTGCCCGAATCGGCCTTCGAGCGGATCGTGCCGGTCCTCGTGGGTCTCGCCCTCGTCCTGGTCGCCTGCCAGCCGCTGATCGCCAAGAGGGTGCGCCGCCGTCGCCGGGCAGGCCGTCCCGTCCGTCGGGACGGTGGCCCGCTGCTGTTCACCGGCCTGACGCTCGCCAGTGTCTACGGCGGCTACTTCTCCGCCGCGCAGGGCATCATCTACGTCTCCCTGATGAGCATGCTGCTCGACGAGACGCTCCAGCGGCTCAACGCCGTCAAGAACGTGCTGGCCGCCGTCGTCAACACCGTCGCCGCCGTGCTCTTCGTCTTCTTCGCCGAGTTCGACTGGACGGCCGTCCTGCTCATCGCCGCGGGTTCCTCACTGGGCGGCCTGATCGGAGCCAGGACGGGCCGCCGCTTCAGCCCCGCCGTCCTGCGCACCCTGATCGTGTCGGTCGGCACCGTCGCCCTGGTCCACCTGGTGCTCCACTGACTTGCGCTGCCGCCGTACGCGGGCCGCCCCCGGTCCGCCCCGCGTGCTCCCCGGCCGCGTCAGCGCCCCGGACCCCAGGGCGACGCCGAGGCCGACCAGCGCGCTGCCCGCCGCCTGCGCGAGACCGTAGGAGCCCGTGCCGACGAGCGGTGCGGTGCAGGCCGCCGCGACCGGGATGAGACCGGAGAAGAGGGTGGCGCGTTCCGCGCCGATCCGCTGCATGCCCATGTACCAGCACACGAAGCCGACCACCGTGACCACCACGGCCTGCCACAGCAGCGCGGAGGTCTCGACGGCGTCCGGACGCCGCAGCCACCCGGCGCCGTCGGCGAGCAGCCCGGCCGCCGCCGACTCCAGCGCGGCGACCGCGCACACCGTGGCGGACAGCAGCCGGGGGCCGAGGGGCCGCAGTACGGGTACGGCGAGCACGGCGAACCCGACCTCCCCCGCCAGGGCGCACACGGAGAAGGCGATGCCCGCCCCGTCGGTGCGCCCCCAGCCCTGGACGGTGCAGGCGCCGACGGCCACGAGCAACGCCCCGTACAGCACGGTCCGTTGGGGCCCGCGCCCGTCCAGGAGGGGCACGAGCACGGCGACCACCACCGGCGCACAGCCCACGAACACGCCCGGAACCGCCGGCTCCGCCGTGCGTTCCGCGGCGATGACGGCCAGGTTGAAACCGACCATGCCGACCGCGGCGAGCAGGGCGAGCCGGAGCCACTGACGGGGTGTCAGCGCCCGCAGCCGGGCGGTCGCGCCCTTCCCGGCCAGCGGCACGAGCAGCAGACAGGCCAGCCCGTAGCGCAGGAACTGACCGCCCGCGTACGGGTAGTCGCCCAGGACGCTGTTGGCCGTGAAGGACGCTCCGACGAGGACGCAGGCGAGCGCGGCGAGAAGAGCTCCGCGCGTGGTGGTGGCGTTCATACGGGCGACGCTAGGCAGCCGGGCGGCCCGGTAAGGGGTCCACTTCTGTGCCTGCTTGGTGGACCAATCCTGCCCGGGCCGCGGCGGATCAGCCGATGTGGTAGCTGTCGCCGTAGACCTTCCAGTCCAGCGGCGGGTCGAGGTCGAGGTTGCGCTCGCGCAGGAAGACACGCTGCGCCGTGTCGACCCTGCTGGTGTCGCTGTGTGCCTCCTCCTGTTTCATGGCCCACACGCGGGCGTCCAGGAAGGCGTCGAGGTACGTCACCTCGTCACCGCCCCACGCCGGCGGGTTCGCCGTGCGCAGCGCCCGCTTGCGGATGTTGCGGAAGCTCAGGGGGTCGTTGCCGTCGCCGTGCATGACGATGGCGTCGTAGTACGCGAACTGGCCCAGCACCCGCAGCCCGTCCGCCTTCCCCTGCCGGACCGCCGGGCCGAAGTACACCCGGTCGCGCTCGTGGTCCTGTGCCCGCCGGAACTCGGCGTCGCGTGCCGCCCTGCGCCAGTCGCCGGGGAAGCCGGGGTCGAGACCGTGGTGCGAGTCGGTGCCGTTGACCCGGCGCAGTGCGGGCAGGTACGTCGCCAGGACGTTGCCGGGCTTGCGGTCGGTGTAGAGCTCGACGAGGTCGAGCATGTCGCCGGTGCCGGAGCAGAACCCGATGATGCCGGCGGTGTAGCCGCGGCCGTCGCCGATGTCCTCGATGTACTGATACTGCGCCTTCCAGTCGAGCGAGGAGTTCTCCGCGCTCGACACGAGCCGCATGGCGATCTCCTTCTTCGCCGGGTCGTCGAGCCCGACCGCACGGACGGAGGCCGTGGCGTGCGGCGGCTTCAGGAACGGGGCGGCGGCGAGGGCGGCGCCGAACAGCGCCAGGACGGTGCGGCGGGCTGCCGGGGTCGACGGGTGTCTCACGGTGCCTCCAAGCGGGGTGGGGGGTTTGGAAGAGCCGGCCGTGCAGAACTGATAGGAAGGTTTACTATCACTGGCGGGCTGCAAGGGAAACAGCCGGGCGGGAAGTTCGTAGGGTCGAACAAGGCGACCCCCGGGAACCATGAGCCCGCCTCGTACGTCAACTCTTTGCCCAGGGAGGCCGATCGGTCCGAGAGACCAACCGGAGAGGGGAATCGCCGTGGACGACGCGATGTCGCAGCGGAGCAGCGAGGCGGAGGCCTCGGCAGCACGCCAGGCCCGCTTCGGGACGCTGCCGGAGCCGGTGCGCCTGGAGGACATGGTCGAGGAGCGCGCGGCCAGCACGCCCGACCCCGCGCGCACCGCCTACAACCAGGACGAATGGCTCGTGCGCTACTGCCTGTGAGACGACCCGGACGCTATGACCGGCTCCGCGCACCCAGGCCGCGCAGCCACCGCACGACGTCGTCGGCGTCCTGGGCGCGGGCGATGTCGAGCGGGGTCCGCTCGTCGTAGCCGCACCAGTCGATGTCGGCGCCGTGCCGGTGGAGGTACTGCGCGGTGGACAGGTGACCGCCGTGGCAGGCGCCCCAGAAGGCGCTGGTGATCTCGTCGGGCGCGGGCGGCTCGTCGCCCTCGACATACGCCTGGACGCGGTCCAGCAGGCCGAGCGTGGCGGCGTCCTGGAGGGTGGTGCGGGCGCCGTGCTCGACGAGCCGGTGCGCGGCACGCCACTGGCCGAAGGCGCGGGCGTCGGCGAGCGGTGTGCCGCCGGCGATCACCGCACCCGGGGCCTCGATGTCGGCCCCCGCCTCGATGAGCGCGTCCAGGACGGGCACGTCGTTGCTGCTGGCCGCCCAGTGCAGCGGCGTCTCCTCGTGCGCACCGCCGAAGCGGGCGTCGGGATCCGCCCCGGCGGCGACCAGGGCGGCGATCACCTCGGGACCACGGGGGTAGTGACCGGGCCAGTCGGTCGCGATGTGCAGCAGACTGCGCGTGCCCTTGCCGTCCTCGCCGTGCTCGGTGACGCGGGCGGCCGCCAGACCGGGATGCTCGGCGAGCAGGTGCCGGAGCCGGGGGAGATCGCCGCCCCGGATCGCCTCGGTGACGGCGACGGCCAGTGGATCCCGCGATGTGAGCGTCTGCAAGGCCGGCCTCCCGGTCGCCGTCGAGGCCTCCGATTCTGCCAGCACGGCACACGCCCGGCCACGCCCTTCGGCGAACGGCCGCCGAAGCGGCGGCCGTCGCCCGGCCACGCCCTTCGGCGCACCGGCCGGACGCCCTCCCGGACCGAGAGCCTCCGCGGGGGCACCGCACGGAGTGTCTACGACGACGCCTCCGGCAGGTCCGCCGTCCAGGCCTGCTCCGTCTTCGGGATGGGCCACGGGCTCGCCTCGACCCGGGCAACGGCCCCGAACAGCACGCCCGGCCCGCCCTTCGGCACCGCGCGTCCTTCCGCGGCCCGGCCCGATGACGTGCCCCCACGCCCCGCGAGGCGTAGCGTCCGGGTAAGAGCGGGAGGACACCATGCCCGGGAGCAACGAGCCGCCCGGGGGCACCGGATCGCCGGACGACGCCCTGGGGGTGGCCCTGGCCGACACCGTGCGCGGTACCGGCGCCTCGATCGGCGGCCTCTACCTGATCGAGGAGGCGCAGCCGGTGCTGCGCCTGGTGGCGCTGTGCGGTCTGCCGGTGGCGTTCACCGTCCCGTGGCAGCGCCTGCCGCTGACGGCACCCGTCCCGGTCGCCGACGCGATCCGCGACGACGCTCTGGTCTGGGTCGGCAGCCAGGACGAGATGGCGCGCCGCTACCCGCGGGCCGCCGCCGTGCTGCCGTACCCGTTCGCCCTGGCCGCGGTCCCGGTGAGCGGCGTACGGCGCTGCTGGGGCGGCATCGTTCTGATGTGGCCCGCCGCGCGTCCCCGCACGGTCACGCCCCGCGAACGCGACCACATCACCTCCAGCGCCCGCCGCATGGCCCGCATCCTGGACGAAGCGTCCTCGCCGCCCACCGTGCCCGACCAGCCGCGCGTCGTCCCCGTCGACGCCGCGCACCACCCCGTGCAGACCGGCCTGGCCGCCGCCGACTACCTCGAACGCCTCCCCGAGGGCGCCCTCGCCCTCGATCTGGAGGGCCGCGTCACCTTCGCCACCGCCACCGCCGCCCGCCTGCTCGGCCGCCGCGCCGACCGGCTGCTGGGCACCCGCCCCTGGCAGTCCCTGTCATGGCTGGACGACCCCGTCCACGAGGACCACTACCGCACGGCGGTCGTCAGCCGCGCCCCCGTGTCCTTCACCGCGCTCCGCCCGCCGGACCGGTGGCTGACCTTCCAGCTCTACCCCGACACCAGCGGCATCAGCGTCCGCGTCGTCCCCAGAGGAGAACAGACCGAGGACCCGCCGCCGCCCGCCGCCGCACGGCCCCCCGCGGCCGCGCCGACGGGACGCCTCTACCAACTCGTGCACCTCGCCGCCGCGCTCACCGAAACGGTGACCGTCCGCGACCTCGTGACGCTGATCGCCCACCAGATCCTGCCCGCCTTCGGCGCCCAGAGCCTGGTGCTGTCCGCCGCCGAGGCCGGCCGTCTGAAGATCACCGGCCACCACGGCTACCCGGCCGACGCCGTGGAGCGCCTCGACGCCCTGTCACTGGACACCGAGCTCACCCCCGCGGGCCAAGTCCTCGCCAGCGGCGCCCCCGCCTTCTTCGCCGACCCGGCCGAGATGGCCGGCACCTACCCCAGGGGGCCCCAGATCAGCGGCAAACAAGCCTGGGCGTTCCTCCCACTGATCATCTCCGGGCGGCCGGTGGGCTGCTGCATCCTGTCCTACGACCACCCGCACACCTTCACCGCCGACGAACGCGCCGTCCTCACCTCGCTGTCCGGTCTGATCGCCCAGGCCCTCGACCGCGCCCGCCTCTACGACGCCAAGCAGCGACTCGTCCACGAACTGCAACGCGCCCTGCTGCCCCGGGCCCTGCCGCACCTGCCCGGCCTCGACGTCGCCGCCCGCTATCTGCCCGCCGGCCACGGCATCGAGGTCGGCGGCGACTTCTTCGACGTGCTGCGCCTGGACGACACGACCGCGGCCGCCGTCATCGGCGACGTGGAAGGCCACAGCATCGCCGCCGCCGCCCTCATGGGCCAGGTCCGCACCGCCATCCACGCCCACGCCACCGCCGGCGCCGCACCCGGCCAGGTCCTCGCCCGCACCAACCGGCTGCTGGCCGACCTCGACTCCGAACTGCTCGTCTCCTGCCTCTACGCCCACCTCGACCTGGCACGCCACCAGGCGGCCTTCGCCAGCGCGGGCCACGTGCCCCCGCTGCTGCGCCCCGCCCACGCCACCGCCGGCGTCCTCGACATCGAACCCGGCCCGCTGCTGGGCATCGCCACCGGCGCCCACTACCCGGTCACCACCACGCCCCTGCTCCCCGGCACCACCCTCGCTCTGTACACCGACGGCCTCGTCGAGCTGCCCGGCACCGACGCGACGCGGACCACCTCGGACCTGGCCGGGCACCTGGACACCGGCGACGGCGACGACGTGGAACGGCTCATCGACAGGCTCGTCCACCACACGACCCCCACCGGACAGCACGCCGACGACATCACGGTGCTCCTCCTGCGCACCTCCCGGCCCGACGGCGGCCCGGTCTGAGGCCGCCGCCCCGGCCGCTCGCTTCAGTCCTGGCCGGCGGTGTCGACGCGGACGCGCTGGGCGACGTCACGCAGTTTGATGTTGTGGTGCTGGGAGATGCGCCGCAGCACGTCGAAGGCCTCGTCCTCGCTCATCCGGTGGCGTTCCATGAGGATGCCCATGGCCTCCCCGATGGCGTGCCGGGTCTCCAGGGCGTGCTCCAGCTGGTCCACGGTGCGGGCGGTGGCCAGCGCGACGGCGGCATGGGAGGCGAGCAGCCAGCCCGCGGCCTCGATGTCCTTGCCGAAGGCCCCCGGCCGGCGCGAGTAGAGGTTGAGCGCGCCGAAGTCCTCCTGGCCGGTGTAGAGCAGCACACCGGTCATGCTGCCGATCCCGAGGTCGCGGGCAGCTTGTGAGAACCGCGGCCAGGACGGCTGCGGCTTCGTCATGTCGGCGATGCGGAACAGCCGCTCGCCGTCCACGCGCCGGGCCGCGTCGAAGCACGGTCCCTCGCCCAGCTCGCCCTGCAACCGGTCGGACTCCTCGACCATGTCACCGCACACGGAGAGCGTCACGGCCCGGCCCTTGGACACCGCCAGGATCCCGGCCGCGTCACAGCCCTCGACCAGCTTCACGGCGGATGCCGCGATCTCGTCCAGCGTCGCCTGCACCGAATCCTGCGCCACGAGATCCCGGGCGAGCATCGCCATCTGCTCGGCGTACTGCTGCCACTCCACCGCCACCACCGCCTCGCTCACCGGTCCCGCCCACCGTACCCCGCGCCGCGCCGTCTACGCCGATCGCGCCAGACGGGGGACCTGCGAAGAAGCCGCGGCCGCCCGCGTGGACGACCCGGCAGTCCGCTCGCTCAGCGATACGCCGTCAGCAGCAGTGCGACGTCGTCGGGCCGCTCCCGGGCGCGGCGCGCCGTCCGCACCAGCCGGTCGGCGAGATGGTCCACCGAGTCCGCCGGAGTGTCGGCAAGGCAGCGGCGGACCTCCTCGATGCCGGTCTCGATGTCGCTGCCGGGCTGCTCCACGAGCCCGTCGGTGTACAGGGCGAGGACGCTGCCGGGAGCCAGCGTGAGCGCCGTGACGGGATAGACCGCGTCTGTCTGCACGCCCAGCATGACGCCGCCCACGAGATCCAGCGTCTCGGCGTGCCCGTCAGCGTGGCGCAGCAGCGGCGGGGGATGCCCGGCCCGCACGGCGAACGCCCGCCCCGTACGCGGGTCGAGCTCGATGTAGCAGCAGGTGGCGCAGACGTCCGCCTCCAGCTCGGCCAGGTGCCGGTTGGTGTGCGTGATGACCTCCTGCGGCGGCCGCTCGCTCGCCGCGAAGGCGTGCACGGCACTGCGCAGCTGGCCCATCACCGCGGCGGCGCCCACGCTGTGGCCCTCGACGTCCCCGATGACCAGGGCCACCCCCCGCCCCGTGGTGATCACGTCGTACCAGTCGCCGCCGATGGCCATGCCCTGGGTGCCGGGCAGATAGCGGCCGGTGGTGCGCAGCCCCTCGACGGCGGGCAGCCGGTGCGGCAGCAGCCCCTCCTGAAGACCGCGGGCGACGGCGGACTCGGCGTCGTAGAGCCGTGCCCGCTCCAGCGCCTGCGCGACCAGACCGCTCAGCGCGGTGAGCGCGGAACGCTCGTCGGCGGTGAAACGGTGCGGGGTGTCCCAGCCGAGGATGCACGAGCCGACGGGATGTCCGGAGGCGATCAGAGGCAAGAACGACCAGGCGCTCATCCGGTCCAGGGTGATGCCCGGGTAGGCGACGGAGAGTTCCTCGGGCGACTCGAAGAAGAGCGGCAGCCGCGTGGTCAGCGCGTGCACGCCGGGCAGTTGCGTGTCGAGGGTGACACCCTCGAACGGCGTGAGGAAGCCCTCGGGGTAGCCCGACTCCCACAGCAGGTACATCCGGCCGTCGCGAACCGTGTAGAGGGCGAGTTCCCGGACGCCGAACGCGGGCAGCAGCTGCTCGGACACGGCCCGGCAGACATCCTCGACGGTGACCGCCTGGGTGAGCACGCTCGCCATCTGCACCACGTGGTAGAGCGCCCCGGCGCGCGCCGCGGCGACCGGCCCGGGCGGCGGCGCCACGGCCGCGGCCTCCGGCACGGCACCGGCGGCGGTCCCGGCCTCGCGCGCCGCCTCGGCCCCGGTGGGCGGGCCGGTCGGCTGGATCCGGCCCGTCAGTCCGTGCACGTCCGGGTACAGCACGAAGCTCAGCCAGTCCCCGGCCGGATGCCGCACGAGGAAGGACACCTGCTCCTGCGACAGCATCGCCGCCCGGTAGCGGTCCTCGTACGCTGGATCCCGGAGCCAGGTGATCACCTCCCACGGATAGCGGCCCAGGAGCGCCTCCCGGCCGCCGCCGAGCAGTTCCTCGCAGCGGCGGTTGGCGTACGTCAGGCGGCCGTCCTGGTCCAGCGAGAAGAAACCGTCGGGCAGCCGCTCGGCGGCCTCGGCCGCGGTGAGCCCGCTGCCCGCGTCGACGAGGGCCCCCACCAGGATCCGGTCGGAACCCGTGCCGCCGCGCACGAGATGTCCCCACAGCTCGACGGGCCGGTAGCCGGCCTCCTCGTCGCCCGCGGAGTCGTCCCGCACCCGGAAGTGCCGGCATCTGACCTGGCCCAGCGTGAGCGCGTCGTGCCGGATCGCCCGCAGTTCGTGCAGGTCGTCGGGGCTGACACGGGCCTCGATGTCCGCCATCGTGCCGCCGAAGTCCGCCCGGCCGATGCCGAGGAGAGCGAGGGCCTCGTCGTCCGCCGTGCACCGGTCGGTGTCCAGATCCCAGTCGATGAGCCCGACCCGGACGGGGTGGACGTCCGGCGTGGGCAGCCGCACGCCGACCGGTTCGCCGTCGTACTCGATCCGGTACGCGGCGGAGTCCGGGCCCGGCCGGCCGGCGGCGAGTCGGGTGAGGCGCTCCTCCATGGCCTGCCCGGCGGGGCGCAGCGCCGGCTCCACCGTGCCGGCGTCCAGCGGCGACCGGGCGGCCGAACGCAGCACGACCAGGACACCCACGACCTCGTCGCCGGCCCGGACGGGCCGGTAGGCCGAGCCGAAGGAGTACGGCAGCCCGGCGGTGAAATGCGGGAAGCGCACYATGGTGGCGCGCTCGTCCGGCAGCCACAGGGTCTCGTCGCGCCGGTAGGCCTCCGACATGGGCAGCGCACCGCCCACCGGCACCCGCCACCAGGTCCTGAGCAGCGATCGGGGCACCCCGGTCACCAGCGCGAGCACGAGGGAACGCCGGTCGCGGGAACGCAGGTAGACCAGCCCACCGTAGCCTCCGAGGTCCCGTACGGCCTCGATCAGCGGAGCGGTCAGGGCATCCTCGATCCGGCCGGTGCCCCCGGTCCCGGCCCGGCCGTCACCACCGCCCCGGCTCCGGTCCTCGGGTGACCGCGGCCCGTCCGGTACGGCGGTTGACTCATCCATCTCGCGTCCTCCCGGTACGGACGCACCGGACCCCATCGCTCCCCACCAGGATGTGCCATGGTCGGCGGTCCGGCGCGGTGGGTGCAACCTTTCGGTCCCATCGGTCGTCTCACCCGATACCAGCGACAAGCGAGCCTCGGGGGCCGAAATGGTACGAATCAGAACAGCATGCGCGACTCTCGCGCTCGTGGGCGCCACGGTGGGCGTGGCGGCGGTGCCGGCCGGTGCCGCACCGGTCGCCGCCCAGGCGGCCACCCGGGCCACGGCCTGCCCGACCGGCTGGGGGAGCCTCCCCAAGACCGACACCAGCGGCACGCTCGCGCCGGTGAAGGACATCCGGACCGGCCGTCACACCTGCTTCGACCGGATGGTCATCGACGTGCCCGGCGCGGGCAGCGACGTCGGCTACTCCGTCCGCTACGTCGACCAGCTCCACCAGGACGGATCGGGCCGGCACATACCCGTGGCCGGCGGAGCGGTCCTCGAGGTACGGGTGGCCGCGCCCGCCTACGACCCGGAGACCGGCGCCGCCACGTATCCCGGCCGGGTGGCGCGCCCGCTGCCGGGCGTGGACCTCACCGGCTACCGCACCTTCCGGGACACCCGGTTCGCCGGCAGCTTCGAGGGCGAGACCCAGATCGGGCTCGGCGTCCGCGCCCGGCTGCCGTTCCGGGTGATCCAGCTCGACGGCCGCGTCATCGTGGACGTCGCCCACAGCTGGACCGCCACGAGGTGACCGCGGTGCGCCCGGTTCCCAGGAGCCGGGCGCCCGGGCGGTCCGGTGTCAGTGACCGCGCAGCCGCCCCACCTCCTCCAGCGTCCGCGCCGCCGCGCCCGCCAGGCGGGGCCGGTTGCGGACGAAGCGACGGGCGGCCCGCGCGGGCTCCCGGCCCAGCCAGTGGACGGCCCCGCCGGGCACCGGCCGTACCACCACCCCCTCGTACACCCGCAGGTCACGCGTCTTGAGGGACTCCTTGTAGCGGGCCGGACCGCTCCCCAGGTCGACCGTCTCGACGCCGTCGGCCGCCGCTGCCTCCAGCATCCTCAGCTGGAGCACCAGGCCGGGGGAGTACTTGGCGTAGTCGCGGTGGTACGCCGGGAACCACCAGGACAGCACCGTGCGCGAGCGCAGACCGAAGTGCGCGGCCACGGGCCGGTCCGCCGCGTACAGCACGGACAGCACGCCACGGCACTCCGGTTCCTCGCTCTCCCCGAGCAGCCGCACCAGCCGGGTGATCCACTCCTGCGCGAACCGGTCGCGCCGGCCGGTCCGCCGGTACTGTGCCGACTTCCATTCCATCAGCGCCCGCAAGGCGTCCGGGTCCCGGGCGTCGTACGTGAACCGCACCTCACCGACCTGCCGGGCCAGCCTGCGCTCCTTGGCCAGGGTCTGTCTGAGGAAGCTCGGCGACTTGGCCCGCAGCCGCTCCGTGTACCGCTCGAACCCCTCGCCGATGTCGACGACCGGGGACGCGAGCTCCTCGACCGCGTGCGGCACGAACGTCCCCTGGCCGGCTTCGAGATTGTCGAACTCCCAGGACGACAGCGCGCAGGACCGCAGTAACCTGCGGGCGTCGATCCGGATCCCGGGGCGTAACACGGCCCCCTGACTGTCGGACACCCCGAGCCCGATGGCCCGGCCCTGCCCCAACGGTCCTCTCTCGTACGGGAAGAACCCGACCGGGGAGCCGTCGTCCTGGAGCACCGCCACTTTGGCCCCGGGCCTGACCCGCCCCACCGCCGTGGTGAACGCCGGGTCGAGAAAAGGATTCGCCGGCGCTCCGGATTCCGTCCGTATCTCCCGCCACATCTTCTGGTCGGTCGGGCTCAGTTCGTCCGGCTTCAGAATCAGAACACGCTTTCCGGGCAACTCCGCCTCCTGTGTCATCGGCATGGGGACACACGAAGGCCTGCACATCACCGCGTACCGGCACCAGGCAGTACTCGGGCCGCACGGCGCAGGCCCTGTCGGTACCGCCGTCACTCAGCAGCGAAACGTCTGTAGCTCAACGGCGTTCGGGGCGGGCGCGACCGCTTCCGGACGCCGGCCCGTTCCCGCCGCTCGGACGTCCGTACCACCCCGGTCCACCAGGGGCGCACCGGTCACCACGGCACCGGCCCGGGCCGCTCCCGCCGCCCTCGGCGTCCGCGCCACCGGCTGCCGAACCGACGGCTCCTCTCCGCAGGGGCAGGGCTCCTGAGCTCTTTCGACGCTGGCTATTTCGACCCCGGTTCTTTCGGCCCCGGTTCTTTCGGCCCCGGCCCTTTCGACCCCGGCCCTTTCGCCCCCGGCTCCTTCGGCCTCCGTGCCCGAAGTCGCCTCCGGCTCCGGCGCATCCACCGCATCCAGCGCCGCCGTGACCGCGGCCTCCGCCGTGTGTCCGCCCCGCGCGAACCCCGGGACGACGAGATGCAGCAACAGCAGGCACGTCACGAGGCCCACCGCCGCTGCCCATCGTCGCCGCACCATCAGACCCCTGACCCGCGTCTCGGTGGGGGAGGGCGGAGCGATTCGGCCCACCGGGCCGGCGCCGGACCAGACCCCCGACACGGCCGGCTGCGCCTACCAGTAGGCCGAGCACATCCCGCCCCGTCAAGCCCTTGTGAGCCGATTCGCCCCGCTCGGCCAACTGCTGCCGAATTCCGACGGAAAGCGCTGTCGGCAATCGCTCGCTCTCCCGCGACGCCGGGTCAGCTGCCGCCCGGCACGCTCAGCACCTCGCCCGCCTTCGGCGCCCGGATGTCGAGCGGTTCGTCGAAGTCGCTGAAGGAGGTGGTGGTGTGCTGTGCGGCGCTCTTGTAGACCGTCCTGAGCAGGTGCGGCTTGCCCTCGGCCGCCACGTAGAAGGTGTACGTCCCCGCCTTGTCCGCCTTGTCGGTCACCACCAGCTTGACGGCCTTCGTGCCCTCGACGCGGGCGGAGCCGCCCTTGCGCGCCGTGCCGAACGAGTCGAAGGGCCGTTCGCAGGAGGCGAGACCGTCGCCGCCGGCGCCGGCCGGGTCCACCGGCGTCTTCACCCACAGCTTCTGCTCGTCGGTGAGGCCCGGATAGTTCTTCCACTTCTGCAAGTAGGCCCGGTTCGGCCGGACGTAGTCGGTCTCGCCGAGCCGGATCTGCTCCAGGACGCCGCCCCCGGACCACGTGGTCCTGGATCTGCACCGGCTGTCGAGGTCGGTCACGAGGCGGTTGGTGACCGAACCGCCGCTCGTCGTGCGGTTGGTGATGTCGACGGTGACGGAGTTCAGCTTCCGCATCGTCGCGTTGGCCTCGTCGAGGATGTCGCCGGCGGACTTCTCCTCGCCTGTGCCGCCGGCGCCGCACCCGGTCAGGGCGGCGCCCGCCAGCAGGCACGCGAGTGCGGTCGTCGTCACGGTGGCCCTGGCCCGCACGGAGTCCCCCCGTTGGTCGTTCGTCCGGTGATCAGCACGGGAGCTTACCCGCCGCCGGGTTCAGGCCGTGCCGCCGATCCCGCCGGTCTGATGGACCAACTCGATCGCCCTGCCGAGGGTGTCGAGCCGGTCGTCGAGGGTCTCCCCGGCCGGGTAGAGACGGACGGTGTCCACCCCGGCGTCCCGCCAGACGCGCAGCCGCCGCCGCACCATCTCCTCCGTGCCGATGAGCGTGGTGGCCAGCACCATCTCGTCGGTGACCAGACCGGCCGCACCGTCCCGGTCGCCCGCCTGCCAGCGCTCCCGTACCTCCGCCGCGACCTCGGCCCAGCCCTGCCGGCTGTAGGCCCGGTTGTAGAAGTTGGCCGACGCGGAGCCCATGCCGCCCAGGCTGAAGGCGAGTTCCTTCTTCCGGCCCGCGACCATGGCGCCCAGTGCCTCCTCGTCCCGGGCGAAGGCGACCTCGGCGCCCTGGCAGACGTCGAAACCGGCGCGGCTGCGGCCGGCTGCGGCCAGCCCCTCGTCCAGCGGAGCGAAGTAGGCGTCCGCCGCGCCCTCCGGTACGAAGCTGGTGCCGAGCCAGCCGTCCGCGACCTGGCCGGTCAGCCGCAGCATGGCAGGCGACAGCGCGGCCAGATAGACGGGCACGGCGTGCTCGGCCCGCATGGACAGGCGCATCGGCACCGCCTCCCCACCGGGCAGCGGAATGCTGAACTCGGAGCCCGAGTAGGAGATCTTGCCGCCCGCGAGCACTTGCCGCACGATCTCCACCGTCTCGCGCAAGCGCGCCAGGGGACGGGCGAACGGCACCCCGTGCAGGCCCTCCATCACCTGCGGACCGGACGGGCCGAGACCGAGCAGGAAACGTCCGCCCGAGAGGTTGGACAGGGTGATCGCCGTCTGCGCGAGAGCCACCGGCGTGCGCGTCCCGACCTGCATGACGGCCGAGCCCAGCAGCATCCGTTCCGTGCGGGCCGCGTAGAAGCCCAGGGCGGACGGGGCGTCGGAGCCCCACGCCTCGGCCACCCAGCAGATGTCGAGCCCGAGTTTCTCGGCCTCGACGACGAAGTCGGCCTGCCGGGACCAGGAGCCGAGGCCCGACGCCTCGACGGTCGTCGCCGTCCGCATCACGCCTCAGCCCACTGCCGGATGCACTCCAGCGCGGCGGTCATGCCGCGCTCGAACTCCCGCAACCTCACGAATACGATCTTCTCCTCTTTCTCCGGCATGGCGTCGATCGCGAAGGAGAGCCCGGAGCGCCCGGGCCCCATCCGCATCCACTGCGACAGATCGGTCCCGCCGTTCCTGGGTTGGAGGCCGAACCGCCAGACGGCGCTGGGCTGGTCCGGGTCCCCGACCGCCCAGGAGAAGACCCGCCCGGGCTCGTACGCGACGACCGTGGAGGTCGTCTCCCACTCGCCGAACGCCTCGTGCTTGTTCCGCCCGACGAACCGGGCCCCGACCGCGGGACCGGCGGCCCCCTCGACCCACCGCACCGACTGCAACTCCTCGCTCATCTTGGGCATCCGCGTCACGTCCGACACCAGCGCCCACACCCGCTCCGGCGGGGCGGCGATCCACGTCGTCACCTCGACCGTCGGTCTGTCCGCGTACCGCGCGCCCGTCCACTCCATCGTGTGCCGGCCTCCTCGTCGACATGAACTGTGCCAGCAGGGTTGCGTAATGAGACTCACTCGGTCAAGGGGGAGCACGAGCCCACTGCCGGCAGCGGCGGCGCGGGTGTGCGCCGACGTGCCCCGGTGCGCGGAAACGGGCTCGCAGGGCCGCGTACGCTACCGATGGCTCCGCCCCGGAAGATCGTCACGTCTGACGTGCCTCACGGCGGGGGAGCCATCAGGGATGGCGGTAGCCATGCCGATCCGTCGGCGGGCACGATGTTTCACGGCCGGGCGCGGCCTGGAAGGTCCGCCCGCGCCTTCGAGCGGAGGAACCACATGGGATCGGCGATGAACGAGCGGAATCACCGCCGGCAGAGATGGGCGGCCAGGGCAGCCCTGGCCGCGGTGGCGCTGGCGGCGCTGCTGCCCCTCGTGTCCGGCGGCCTGAAAGGACTGCTGCTGCTCGCGGCCGGCCTGGCGGGACTCGCCCTGACCGCCGCCGCGCTCTGGTGGGTCCTGTCCCGCCGGGGACCGGTCCGCGCCGCGGCGGCCGCGCTGACCGTCGTCGCCCCCGTCGCCGTCATCACCCTCTTCGCGGCCGCCAATCTGCTCTGGGTGGTCTTCGCGTCCCTGCTGCTGTGGTGCCTCGCGGTCTGGAGCGGCCGCTACGCCCTGCGCAGCACGGGCCTGCGTCCGGTACGGGTCAAGGAGTACCGCACGCCACCGCCGAAGCGCCCCTTCCTCCTGCTCAACCCCCGCTCCGGCGGCGGCAAGGTCGGGAAGTTCGGCATCAAGGAGAAGGCCGAGGCGCTGGGTGCCCAAGTCGTCCTCCTCGACGCGGACCAGCACCAGGACGTCACCGTGCTGGCCAGGGCCGCCGTGGCCGACGGAGCCGACCTGCTCGGAGTCGCCGGCGGCGACGGCACGCAGGCTCTCGTCGCCGCCGTCGCGGCGGAACACGGCCTGCCGTTCCTCGTCATCTCGGCCGGCACGCGCAACCACTTCGCCATGGACCTGGGCCTGGACCGCGACGATCCGTCCACGTGCCTCGACGCCCTCACCGACGGGGTGGAACTCCGTGTCGACCTCGGTTTCGCCGACGACCGCCCCTTCGTCAACAACGCGTCGTTCGGTGTGTACGGGGCCGTCGTCCAGAGCCCGGGCTATCGCGAGGACAAGGTGGGCGCGGCGCTGGAACGGCTGCCCGAGCTGCTCACCCGGCAGAGCGGCCCGCGGCTGACGGCCGGCGCCGACGGCACCCTCATCGCCGACCCGCAGGCCGTGCTGGTGAGCAACAACCCGTACCGCATGGACGATCCGTTCGGCTTCGGCCGACGCGAGCGCCTCGACTCCGGGAAGCTGGGCGTGCTCGCCGTCCGCGTCGACAGTGCCGTGGAAGCGGCCGAACTCCTGCTCGCCCCGCGCCCGGAGGGGCTCACGGTGCTCACCGCCCAGCACGTGGTCGTCGAGGCCGACGCATCACACCTGGAGGTCGGCCTCGACGGCGAGGCGCTTACCCTGCCCGCCCCCGTCCACTGCCGCATCGCCCGCCGGGCCCTGCGCGTCCGGGTGCCCCGTAACCGCCCCGGAGTCCCCGAGGCGCCACCCCGCCTGGACTGGCGCCGGCTCCGCAAGCTGGCGGCGGCGGTCGGCCGTACCGCCGCACCCTCGCGCTCCTGGCGCACCTGAACACGGGGCCCCGCCGCCGTCCCCAGGGGAGGTATCACCGGACCCCGTCACCACGCCGTACGGCCTGCCCCCCTTCGCGGCACAACGCGTTCGCGACCAGCCGCACACCCGCCCGGTGCTGCCGCAGGGTGTCCTCGACGGAGGTGGCCCACCCGGTGGACATCGAGGCGGTGACGGCGACCCGGCCGTCGTCGCTCACCGCGTTCCGGCTCATGTAGCCGACCTCGTCCCCGCCGTGGCCCCAGGCCCAGCCGCCGCACGGCAGTTTGTTCTTCATCAGCCCGAGCCCGTACCGCGCGCCCGGGTACGGCAGCTGGAACGCGTCGTTCAACGGGACCGTGCGTTTCATCTCCCTGAGCTGCGCGGGCTTCAGGACCTTGCCGCCGAGGAGGTCGCGGAAGAAACGGTTCAGGTCGGCCGTGGTGCCGATGAGGCCGCCGGACGCGT
Source organism: Streptomyces swartbergensis (assembly GCF_002148965.1). Classification (GTDB taxonomy): domain Bacteria; phylum Actinomycetota; class Actinomycetes; order Streptomycetales; family Streptomycetaceae; genus Streptomyces; species Streptomyces swartbergensis. The sequence goes on along the minus strand of NZ_NGFN01000014.1, from coordinate 856 downwards.
TGGGGTCCTCGTACAGGGTCACGTCCACGAGCTTCGGCTTCGTGCCGAACCGCTGGTAGCCGCGCGCGTGCGGATTCCGGACGGCGGGCGAGTCGCCCGGGTGGTACGTGTGCCGCAGCCCGAGCGGCTTGAGGAGCCGGTCCCGTACCTGGTCGTGCCAGGTGTGGCCGGTGGCCTTCTCGATGACCATGCCGAGCAGGACGTAGCCGATGTTCGAGTAGCTCCAGCCCGTGCCGGGCCGGAAGTCCGGGCGGTGCCGCATGGCCCGATCGACCAGCTGCTCGGGGGTGAAGGGCTGGAAGCGGACCGCGTAGTACTCCTGCGCGGTCTCGATGCCGGGGTAGTCGTCGTGGATGCCGCTGGTGTGCTGGAGCAGCTGGCGGACGGTGATCTTCCGGCCGTCGTTGCCGTTGCCGCGCACCACGCCAGGCAGCCACTTCTCGACGGTGTCCTCCAGCGCCACCTTCCGCTCGCCGACGAGTTGGAGCACGACGGCGGCCACGAAGGTCTTGGTGTTACTGGCGATCCGGAAGTAGCCGCCGACGGGCACGGGGCGGCCCGTCCGGATGTCGGCGGTGCCGCTCGTCACGGTGGCGGCACCGTGCCGGCCACCGCTCACCCGGGCCTGCACGCCGATGGCGCCCGTGTCGCGTACGGCGTCGGCGTCGCGCCGGAACGGCGTGTGCCGCGCGGCGGCGGAACCGTCGTCCTTGTTCACCCCCGCGACGGCGTCGGTGACGGCAGGCGACACGGCGACCGCCATGGCGAGGGCGGCGGCGATCCCCAGCGTGACGCGGCGACGGCGTGGCTGGGAAGGTCGTCGGGACGGGTTGGCTGACACGGGATCCTCCAGAGG
>NZ_NGFN01000139.1 GCF_002148965.1 Streptomyces swartbergensis | reverse complement strand
AGCCCGCCCCGCGCAGCCCACGACGTCCGCACACCCACCTGCCCGACGTCTCGGAGTCGGTGCGTCAGGGCGTCCGCGAGAACGTCCCGGACAACACGGACGTGTGCGCACTGGGCAGGCGCTACGGGGGGTGGCGGGCGGACAGCCCGGAGGCGACCATCTGCCGCGACGCCTACGGGCGTTGAACCGCAGCCGGGCCGGCAGGACGAGGGCGGCCACGAGCGCCGCCGTGCAAGCCACTCCGGGCGCTACGGCCGCTGCCTCGGCGGTGTCCACATCCCCCCGCCGCCCTCGCCCAGCCGGGACTCCAGCCGTCTGATGGCCGCCCGGACACCCTCGCCGTAGGGGTCGTCGGCGAGGGCGGTGGCCGCTCCCCGGGCCCGCCGCAGGTGTGCGCGGGCGGCGTCGCGGTGGCCGAGTCTGTCGTAGTCGGCGGCCAGGTTCAGGTGCAGGGACGGGTAGAACGCGCGTACCGCGAGCGCCCCCTCCCCCGAGGCGGTCCCGGCTTCGGTGATCTCCTGCGCCGCCGTCAACGCGCGCAGGTCCCAGGCCAGTTCGTCGGCGGGATCGTCCTGCGTGTCGGCCAGGTAATGGGCGAGGGTGCAGCGGTGCAGCGGGTCGCCGTGCTCCCCGATCTCCGCCCACAGGTCCAGGAACCGCTGCCGGGCCTCCTCCCGGTCCCCGGCGTGGTGCAGCATGACGACCTGCCCGATCCGCGTCGGCACGGCATCCGGCGCCGCCTGTCCCTGTCGCTCCACGACCACGCCCTCCGCACCACTCGCCCGCTGTTCCACCCGACGCTAACCGCACGCCGGGAGGATCCGGCTGAGGCCGCTCCGTACGTCGCCGGAGCGTGGCCGCCGTCAGCCCAGGTTCGGAATCGTCCAGTCGATCGGCTCGTGCCCCTGCGCCGCCACCGCCGCGTTGATCTGCGTGAACGGACGCGAGCCGAAGAACTTCTTCGCCGACAGCGGCGACGGATGCGCGCCCTTGACCACCGCATGCCGCGACTCGTCGATCAGCGGGAGCTTCTTCTGCGCGTAGTTCCCCCACAGCACGAACACCGCCGGGTCCGGCCGGCCGGCCACCGCGCGGATGACCGCGTCGGTGAACCTCTCCCAGCCCCGGCCCTTGTGCGAGTTGGCCTCGCCGCCGCGGACCGTGAGCACCGCGTTGAGCAGCAGGACGCCCTGCTCGGCCCACGGCATCAGATAGCCGTTGTCCGGGATCGGGGTGCCCAGCTCCTCGTGCATCTCCTTGTAGATGTTCCGCAGGGACGGCGGGATCCGCACACCGGGCCGGACCGAGAAGCACAGCCCGTGCCCCTGCCCCTCGCCGTGGTACGGGTCCTGGCCGAGGACCAGGACCTTGACCCGCTCGTACGGCGTGGCGTCCAGCGCGGCGAAGACCTCCTCGCGCGGCGGGTAGACGGGACCCCTCGCCCGCTCCTCCTCGACGAACTCCGTCAGCTCCTTGAAGTAGGGCTGCTGAAGCTCGTCACCCAGAACCCCGCGCCAGGACTCGGGCAGCATGGAGATGTCGGTCACGTCAACGTCCTCACGATGTGCGGTCACTTCCAGGCCACAGAACCTACCGGCGACCACTGACAACGCGCTCGGGAAGCCCGGTGCCCGCCCCGCCTACCAGGCGGTCTTGCGGTGCAGCTCCCACATCATCATGATCGTCGACGGGTCCATGGCCCGCTCCGCGCCCGAGATGTCCCGGCTCGCCGCCACGTACTGCCTGCCCTGCCACAGCGGCAGCAGCCGCGCGTCGTCCACGAGGATCCGCTGGGCCTCCTCGAACTCCTTCTCCACGTTCGCGCGGTCGCTCTCGCGTCGCGACCGGGGCAGCAGATCGCCGGTGATCTCGGGTGCCGGGTAGGGCGTACCGAGGGCGTTCTGCTCGCCGACGAACGGCGCGATGAAGTTCTCGGCGTCCGGGAAGTCGGGGAACCAGCCACGCCCGAACACCGGGTACTCGCCCTTCTGGTAGCCCTCGACGTACGTCTTCCAGGGGCGGCTCTTGAGGGTGATCGCGAACAGGCCGGAGGCCTCGAGCTGGCGCTCCAGCTCCTTGAACTCCGCGGCGGTCTCGGAGCCGTAGCGGTCGCTCGTGTACCAGAAGGTCAGCGGGACCCGCTGGTTGATGCCCGCGTCGGTGAGGATCTTGCGGGCCTTGCCGACGTCCGGGTCGCCGTAGTCGTCGAAGAAGCCCGTCGTGTGACCGGTGAGCCCCTTGGGGACCATGGAGTACAGCGGGTCGACGGTGTCCTTGTAGACCTTGTGGGCGATCGCCGCCCGGTCGACGACCTGCGCGATGGCCTGGCGTACGGCCTTGCGCTTCGCCCAGGAGTCCTTCGGGTTGAACACCAGGTAGTTGATGTCGGTGCCGGTGCCCTCGACGAGCTGGATCTCCTTCTCGTTGGAGGTCTTGCTCTGGAGGTCGACGACGTCGCCGGCGGCCAGACCGCGGTAGGTCACGTCGATCTGCTCGTCCCGCAGGGCCTTGACCATGGCGCCGGAGTCCTGGAAGTAGCGGATGGTCACCGCGTCGTTCCGGCGCTCGGCGAAGCCCTTGTAGCCGTCGTTGCGGACGAGGACGGCTTCCTTGGCGTCGTCGTACGAGTCGAGGGTGTACGGCCCGGAGCCGACGACGTCGGTGCCCTTGCGCAGGGAGTCCTCCGGGTAGGCGGCCGGGGAGACGATCGACATGGCGGGGGTGGCGAGCACGAACGGGAAGGTCGCGTCGGGCTTGTTGAGGTGGAAGATCACCTCGCGGTCGTTCGGCGCCTGGACCCGTTCGAGGCTGCCGAGCAGACCCGCCGGGCCGCCGTTGACGTTGATCTTGCGGATCCGGTCGAACGAGTACTTCACGGCCCGGGCGTCGAGCGCGTCGCCGTTGGAGAACTTCAGGCCCTCGCGCAGCTCGCAGCGGTAGACCTGGTTCGAGGAGTCGCTGAAGCCGCAACTCTCGGCGGCGTCCGGCTGGGGCTCGCTCGCGCCGGTCGGATAGCTCAGCAGCGTCTGGTAGACGTTGCGGAACAGCTCCCAGGAGCTGTCCCATGAGGCGGCAGGGTCCAGCGTGCTGGGGGCACTGGTGGTCCCCACGACGATCGGCCCTTCGTCCTCCGGAGTGTCGGACGACAGCACGCCGCATCCGGCGACCAGGGACGATATGGACGCGATGGCCGCCACCCGCCGCAGGCATCGGTTCCGGTTGAACACGCGCACGCTCCTCGATCTGCCATACCAAGGGTCGGCAGACCATACCGCAGTGCCGTGCCGGCTGACCCGCCCGGGACATGACTCCTTGATCGATAAACCTTTGACGACGTTGTCATCGCCCTTTGCCGTGCCTTTGCATGCGCACGGGCGCCTCCTGTGCGAAGGGGCGCCCGTGCCGAGCCGCGTACGCGCCGGCGTCAGCCCGTGCCGGCGTTGAGGAAGATGCCGCCGTCCACGACGAGCGTCTGGCCGGTGACCCAGTCGGACTGCCCGGAGGTGAGGAACGCGGCGGCGCCGCCGATGTCGGAGGGCACACCGAGCCGGCCGAGCGGGTAGGCCGCGGCGGCCTCCTCCTCCCGGCCCTCGTACAGGGCCTGGGCGAACTTCGTCTTCACGACGGCCGGGGCGATCGCGTTGACCCGTACCTTGGGCGCGAACTCGTGCGCGAGCTGCACGGTCAGGTTGATCATCGCCGCCTTGCTGACGCCGTACGCGCCGATGAACGGCGAGGGCGAGAGGCCGGCGACGGAGGCGATGTTGACGATCGCGCCGCCGTTGTCCTTCTGCCAGGCGTGCCAGGTCCTCTGGGCGAAGCCGAGCGCGGAGACCACGTTGGTCTCGAAGACCTTGCGGGCGACGTTCAGGTCGAGGTCGGCGATCGGCCCGAACACCGGGTTCGTACCGGCGTTGTTGACCAGGAAGTCGACGCGACCGAAGGCCTCCATCGTGCGCTCGACGGCGACGGCCTGGTGGGCCTCGTCGTGCGCCTTGCCCGCCACGTAGATCACGCGGTCGGAGCCGAGCTGCTCGACGGCCTCCTTGAGGGCGTCCTCGTTGCGACCGGTGATGCACACGCGGTCGCCGCGGGCGACGAGCGCCTCGGCGACGCCGTAGCCGATGCCGCGGCTGGCGCCCGTGACGAGGGCGGCCTTGCCGGAGAGTTCCACGGAAGTCATGTCTGCCGTCCCTTAGTCGAGCGGTCCGCCGGCCACGTACAGCACCTGGCCGGAGACGAACCCGGCCGCCTCGCCCGTGAAGAAGGCGATGGCGTTGGCGATGTCCTCCGGCTCACCGACGCGCGCCACCGGGATCTGGGTGGCGGCGGCGGCCTTGAAGTCCTCGAAGCCCATGCCGACGCGGTCGGCGGTGGCCTTGGTCATCTCGGTGGCGATGAAGCCGGGGGCGACGGAGTTGGCGGTGACGCCGAACTTGCCGAGCTCCTTGGCGAGGGTCTTGGTGAAGCCCTGGAGACCGGCCTTGGCGGCCGAGTAGTTGACCTGCCCGCGGTTGCCCAGCGCCGAGGACGACGACAGGTTGACGATCCGCCCGAATCCCGCGTCCACCATGTGCTTCTGGCAGGCCTTGGACATCAGGAAGGCGCCGCGCAGGTGCACGTTCATGACGGTGTCCCAGTCGGAGACGCTCATCTTGAACAGCAGGTTGTCACGCAGCACGCCCGCGTTGTTGACCAGGATCGTCGGCGCGCCGAGCTCCTCGGCGATCCGCGCGACGGCCGCCTCGACCTGCGCCTCGTCCGAGACGTCACAGCCGACCGCGATGGCCTTGCCGCCGGCGGCGGTGATCTTCTCCACGGTGTCCTTGCAGGCCGCCTCGTCGAGGTCGAGCACGGCGACCGCGCGGCCCTCGGCGGCCAGTCGTACGGCGGTGGCGGCGCCGATCCCGCGCGCGGCACCGGTGACGACGGCGACCCGCTGCTCAGTGGTGGACATGGCTGCTTCTCCTCAGGTGAGCGACCGCTTAGTACCTTCAGTGGATGTGACGCTAGAAGCCCTGGCACGCGGTGTCAACGGCCGGGCTCGGCATGTGATCCATTACCCGCGCCCACGATGCGCGGGAAGGCACGCTCCCTCGTCGTCCCGGCCCGACAAGTCCTGCCCGGCCACCCGATCGGTCTAAGGCTGCACGCCGCCGCGTCCGCGGCCCCCTAGCGTCGAAGCGCGAGCCACTCGTGGCCGGAAAGGAGGCGCTCCATGCGCCGTCGCACCACTGCCGCAGGCATGCTGTCCGCGATCGCCGCGATCGTGCCGCTGGCCGACACCGCTCACGCCCAACCCGACTTGGACTGCCGCGACTTCACCTTCCAGGAGGACGCGCAGGCCGTCTTCGACGCGGACCCGAGGGATCCCCACATGCTCGACGAGGACCAGGGCCCGGACGACGGCATCGCATGCGAGGTACTGCCCCGCCGAGGCGGCGGCGTAATCTCCCCCAGCCCCGACCGCCCGTCGGCTCCGGCCGCAACCACTCCCGCCACCACCGCCCCTTCCCGTGGCGTGCGGGGCGGAATGGGGGGCGCGGTGTCCTTCGGGCCGGGTGACTGGGACATCGCCATCGGTGTGACTTTCGCAGCCGGCGCCGCGCTTGCCGGCGGCTACCTCCTGAAACGACGCCGGCGCTGAAAAACCGACGCGGGCGGACGGTCATCGCACCAGCAGGTCCAGCAACCGCTCCGTCTCCGCCGCCGGGTCGGTGGTCAGGCCGGTGTGGACGGGGCCCGGCTGGACGATCGCCGAGCGGGGGGCGACGAGCCAGCGGAAGCGTCGGCCGGGGGCGTCGTCCGCTGCCGGGCCTGCCGCGGGGCCGCCTGCGCACATGCCCTCCACGGCCCGCAGCGCGGCGCGGACGCCGGCCACGTCGGCCTCGGGGTCGAGGGCCAGCAGGCGGGCTTCGTCGAGGTGGGTGCGGGCGCCGACGTAGGACTCGGCGCGGCAGTAGACGAGGACCCCGGCGTTGATGCACTCGCCGCGCTCAACGCGCGGGACGACGCGCAGGACGGCGTACTCGTAGATCTGGCGGTCGCGCGTCCCGCCCTTGATGATGTGCCGGTCGCTCACTTGATCCCCTGGATGCGGTCGTGGATGACGGCGGCCCGGGCGAGCAGCGGCCGCGCGTAGGCCTGCCTCAGGTCGTCCGGGGTGTCGAAGCCGGGCTCGCCCGTCAGCCAGGCGTCCGGGATCTGCGCGGTGACGGCGGCGAGCAGTTCCTCGGTGACCCGGGGCGCCAACTCGGCCGCCGCGGCGGCGACATCGGGCGCGAAGGGCGCCAGGACATGGTCGGAGGCGTCGTACGGGCGGGCCGCGGAGGTCTGCGCGCCGGGCCAGTTGTGGTGCCAGATCATGGTCGCCCCGTGGTCGACGAGCCACAGCTCGCCCCGCCACATCAGCAGGTTGGGGTTGCGCCAGGACCGGTCGACGTTGTTGACCAGCGCGTCGAACCAGACGATCCGCCCGGCCTCCTCGGGACTCACCGTGAAGGCGAGCGGGTCGAAGCCGAGCGCGCCGGAGAGGAAGTCCATGCCGAGGTTGGTGCCGCCGCTGGACTTGAGCAGGCTCTGCACCTCCTGGTCGGGTTCGCCGAGCCCCAGCTCCGCGTCGAGCTCGACCGTGACCAGGCGTGGCACCCGCAAACCCAGCCGGCGGGCGAGTTCCCCGCAGACCACCTCGGCGACGAGCGTCTTGCGCCCCTGTCCCGCGCCGGTGAACTTCAGGACGTACGTCCCGAAGTCGTCGGCCTCGACGAGTCCCGGCAGCGAACCGCCCTCACGCAGAGGCGTGATGTAGCGGGTCGCGGTGACCTCATCCAGCATTTCCCAGGCCACCCATCTCGTCAACCTTGCAATCCACGACCCCGCCGTATGAGGGGCGCAGCAGCGGGAATCGCCCGTCAACGGCCCTGGGAAGAATCCGGGAAGTTCCGGCCGGCATGCGGTTCTCCCGGCTTCCCGAGCAGTCCGTCGATGGCGGTTCGCCCCTCGCTTCCGGCCTCTGGCATCAAGTGAGCATAGTAACGAAGGGTGATCGCGGGCGAGGTGCCCGAGCCAGCGCGCCAAGGCCGCGACGGACGGTGGGTGGGAATCAGTGGGCGAAGACCGTGCTCGACAGGGCGACGTGGACAGCGGTCCCGCCCAGGATGCTGAGCAGGGCGTTGCGGCGCCACAGGTGCAGGCCGATGGTGACGGCCAGGGCCGCGAGCGGGGCCAGGGCACGCGGCTCCGTCACGGGCAGGTCGCGCAGGCAGTAGACGACCAGAATCACCATGACGCCGGCGGGCATGCGGGCGCTGAGGAACTGGACGGTCACGCTCGCGCGCAGGGGGGGCGAGGACTGCGAAGGGCAGAGCGCGCAGGGCCCAGGTGACGGCGGCGACGGCGAGGACGGCGACGACGGCGTAGGAGGTGTCAGGCACGGCTCGGCCTCCTGCCGGACGTGAAGTGGCAGGCCAGCAGCCCGGCGGTGAACAGGGCGAAGGCGGCCAGGAGCAGCTGGCCGGGGAAGAGGAGCCGGGCGGCCACGGCGCTGAGCAGCGCGAGGGCGGGGGTGGGCAGGTCGCCGCGCAGGTCCCTGAGGGCGTCGAGGGCGAGGACGGTGAACAGGGCGGTCAGGGCGAAGTCCAGACCCGTGACGCTGTCCGGGATGAGGGAGCCGAGCAGGGCCCGGCGGTCGCGCTGCCGGCCCAGTACAGGTGCATGAAGAGCTGCAGCCACAGGATGCGCCGGCTGGACCAGGAGCGGGCGGCCGTCCCGACTACTTCCTCCGCGTCGCGGTCGCCGACCACGCCGCCTACGAAGCCTTCCTCACCAGCAAACTCAGCGGCCTGCCCGCCGTCCTGCGCCTCGAATCCCACCTCACCATGAAGAAGATCAAGGCGAACGACTGAACCTTCGAGGAAGGCAGTGGGTACACGGTCTCGCAACGGAGTTGGGGTGTTACGTCAAGCGCGGGGGCGCAGTTCGGGAGTGGTGGGGGGCCGGCCGGTGAGATTGGTGATCAGCTCCGTGCACAGGTCGCGGAGTTTGATGTTGCGGTGCTGGGAGGCGGAGCGCAGGATGCCGAAGGCCGCGTCAGCGGTGCAGCGGCGCTGACCCATGATCACGCCGAGGGCCTGGTCGATGACGCTGCGGGATTGCATGGCGGTCTGCAACTGGTCGGCGAATTCCTGCGTGTCGCTGATGCGCTGGGCGAGGGCGATGCCGCCGGTGGCCTGTGCGGCCAGGGAGCGCAGGGCTGTGAGGTCGGTCTGTTCGAACGCGTCGGGCGGGCCGGCGTAGAGGTTGAGGGCGCCGGCGGTGTGGGTGTGGGGGGCGATCGGCAGGGAGAAGGAGGAGCGGATCCCGCAAGACACGGCGTAGGCGGGGTAGTCGCCCCAGCGGCTCTCGTCCAGCATGTCGGGGACGACGATCTCCGCGCCGGTGCGCAGGGCTTGCAGGCAGGGGCCATCGTCCTGGCCGTACTGTTTCTCGTCCAGTTTGGGCGCGGCGGGTCCTGCGCTGACCACCGTGACGGGCCGGCCGTTGCGCTCCAGGGTCAAGCCGGCGCCCTCGGCCTGGGACAAATCGAGGGCGGCGTCGGCCAGCGTCTGGAGGAAGTCTTCCAGGGAGTCGGTCTCCAGCAGCCACTGGGTGATGTGGCTGCTGTCGTACGCGTCATCGGCGTTCATGATGTGTTCCTTCGCAAGGCCCGCGGCCCCCTGGGCCGGCATCGGTCGTGCCACCGGGGCGACGGCATCCAACGCCCGAAGGAACATCTCCGGTGCGGCCACTGCCTGACGCCGGTTCAGGGCGGCGCGGCTCGGCCTCTGCTTCACACGCTACTCCGGTCTCACCTTTCGGCCGTCTCACGGACCGCCGAGGTCTCCGCAGAGTCGTCCGCGAGCATGACCACAGCCGTTGAGCGCTTGCCGACCGGCTCACGGCGCACCTCGAAGCCCTGGCACACGGCCATGACGATCTCCAGACCGTGCCGGCCGACCCGGCCCGGCTCTGCCGCCGCGGCCACCGGCAGCGTCGGGTCACTGTCCCAGACGGTGACCCCGACCCGGCCGCCGGACGCCTCCAGGTCGAGCAGGCACGGACCGGGCGCGTACTTGCAGGCGTTCGTAACCAGCTCGCTGACTACGAGCTGGACGATCTCCATCGCACGGGTGGACACCGGAACGCCGTGGACAAACCGCAGGCGCGCCAAGAACGCGCGGGCCACGCCACGCGCCCGGGCGATGTCGCCAGGATGGCACTCATACGCCGCCGAGACAGTGATCGGTTCCTCATCCAGGAGCGCGCTGTCGTTCCGGGCAGCCTCGTCCATGCGATCCGCCCGCTTCCTGAGCCGTGACCGTCATTACGACCGGCGTCTACCCCAAGAGCCGAGAAACACCGGATTCGTGCGTGAATCGTGCGGACACGCGGCGGGTGGATCAGGCGGCGCAGGGTTCCGGGGAACTGACCTCGTCGGCGTGGGCCAAGCGGTGACGGCCGGATTCGCGGTCAGCGCCCTGCCGTCGGAGAACACCCGCGGCGGCATCAGGGTCCACCGCGGCGCGGCAGAGGGGCTCATCGACTGGGTGCGGTCAGGCGGGCACAGGCGTCCTGCAGCCGCACGCTTGGACCACCCGTGCGGACCGGCCCCAGGTGTCGCGGCCCGGAGCGCGGGCACCCGGCGGCCATGGACTTACGGAGGTCGCCCGTGATCGATCGTTCTCTGCCGGCTCTCGCCCAGGGCTACTCCTGGCTGCCCGGCCTGCTGCGCGAGCACCCCGACGGCGTGGCACGCACCCGCGTGATGGGCAAACCCGCGCTCGCCGTGCGGGGACCGGAGGCGGTGCGGTTCTTCTACGACGAACACAACGTGCAGCGCGGCGGCGCCCTCCCAGGCCCCGTGCTGAGCACCCTGTTCGGCCACGACGCCGTCCACACGCTCGACGGCGGCGCCCACCGCGCCCGCAAGGAGTTCTTCCTGCCGCTGCTCCAGGCCGACCGGATCGCCGGCCTTGTCGAGCATGTCGTCCCCGTGTGGGACGACGCGGTACGGGAGTGGAACAGGGCCGAACAGGTCGTGCTGTTCGACGTGGCGAGCGTGGTGCTCACCCGCGGCGTGTGCCGCTGGGCGGGCGTCCCGCTCGACGAGGGCGCCGGGGAGACGGAGCATCTCGCCCGCGACCTGGTCGCCATGGTCGACGGCTTCGCCACCGCCGGGCCACGGCACTGGCGGGCCCGGCGTGCCCGCAGTCGGCAGGAGGAGCGCTTCACCCGGCTGGTCGAGGATGTCCGCTCGGGCAGGGCCGCCGCCCCCGAGGGGTCGGTGCTCGCCGCTGTGTGCCGGCATCGCGAGGCCACCGGTGAACTGCTCCACCCGCACACGGCGGCCGTCGAGCTGCTGAACGTCATCCGGCCCACCGTCGCCGTCTGCTGGTTCGTCGCCTACACGGCGCACGCGTTGCATCTGCAGCCGAACCAGCGCGAACGGCTGCGCGGTGGCGACACCGCCTACACCGCCGCGTTCGTGCACGAGGTGCGCCGCTTCTACCCGTTCGCGCCGTTCCTCGGCGGCGTCGCCGTGCGGGACCTGTCCTGGCAGGGCGTCTCGGTGCCGGCCGGCGCGATGGTGCTGCTCGATGTCTTCGGACAGAACCACGACGAGGAGCTGTGGGGCGACCCGTACGTCTTCCGCCCGGAGCGGTTCCTCGAACACGCGGTCGAGCGCGACGAACTCATCCCGCAGGGCGGTGGCGAACCGCGCACCGGCCACCGCTGCCCCGGCGAGGGCCTCACCATCGGGCTCCTCGAAGCCCTCGCGCTCCGCCTGGCCGGCCTCGACTACACCGTCCCCGACCAGGACCTGCGCATCTCCCTGCGGCGCATACCGGCCCGGGTGCGCAGCGGCGTCGCCGTACGGGACGTGCGGGTGCCGAGCGAGCGCACGCTGACGGCCGTGTGACGCCCGCGCGCCGCAGACAGGCCAGGCTTGCCGTGGACGCACAGCACACCGGTCACCTCCGACTCGTACGGTGGGCAAGGTGCGCCCCGGCGGGCCGCCGGGGTCACGTGCCGTGGGCGTGCCTGCGGGGCAGGGGGCCGAAGTGGGCGTGGCGGCCGGGGCGCACGGCCGCGTGGCGCTGTCCGGGGCCGGGGCCGCTGCGGGCGGCGAGGGCGTCGGCGACGGCGCCGGTGGTGAAGGCGTAGACGGCCTTGTGCAGGATGTCCACGACGAGTTCCGTGCGGGGCCAGGTGGGCGGGGGCGCGCCGACGCCGGTCGCGTTCTCCAGGATCTGGTCGTTGGTGAGGCGGACGACGGTGAACTTGGCGGATGCGACCGGTCCGCGCAGTCCGGCCTGGGACATGACCGAGCGCAGCACTCCGAGGAGGGCGGCCTGGCCGTAGTGCATGGCCCAGTTCACCGGCAGCGGCTGTGGGCCGGGCCGTTCGGGCATGCCGGTCAGCCGCTGCAACACCCGCGCGGGTACATGGGAGTCGGGCCGGCCGGTGACGGCCTGCTCGATCTTCTCGCCGAGGGTCATCACGACCCCTCCGGCGGTACCGGCGAGCAGCCCCTGCCACAGTGCGCGCTTGAGCATGTGCTGACGGGTACCCGTTACGTCCGCCTCCACCCCTCCGTGCGGCACGGCTGCCACTGGTTCCGAGGCGGCGGTCGACGAGTCGGGGCAGCGGTCCACGAGATCGTCACCGCGCCGAGGTGCCGGCACTGGTCGCCGGGTTCCTCCGTGCGCCGGTTTGCGCCACCGCCCGTCCCTGGACCGGGGCCACGCGTTCGCCCGGCTGTCAGCCGTCCGTGCCCATCGCCTTGCGGACTGCGTCGCGGGTCCGGTCGACCAGGGCTGCCATGGGGCCGACGGCGATGTTCTCCGCCGCGGTCTCGGCTCCCGGGTGCGGGCGGGTGGGCGCCATGGCCTCGGCAGCCCGGACAGCCGTGGCCAGCATGGCGAGCTGCTGCGCCCCGGCGTTCTCGCGGAGCCGGGGGAACTCGTACTGTTCCTCGGAGGCCGCGTGCTGGAGCACGTCCGCGCGCAGCTCCCGCAAGGCGGGCAGGAACTCGGGGTCGTCGGGGTTCATGTCGTCGAGCCGGCTCAGCTTCTCCTTCGCGGCCCGCTCTTCCTCGAGACGGTCGTCGACCACCCGCTCACCGTCCTGGAAGAGACGGCCGGCCGCGGGGTGGACCACCTCTTCCTCGGCCGTCTCGTGGACGGCCAGCAGGCGGACGAGTCTGCGGAACGGCTCCGCCCGGTCGTCGGCAGTGGCGTTCTCGACCTCGGCGAAGAGGTCACGGATGTGGTTGTGCTGTTGCGTCAGCAGTGCCACGACGTCGTCGTTCTCGCCTGCTTCGTCCATGTGCGGCATGGCGTCGGTCAAGGGGTCCTCCTGGGGTTCGTGCCGCAGCGCGTCGGCCCGGGGCGTCGGCTCGGCCGGCCTTTGTCCAGGTTGTCCCTGGCGCCGGGCGGCCGCGACCGCACGGAGCCGAACGGCGGGGAGCCTCACGCATCGCGGCAGCCGCCGCGGGGTACCCGGCCCGTGCTCGCGAGAGGGTCTCGGGGAAGTGAAGGAGGCTTCGTGCCATGACCCGGCGCACGGGGAGCCCCAAGGCCCGGGCGGACGCGGGCGGCCCCGACCGGATCGCGGAGCTGCGCCGCGTCGCGCGGGAGCGCTTCGGGTGGAGCGACCTGGGGCCCGAGCAGACGGAGGCGATGAGGGCCCTGCTCGATGGCCGTGACGTGCTGGTCGTCATGCCCACCGGTTCCGGCAAGTCGGCGATCTACCAGGTACCGACCGTCGTGCTCGGCGGCCCTGCGGTCGTGGTGTCGCCGCTGATCGCCTTGCAGCGCGACCAGGTCACCGGACTGCGGGAGAGCGCGGCACCGGACGCCGTGGCCGTGAACTCCGCGCAGCCCGAGTCGGCCACCGACAGAGGCTGGCGGGCCGTCCGGGAGGGCGATGCCGAGTACCTGTTCCTTTCCCCGGAGCAGCTGGCCAAGGACAGTGTGCTCAAGCGGCTGCGTGAGCTGGGCCCCTCGCTGTTCGTCGTCGACGAGGCCCACTGCGTCTCCGCGTGGGGGCACGACTTCCGCCCCGACTACCTGGGCCTGGGCGAGGTCGCCGAACGCCTGGGCCGTCCGCCGGTGCTCGCTCTGACGGCGACGGCCGCGGCCCCGGTGCGGGCCGACATCGTGGAGAACCTGCACATGCGCGACGCCCATGTCGTGACAGCCGGAACCGACCGGCCCAACATCCACCTGGCGGTGCGCACGTTCACCGACGACGCCACCAAACGCGAGGCCGTCTCACGCTGGTCGGCCGGAGTACGCGCCCCGGGCATCCTCTATACGGCCACCCGCAAGGACGCCGAAACCCATGCGGCGCGACTGCGGCAGGACGGCGTGGACGCCGAGGCGTATCACGCGGGGATGAAGGCGTCGGAGCGGCGCCGGATCCACGACGGCTTCATGGCCGGCGCGCCCGCCGTGGTGGTGGCCACCTCCGCGTTCGGGATGGGCATCGACAAGCCCGACGTACGGTTCGTCGCCCACGCATCCGTGCCGGAGTCACTGGACTCCTATTACCAGGAGATCGGGCGCGCCGGCCGCGACGGGGACCCGGCTGATGCGGTGCTGTTCTATCGCCCCGAGGACCTGGGACTGCAGAGGTTCCTCACTGCCCGGTCCCTGGACCTCGACGGACTGCGCCGGATCATGACCGCATTGCTCGGCCAGGACGCCCCGCACAGCCGCAGCCGCGTGGCTCACCAGTGCGGCCTGTCACGCCGGAAGACCACCGACCTGCTGAACCTCCTCGAAGAGGCCGGAGCCGTGACCGTCGAGGGCAGGCACCGCGCGGTCCGGGCCCTTCCCGGCCGTACGGCGGCCGATGCCGCCGAGAGGGCGGAGGAGGTGTTCGAGCGGCGGCGCCGGATGGACCGCTCGCGTATCGAGATGATGCGCGGGTACGCGGAGACGCCGTCCTGCCGTCGTCAGTACCTCCTGGGCTACTTCGGCGAGCAGCTCGACGAGCCGTGCGGACGGTGCGACGTGTGCGAGCGGGACGATGACCGGCGCGCCGAGGCAGGGCAGCTGGAATCGCAGCGGGAATCCTCCACCGCCCCCGGGCACCGTGCGCCGTACGAGCCCAACGACAGGGTGCGCCATACCCAATGGGGAACGGGCATGGTCATGCGCGTGGAGGAGGACCGCCTCGTCGTGCTGTTCGAGCAGGTCGGCTACAAGACGCTGTCCATGGCAGCGGTGCAGGAGAGCGACCTGTTGGCCGGCGCATGAGCCGGACCGGCCAACAGGGTCAAGCCGCAGGGTGCTCCTAGACGGCCCCTCCGGGACCGGGCATCCCGCGGTTGCCACCCGCTGTCGACCGTGGTGAGCGGTCCGCGCGGGCGGCGGCGGCGCTGGCTGCCAGTGCCAGCAGCAGGGCGACCGCACCCACGATGATGTTGTTGACGACGCTCCTCGTCGTGCTGACGTCACCTGCGATCACCCAGGGGGCGATGATGGTCCACACACCGAGGGCGCAGGCCGCCCACGCCATGCTGTGTGTGCGCTCGTAGGCCCGGCCGAAGCCGCCGCTCATCAGGAGGGCGTACGCGATCCCGACGATCACGTTGCTGACGGCCAGCCTGGAGAGATTGTCGAACCCCGCGATCCACGGCGACGCCGCCAGGTAGATGCCGGTGAGGAAGGCCAAGGTCTCGACGGCCTGAGCCCGGGGTGTGGTCGCTGCGCGTTCGGCCATCTCGTGGCGGGAGCGCATCTCGACGATGTCGGGGTGCGTCTCCATGGACGACCGGGGGGAAGTGGTCATTCCTGTCACCTCCCAGGTGGCAGATCGATATCCCAAGAACGAGTACCCAGGCCCCACTAACGAACCGTCCCGCTCGCCGGCCGGACTTTGTCACCGCCTCCGCTCAGCCGCCCGGCCGGATGACCGCGCGTACGCAGCCGTCGGTCTTGTGCTTGAACAGGTCGTACGCTCGCGGCGCCTCGTCCAGCGGGACGGAGTGGGTCGCCAGATGGGACGTGCTCAGCTCCCCGGCCGCCATACGGTCCAGCAGCATCGGGATGTAGCGCTGGCCGTGCATCTGTGCGCCGCGCACGGTCAGGCCCTTGTTGATCACCGCGCCCAGGGGGAACTTGTCGACGGCGCCCGCGAAGACGCCCAGGATGAAGACCGTGCCGCCCTTGCGGCAGGCGTGGATGGCCTGCCGGACGGCGGTCGGGCGGTCCGTCTGGAGCCGCAACTGCTGCTTGGCCTGGTCGTACAGGTGCACCGGGCTGTCGCTGTGCGCCTCCATGCCGACCGCCTCGATGCACACGTCCGGGCCGCGGCCGCCCGTGCGTTCGCGCAGTTCCGCCCCGACGTCGGTGGCCGTGTAGTCGATGACCTCGCTGCCGATGTGCCGCTCGGTCATCTCCAGCCGCTCGGGAATCCGGTCGATGGAGATCACCCGCTCCGCGCCCAGCAGGATCGCGGCACGCGCCGCCATCTGGCCGACGGCCCCGCAGCCCCAGACGGCGACGACGTCGCCGGGCTCGACGCCCGCCAGGTCGGCGCCCATCCAGCCCGTCGGCACCGAGTCGGACACGAACAGGGCGCTGGTGTCGTCGATGCCCTCCGGGACGGGGAAGGCGCCGTAGTCCGCGAAAGGCACGCGCACGTACTCGGCGTGGCTGCCCCGCAGTCCGCCCATGGCGTGCGAGTAACCGAAGATCCCGCCGGTGTCCGCGCCGAACAGGGCCTGCCCGATGCCGGGGTTGGTGTTGGTGTTGTCGCACAGCGACCAGAGGTCGTGGGCGCAGTACCAGCAGCGGCCGCAGCCGACGAACGAGCAGACCACCACCCGGTCGYCCACCTTGTGCCGGCGTACCGCCCCACCGACTTCGACGACCTCGCCGAGGAACTCGTGCCCGATGACGTCCCCGGACCGCATGAAGGGGATGTAGCCGCCGATGAGGTGCAGGTCCGAGCCGCAGGTGGTGCCCGCGATCAGCCGTACGATCACGTCCTGTTCGTTGCGCAGGACAGGATCGGGCACCTGCTCCACGCCGAGCTTGTCGACGCCTTCCCAGCACAGCGCCTTCACAGCACTCCCTCCCCGCCCGCGCGCCTGGACAGCAGCCCGACGAGCTTCCCGCCGGGGGTCTCGTGTGTGGTCGGCGGTGTGTCGGGTCGCATGACCTCGCCCGTCTCCAGCAGCGCCTTCGCCTCGCGCAGGGCGCGGCGCAGATCCTGGCGCTCGTCCTGGCCGGCGAGCCGTGCGGGCAGGGAGCCCGCCACGTCCTGTGATTCCTTCAGGCGTACGGCCAGTTCGGTGCCCCGGTCGCCGGGCGCGGGGGTGATCCGGGTCTCGATCCGGTCGCCGTACTCCCGCAGCGGCGGCGGCAGCTTCTCGGGCTGGATGTCCCCCGGTGCACGGTTGATCGTCACGGTCAGCCAGCGGTCCCCGGCGGCCGGGTCGTCCGGACGCGCCTCCGAGCGCCGCATGACGACGACGGCTCCGGCGGTGACCCCCGCAGCCGCGACTGCCAGTGATTTCCAGAATTTCCAGAGGGGCATCGGCGTCACGTCCTTCGGGAGGCAGAGGAGCGGGTGCTGCTCGGGGTACGGGCGTGCGTACTGCTCGGGGTACGTGCGTGCGTGGTCATCGTGGTTGTGCCCTTCCAGTGCGCACCGATGAGTGTCGGTACGCGACGCGTAACCCTCCGTGTGCGGTGCGACCTCGTCGGGGGACCGGTCAGGGGCCCGACCAGCCGCCGGTGCGAACGTCCCTCATCGGGCGTTGCTCCTGGCCTTCCTCGTGGAGTTCTGGCCGGGGGCGGAGCGCAGCCAGGCGGCGATCCACCCGCTCTGCATCGCGGCGTCGAGGAGGTACGTGGGCCGGATCCGGCCCTTGGGTACGTAGATCAGATCGATGGCCAGCAAGGTCATGGCGGTGCCGAGACCGATGCGGCGGGCCTGGGCCGGGCCCTGCGGGTCCGGTGCTGCCGCGAGCTGGGCCACGCCGGCGGAGACCAGCAGACCACCCGTCGTCATCTGGAGCCAGACGTCGCTCTTCGGGCCGAACACCCACTCGAAGCTGCGCAGATGCAGCAACGGCCACAGCCCGCCCACGACGTTGAACGCGCCGTGCGCCACCGCGACCGTGTCCGCCCGCTCGGGGACTCGGGCCTTGGTCATATGCCGTCCCTCCGTAGGGTCGGCCGGGTACCCGGCCGACCCGGCGGAAAACGACCGCGGGCGAACGACGGCAGGCGACGGAGCCGCGATCGGCGTCGTCACGGCCAGGTGGGGTACTCCGCCGGCATGGCTCCTCATCGGCAGACGGTGCATCGGCACACGGCGAACCGGCAGACGGTGAACCGGCACACGGCGAAGACGCCTCCCCGGCAGACCCCGCGGGTCACCGGATTCCGCGTACGCGTGTGCGCAGCCGTCCGTCCGCCCGCCCTCCCGTCTGTGCCGGGTCAGTGGAGGGCCGGATGACGGCCGAAGCCGTCAAGGCGGCGCGGCTGGTCGCGGAAGCCGCAGCGAAGGCACCGGCTGAGGAGGTTCCACGGCGGGTGTGCGGGGCGGTGTGCGAAGGGCTGGGCATGGACGGCACCACCCTTTCGCTGCTCACCGACACCCCTTCCCGCCAGTTGCTCGCCGCCTCGGACGACGCGGCGCTCCTGCTGGAGGAGATCCAGTTCACGGTGCTGGAAGGCCCCTGCATCAGCGCCGCGCGCTCCGGTGAACCCGTGGCGGTGAACGACCTGCGCGAGGAGCTGACGCCTTGGCCCCTCTTCGGTGCGACCATGCGCGAGAAGCTGCCGCAGGTGGGGTCGGTGTACGCGCTCCCCGTCTTCTTCGGCGACTACGTCCTGGGAACGGTCGACCTGCTGGCACTTCGTTCCCAGGCTCTGAGCAAGGAGGCTCTGGAGCAGGCGTCGCACGTGGCCGACGCCGTGGCGGCCGCCCTCCTGCCGACCCGCGACATGATCGTCACCGGGGCCCAGGCACCGACCTGGGAGCCGGAAGAGGTCGTCCGCGCCCACTGGTTCGACACCGCGCGTGCCGTCGGCGCCCTGGCGACCCGGCGGAGGCTCAGCCCCGAGAACGCGCTTGCCCTCATGCGCGCCGAAGCCTTCCGCACCGGCAAGTCACTGTCGGACATCACCAGGGACATCCTGCGCGACCCGTGAGCCCGGCAACGGCCGGTACGAGGTTTGTGCTCGTCGCATGACCCGCGTGTGGGAAGTGCGGACGGGACCCGGCTACTGACCGAGCGTCACAACAGCGAGTACCCCACCGGCTGGGCGGCCCCGGGGTGGTGGGGTGGTTCCTGGCGCATGGACACGACCTCGCGGCGGCGGCCCGGAACTCGACAGCGAACCGACAGCGCCGCTTTACCCATGTCCTTCCGCGAACCGGTCAGGATTTCGACATGGTCTGAACAGCCGGTCCCCAGGGGCCGTACCTCTCGGCAGATCACGAATCCCCGGAAGGAACGTCAGCATGACCAGCGAATCAGTTCAGCCGAAGTCGGGACCGAGCCGCCGCACCCTCGTGGCGGCGGTGGGCGCGGCAGGGCTCACCGTGGCGCTGACGGCGTGCGGATCGGGGGACGAGGCGTCCGATCCGTCCACCGAACAGGGCGCCGACGGCGGCGCGACGAACGAGGAAAGCGGCTTGTCCGCCGGAGCTGGAGCCGGTGGTGCGGCGCTGACCAAGACCGCCGACATCCCCGAGGGCAGCGGCAAGATCTTCAAGGACGAGAAGGTCGTCGTCTCGCAGCCGGCCGCGGGCGACTTCAAGGCATTCTCGACGGTCTGCACCCACCGGGACTGTCCGATGGTGGACCTCAAGGACGACATCATCTCCTGCACCTGCCACGGCAGCCAGTTCTCCGTCCTCGACGGCAGTGTGAAGAAGGGGCCGGCGGTCGAACCGCTGGCGGCCAAGCAGATCAGCGTGAACGGCGACTCGATCACGCTCGCCTGACCCCGCGCGGGCGCGTCAGACACGCCAGCACCTCGTCCGTGGTCGCGACCGTGGCGACCAACGCGAGGGTGTGGCGGATCATCGCGGGCGTGTAGTCCGAGGGCACTCCCGCGATGGCGTCCGCCGGGACGACGGCGGCGTAGCCGCGGTTCACGGCGTCGAACACGGCGTTGGGAACGGCCACGTTGGCCGAGACCCCGGTGACGATCAGCGTGCGGCAGCCGAGGTTGCGCAGCAGCGGGTCGACATCGGTGCCCTGGAGGGGCGACAGCCCGTGCAGGCGCCGTACGACGAGGTCCTCGTCGGCGACCTCGATGGGGGCCGCGACACGCACCGCCGGCGTACCGGACAACTGCTGGACGGGCAGGCGTTCGGCGGCCCGGAACAGGCGGGCGTTGCGGCTGGCCCCGCGGCCGTCGGGGCGGCGCTCGGCGATGGCGTGGACGACTTGGACGCCGCCTTCGTGGGCGGCGGCCACCAGTCGGGCGACGTTGGCGAGCATCCCGCCGGCGCGGGCCTCCTCGGCGAGTTCGGGCAGAGCGCTGTCCGCTCCGACGACGCCCTCCTGGCACTCGACGGTGAGCAGCACGGTGGTCCGCGGATCGAGGAGTTCGCTGAGCTCTGCGTGCGTGGGCACGGTTCCCCCTGGGCGCCGGCGGCTGGGCGCGTGAGCGTAACCACCATTGCGCATGGACGGAAGAGAACCCATCCTTTTCTGACGTGATGTCAGAGGATCTCCTCTGACACGACGTGAGAGAAGAAAGAGGGGGAGCATGACCGTCACTCAGCAGCGCCGGGGCCGGAAGATCATGATGACGCCCGGCGAGCTGGACGATTTCCTCGCCACACAGCGCACCTGCCGGGTCGCCACGGTGTCGGCCGACGGCGCCCCGCATGTGAGCACGCTGTGGTTCGCCTGGGACGGCACCTCGATGTGGCTGTACTCGGTCGTGCGCAGCAAACGGTGGGCCGACCTGCGGCGCGACCCGCGGGTGGCGATCGTGGTCGACACCGGTGAGGAGTACGACGAGCTGCGCGGCGTCGAACTCTCGGGCACCGTCGAGTTCGTGGGCGAGATCCCGCGCACCGGCGAGCTGTGCGCCGAACTCGACGTTCCCGAGACGTTGTTCGGCCGGAAGAACTTCGGCCTGGAGGAGATGCCGCACGACGGCCGGCACGCCTGGATGCGGCTGACGCCGCAGAAGATCGTCTCCTGGGACTTCCGCAAGCTGGGGACCCAGTAGGTGAGGCGCGCCCGGCCCCGCCCCGCGCCGGGGGCGCCGCGCCGGGCGGCCACGGCACCGCCGCAGCCCGGGCTCAGCCGAGGCTCTCCCCCGCCGCCTTGAGGGCCTTGACCGCGGCCCGGATCGACGGGCGGCGGTCGGCGTCCGCGCGCCAGACCACGTACACGTGCCGCCGGACCCGCTGCCTGACGGGGACGGTCACGACCCCCGCGGGCACGGGACGGCGGCCGAGCAGCGGGGCGACGCACACGCCGAGGCCCGCGGCGACCAGCGCGAGCTGGGTGTGGGTCTCGGCGGCGCGGTGGCCCACGAGCGGCTCGATGCCCTTCGAGCGGAGCGTGAACATGAGCCACTCGTGGCAGAACTCGCCCTCGCCCCAGGTGATCCACTCGTCGTCGGCGAACTCCGCGAGGTCCACCTCGTCACGCCCGGCGAGCCGGTGGTCCGCGGGCATGGCCACATCGGCGGGGTCGTCCATGATCGGCGCCTTGACCAGGCCGTCGGGCAGGGCCATCGGCTTGTTGTACCAGTCGAGGACCACGGCGAGGTCGAGGTCGCCGCGCACCACCCCGGCGAGGGCGGCCTCCGGTTCCAGCTCGCAGGAGCGCAGCCGGAGCGCGGGGTGCCGCTCGCGCAGCGCGGACAACGCGAGCGGGAGCAGGCCGCGGGCGGCCGTCGGGAACGCCGAGAGTCTCAGCTCGCCGACGACCTGTCCACGCTGCGCCTCCAGGTCCGACTGGGCGAGTTCGACCTGGGACAGGATGCGCGCGGCGTGCTCGGCGAGCAGCCGGCCCGCGTCGGTGAGCCGCACACCCCGGCCGTTCTTGGCGAGGAGCTGCTGCCCGACCTCCCGCTCCAGCTTGGACATCTGCTGGGAGACGGCGGACGTCGTGATGTGCAGCCCCTCGGCCGCGCCGCTGACCGAGCCGTGCCGGGCGAGGGCGTCGAGGGTACGCAGGCGCTCCAGGTTTAACATGTAAGCAATCCTACGCAATATTGGGTGCGAAATCTCGATTGTGCTACGAGGTTTTTGCCCGCCATCGTGGTTCCATGAGCACCGTCACCACCCCCGGCGGGGTCACCACC
>NZ_NGFN01000138.1 GCF_002148965.1 Streptomyces swartbergensis | reverse complement strand
GGGCGGGCTCGGGAAGGGGCAGCACATCCCCCGCCATGCCCGTGCCGGGAAAGGCGTGCACGAGCCCGGCTCGCTCGGCGGCGTCCCCGAGTCCCGCGCGCGCCTCGTCGTCGAGCAGATCCTCGAAGACCCACAGAAAACCGGGGCACTTCTTCGACCGCATGATCTGCGCGACCTCGTTCAGCCGCTGCTTCAGCAGCCCGGCGGTGGTGCCGTGTTCGGTCAGCGTGACGCAGTTCCAGAAGGCGAACCGGCAGTCGGCCCAGCGCACGGCCATCCCCGGCAGATCGCGGACGTCCGCCCGCGGATCCCGGTCGAGCACCATGACCCGCCACACCGCGGCGAGCTGCTCCATCGATTCGATCGGGTCCGTGAGATCGCGCATGAAATCCCCCCAGCTCGGCGACGGAGCGCGGGCGATTGGCCGTGCCCCGTACACGTACTGCCCTTCGCCGGGCTGCCTCATCCCGCTCATGTGTTCACCGTCGGGCAGAGCTGTCCTGCTGGGCCCGTCGCCGTGTGGCGGCGACATCGCGCATGGCCAGCAGAAAACGCCGCACCGTGGCCAGCTCTGTCTCGTCGAAGGCCCGCATCTCGGCGACCATCTCGTGGATCAGCGGCCCGAAGAACGACCAGCCCAGCGTGACGGCCTGGTCCTGGACGACCAGCAGCACCCGCCGGCGGTCGCGCGTGTCCCGTTCCCGGCGCACGAGCCCCAGCCGCTCCAGCCGGTCGACCAGGGCAGTGGTCGATGCCGAGTTCACACCCAACTGCGCTCCGAGCCATCCAGGGGTGGCCCTCACGCCCTCCCGGCCGGCGTCCAGCAGGTGGATCAGTGCGCGCACATCCGTGGGATGAAGCCCTTCACGGCCGGCGAACTCGGCAGCGAGAAGGTCCAGTTCCACCGTGACGGCTCGCAGCAGATGGACCAGTTGAAGGCCGGGGTCCTGGTCGTCCACGCTCTCACTCCTGTAATGTCTCGACAATCGAGATTCTCGATGTCCGAGTAATCATAAGGCGGGGGTCATGGGTGACGAGGCAGTCTTCTTCGCGGCGTACGACGCCGTCCTGCGACAGTGGCCCGTCGAGGTCCACAGCGTCGACGTTCCGTCCCCGTACGGCAGCACGCGGGTCCACATCTGCGGCCCGGAGGACGGCGCTCCGGTCGTGCTCCTGCCCGGCGGTGGTTCAACCTCGGTGGTCTGGTTCGCCAACGTCAAAGCCCTGGCCTCCGCCCATCGGGTGTACGCCGTCGACCTGATGGGCGACATCGGGCGCAGCGTGCACGACGGGGCGCCACTACGCGGCGCCGGCGACCTGGTGGCATGGCTCGACATGCTCTTCGACACACTGGGCCTGGACCGGGCACACCTGTGCGGCCACTCCTACGGTGCCTGGATCGCCCTGAACTACGCGCTGCACGCGCCGCACCGGCTCGGCAGACTCGCGCTGCTCGACCCGACCAACTGCTTCGCCGGCATGAGTCCGCGATACCTCATGCACGGGCTGCCGGTGTTGCTGAAGCCCACCGCGGAGCGCGTGCGGGCCTTCCACCGGTGGGAGACCGGCCGCACCCCTGAGGATCCGGTGTGGCGGGCGTTCCTGGACAGTACCGCCACCGCCCGGCGGTCGAAGGTCGTCGCCATGCGACGACCCAGGGCACAGCGCTTGAGAGCCTGTACCGTCCCGGCCCTGGTGCTCCTGGCCGAACACAGCCGGGTCCACGACGTGCCACGCACAGCGGCCGCCGCCCGCCGGCTCCTGCCCGAAGCGAGCGTCGTCACCCTGCCTGACGCCTCCCACCACTCCCTCCCCACCGAGCGACCTGCCGAACTCAACCGCCTGATGGCAGAGTTCCTGGCCTGAGCACCGCAGCCGCCTTGGAAACAGGTCCTGGGCCGACAGACGGGGTGTCCGCGCCCGCGTCGCCGCTGTGGTGCGGCCACACCCAGCACTGTCTGCCGGCGCACCGCACTCGTCGGGCAGGCAGACAGGCGGCAGAGCGTCAACCAGAGGGGTCCCACTCTTCGGCACGGGTGAGCAGGGTCGAGATGACCGCGCGGCCAAATGGATCGAGCCCAGTGCGGAGTTGCGGACCGCGCTCGCCGCTCAGGAAACGGCGGATGCTCGCCGCCAGTCGTGTCCACAACGGGTCGTCGTCGAGCTCGGTCAGGAATTCCTCCAGGCCCGAGTCTTCTTCCGGTTGCCTTTGGGCGGCCAGGAGCAAGGCTTCGATGTTCGGCCGCCATGCCGTGACTACCGCTGCGTCCGCTCGGCCCTGTGTGAAGACGGGCCGCTCACTCGCCGGAAGGCGTATCAGGTCCAGCGTGCGACGCACGATGAGCGTGTCCTCCTGGTCGAGGTCGGCGAACAGGTCATCGCCACCCGTGCCGCCATCCCCCCGCCGTACGCGCTGAAGCGCGGCGGTCAGCGGTGTCCAGTCGGACGTCTGAGCACGCCTGACCAGGAACGCGTCCACCCATGTGGCAGCCTCCGTGTCCCCATCCTGGGCGGACGCTATCGCTACGGCCACCGTCTCCCATCCGCTGTCGATGAAGAAGCGGTCGTCGAGGTCGACCGTCTGCTCCGCCCGTGCGGGCGCGATCAAGTCGTGGTGGGCAGCTCTGTCACGCAGCCGCCGGGCGGCACCCAGGTGTCCGAAGTGCTCCATCGTGTCCGCGTACCGCCTGAAGGCGCTCGCCAGTTGCTCGGCGAACCTGGCATCCCTCTGCGTGAGGTCCATCCAGATCGTCACTTCCAAGCGATGGGTTGCCCGTGCCTCGCGCTCTCGTCCCAGCAGGGCCTGACGCTCTGAGACCCAGGCCAGCGCGCCTGGGTACTCGGACTGCAGGCTCGTACGGGCCCGGTACTCCCCATGGTAGATCTCCGCGACGCGCATCGCGGCATCGAGGGACTCCTCGACGCGGCCGACGAGAGCGAGCAGACGGCCGTGGAGTTTCAGCGGCAGGGCAAGGGCCAGCTCTCCGAGACGCCCCTCCTGCTCACAGACTTCCTGCTGCAGGGTGAGCGCCCTCTCGGAGTGCCTGAGGCCCTCCTCGTGCCGGCCGATCTGAGCCAGGCAACCGCTCAGATTCATCAGGCCGCCGATCAGGTCGGACCTGAACTGCTCAGGCTCGCACGTGAAGAACTCCTCCAAGATTCCAACGGCCCGTTCGCAGTACGGCAGTGCACTGCTCGCCTGACCCGACTGGCGATGGCGGTTACCCAGATTGCCGAGGCAGATGGCAAGGTCTTTGCGGTGGAGGTGCGG
Source organism: Streptomyces swartbergensis (assembly GCF_002148965.1). Lineage (GTDB taxonomy): Bacteria > Actinomycetota > Actinomycetes > Streptomycetales > Streptomycetaceae > Streptomyces > Streptomyces swartbergensis. Next base: position 18,133 of record NZ_NGFN01000138.1, on the reverse strand, counting down.
GTCCTGTTGAGCGAGCGATTCGTAGAGTTCTACCGCTTCCTCAGCCGCGTCGAAGGCCTCTTCCCGCAGGCCGAGATGGGCACAGTGGACCCCGTGGTCGCTCAGTTGGGCCGCGAGTAGATGTCGGAAGCGGAACGGATCCCTGTCGGCCAGATGGCGCAGGATCGCCACCGCCTGTTCGCTGCACGCCGCTGCGGGTTGGTTCATGCCCGTGTCGTTGAGCACCCAGGCCAGGCTGCGCAGGCTGTCCGGAAGCTCCTGCAAGTAACGATCAGGGTTGGCGTCGCTGAGATGCCGCCGGATGTTCACCGACTGGCGGGCGTGCCCGAAGGCCTCAGTCAGTCTGCCTGCCGCCCGGCACTGATCGGCGAGACGGCGCAAGTCCTCGGCCAGTACAGGGAGATACACCACCGGGTCCTGGTCCGATAGCTGCCTGGACACCTCAACCGCTCGCTCAGCGCAGTGCAGAGCGGTGGTGTCCCGGCCTAGAGCATCGAAGACCACCGCGAGCAGGCCGTACACGTCACCGAGTGCCGGCAGAAACCGCCACGGATGTGTTTCGGCCATGGCCTCGATGATGGTCATCGTCGCTTGAATGTGCTCAAGAGCCTCCCCGGGCCTGCCAGAATTGACGTAACAGCGGTTGAGGATGGTAAGGGCGTCCACCAGTTGGTGGTGGAACTGCTCGGGAAGCTGCTCGGCCCGGCGCCGAGTGATCTCCACAGCCCGCAGGCTGCAGGCGATGCCGTCGCTCGGCCTCCCCAGGTCCGCACGCTGCCGTCCGAGCTCCGTCAGTGCCACGGCCAGTTTGAGGGCGATCGCGTCGTCTTCCTCGGCCTGCCGCTCGCACAGGTCGACCGCTCGCCGGCAGCATTCCGCGGCCGTGGCGTGAAGGCCGCGTTGCCCGTACAGCATGCTGAGAGAGATGAGGCTGCTCGCCAGTTCTCCTGTGATGTCGGCGTCTTCGTCGTGTCGCGAGGCGGCCAGCCACGCGTAAATCTGCGCGGCGCGTTCGCCGTGCACCATTGCCTCGTCATGGCGGTCGAGGCGGAGCAGACACAGAGACAGATTGTTGAGACATGCGGCGAGACGGCGGCTGTGCGCCGTGGCATCGTCTTCGACCAGCCGCTCGTACAGAACGCGTGCTCGCTCCAGGACTCCGGCTGCCTCCGCGTACTGCTCCTTGCCCTTGAGTGAGATCGAGGAGAGCGAGCCCAGATTCTGCAGGGCCGTGGCGAAGGGCTCCCGGTATCGCTCCGGGTCGTGCTCCATGAGCTCTTCGTAGCCTTCGACGGCGCGACGCAGGACGGACAGGGCGTCGCGCCATCGGCCCGCCTCGTGATAGCGCAGGCCCGCCTCATGCAGGGCGGCGAGCCTGAATGGCATGGCTTTGTCGGCCAAGTCGCTGTCGACCAGGTGGCTATCGGGCAGCTGCTTGGCCAGTCTGTCGCTGAGATATCCAAGCCACGTCAGATAGATGTCGTACAAGGTGGCGGCGAGTTCTGCCGTGCCGGGCCGTTGACTGGGCAACTGCATTGCGGCATCGAGACAACTGTCCAGAAGATCTACGCTGACGCCATCGACGGTGGATGTGAAGGCGATGCTCATGGACAGAGCTGACGCCAGACGATGTCCGCCGGGCTGGAGCGTGCGCTGGACGAGTTCACGCAAGTGGTGCTGCAGAAAGAGACGGAGAATCTCTCTCGGTACCTCGCGGTTCTCGGCGGCGAGCCGGATCACCTGCAGCGCATGGGCGATCCGGTCGCCGGTGGTGGCTTCTGTTGTGCAGAGCCGAATCAACAGATCCCTGGTCGCAACGGGGTCCTGTTCGGCCACCAATGCCTCGACGATGAGGTCGAGCGCGGGACCGCGGATCCGGCCGTCCGTGTCGTCCGGCGAGCCCGGAAAGAGATCCCTGAGCCAAGTAGCCGTCCGACGCCGGATCCCCGGTCCCAGATCGTCCAACAGTCGGATTGCCGTGAGCAGTTCGACCGCGTCGTCCTCGGTCGGCGCTGTCAGTGTCACCACGATCACGGCGGCCGACTGGATCCGCTGGTCGGCGAGTTCGTCCAATCCCAGTACCGCACGATGGCTTTCCCAGCGCCGGCGTTCACGGTGCAGCAGCGTCCGCATGACCTGCTCGCGCACCCGGCCGTCACCGCCGACGTCGACGTGTTCTCCGCACACGGCCAGCAACGCCAGTGCGTGCGTCAGCAGCGGGTTGGCGTACTCAGGATCATCGACGTCAGGCAGCCGGACGGGCACGGCGGTGCCCAGAGTCCGCGCGAAGGCCCGGGCTGCTTCCGCTACATGCCGACGCCGGCTCGTGGGACTCAGGCAGAAGGCGTTGAGGTCGACCTCGAGATCGGTGTGCCGCTCGAGTACGCCGTCGCTCGCCGCGCCCAGCTGGATGGTCCAGTGGCTGCCGGTCCTGCGCCGAGCCACGAGGAGGACCCGTACGGGAGGGCCGCCGGGCCGCGCGGCCAGCTGTCGCAGCAATTCCCCTACCACTGGTGCGGCATACTCCACGTCATCCACGACCAGCAGCGTCGCTCCGTCGATCTCYCACCCCGTCTGGGGCCGTGCCATGTCGAGGTAGCCGTTCTGCCAACCACGGTCAGACGTCGTGCGACACAACTCGGTGGCCAGTCGTGTCTTGCCGCTTCCACCGTCACCGGTAAGTACGGCGACGCTGAATACGGGCTCGCTCTCGCACCAATGAGTCAGTGCATCCAGCGGATCCGGCCCAGACGCTCCCGCTTCCGATATGTGCGGGATGTAGTCCACGACCGCGTGCGGAGCCAGGAGCAGGTCCACCTCGGTACGAGCCGCAGGCAGCCGCCGCTGAGCCGGGGCGAGGAACGTGTGACGCGGCAGCCCCTCCAGATCGTCTGCCGACGCCCCGACGAGACGGCGGAATTCCTCGTCGGCCAGGAGTGCTTCGGCCCGGGTGGCCTCGATGCGCGCGCCGGGATAAGCGTGAGGATCGCTCACGACCACACCGAGGACGTGGTGCCCTTCTGCCGACAGCAGTGCCGCCCCGGACATCCCGGCCCACGCGGAGAGGGCCTTCCCTTCTCGCGTCTGCCCGCGGTCCCGGGGGGCGGCGGTGATCACGTTCAGGGCGTACCGATTGCGCTCGAACCCCGTGCTGGGAACGACATCCGCGAGGATCGTCTCGTGCTGCCGCTCCGCTACGTGGTCCCCCGTCACGGGGCCGACTTGCTGCGCTGCCCAGGGAAATCCCGACGCCGCGCACCGCACCGCACTCAGCCCCACCAGACGGGCCCATGTGGTCCGTCCATGGTCCGGCGACCCGGCCCAGGGCCGCGCGTCTACTTTGATCAGCGCGCAGTCCAGCGACTCGTCGGTCCAGACAACGCAGCCCTGTTCCTCGTCACCGCCGATCGGCCGTAGCCGGCAAATGGTTCCCCGGGTGCCGGCGACATGCCGCGCGCTGAGCACCAGATCGGGTCCGACCGCGTATCCCGCACCGGCTCTCGCCCCATGGACCAGGACGGTGCGGTGGAGCGCGGAATCACCTGGCCTGGGTTTCACGGTGACTCAGTCCGTCTCGTACCGGGGGCCGGCTACTAGTCGTCGCCGATGAGGGTCTGAGAGTTCGGGGCGAGCGTGTCGGTGGGAGACAGTCTGAGGGTCAGCCGGTGCGTGGTGGCGGACTTGTGGTCGAGCCCGCCTCCCAGGGAGAGCACCTGCCACAGGGAAAGGGAGGCGTTACCCTTCTTGGTCGTGTCGATCGCGACCTGGAGATCCATCTCGATGGAATCGACGGCGAACCGCAGCCGCTGGCCCTCACCGTCCGCCATGGCCTCCTGAAGCTCTTTCCGCAACTGACTGATCGCCGCGGCCAGCGGCACTGCGTCGGGCTGATCCTGTGGCACGCCCCACCTCGCACTCAGGGTTGAGATCGGACTACGGACGGTAGCAGGAGGTCAGGGTCGGGCACAGGGTGAAGGGGAAAAGTCGCCTGAGCGTCCCCAGGGCCTGTCCGGCCGACCATGCGACCACTCGGCGCCGTCTCGTTGGGGGCGGGGCCTTGTCGCTGTCGACCCCTCACGCAGAGGCTGCGCCGACGCAGAACTCGTTGCCCTCCGGGGCGGCCATCAGGACATGGTGCCCGTCGAACTCCTCCAGGATGGTCCCGCCCGCCCGCGCCAGGCGCTCGGACTCCGCCTTGATCCGTGCCCATCGCTCGTCCGAACTGCCATGCCCTGGCACTTGGACGTCGATGTGGAGCCGGTTCTTTGCCGTCTTGGGCTCGGGGACCTTGAGGATGCAGAGGCGAGGGCCGACGCCGTCGGGATCACAGAGCCACGCGCCGTCGTCCACCAAGTCGTCCTCCGGTAGACCGAACTGCGCGAACCACTCCTCGCGTGTCTTGAAGGGAGCAGGCGGCGGCTCGTCGACATAGCCCGGGGCCCCGTCTTCCAGAAGACGGCCATGGCCTGCGCGTCCGCACCGGCCCGAAGACCCCGCCCGATCCGTAAGAAACCCCAGCTCAGGGCCACACCAAGCAATACGGCTGATGCCCCGCCTCATGCAACCGATGCGAGAAGTCCTGCCACTCGTGCAGCAGTTGGTACACGTTGAACGCGTCCCGAGGCCCGCCCCGGTCCGGGACCGTCGACCAGATGAAGGCCGCCGCGCCCACCGCCTCCTCGCCGATGCCCCGCAGGGGGTCGACGACGGTCATCGGGAGTTTCACGACCGCGTAGTCGGGGTGCAGGACGACCAGCTCCAGGGGCGGCACCTTGTGCAGGGGGACGCCCTCTATGCCCGTGAGGACCATCGCCGCCATGGTCTCCGGCTTGATCTTCGTGAACATGCCGTTCATGCCGAGTTCGTCGCCGCCGAGTTCCTCGGGGCGCATCGAGATCGGGACGCGGGCCGCGGTCGCGCCGTCCGGCGCGCCGAAGTACTTGTACGTCACCCCCACCCGACCACCATTCCTGCTGCTCCCGGCCCGAAGATCTTCCACCCGGCGTTCTGTACGTCCGTCGAGCCGCTCCGGTTCACTCGGTAGACGTTCACTCGGCAGACCCTGAGTCCGACGTGCTTCCTGCGTGTCCTCCGCTTCGCGCCGGTGCCTTCCCCGCCGGGCACGTCGAGGACCCAGGTCATCAGTCCCCTCGCCCAGTCCGCCACCGCGATGCATATCTCCACCCGACTGCTTTTCTAGGACGCGTCGCCCCCGCCGCGCAACCCGATCATCGTGTCAGTGACCTCCCCCGCGGCCGCTCGCCGAAACGTGCGCTGAAACATCTGCCCGCGGGATCCACGCAGCCTCCGACCACCCTGGGCCGTCCGAGCTGTGTGTATCACGCCCCAGTCTCGCAGACGACGGAGGTTCGAGGACCGGTTGCCGGGCACTGTCCTACCCTGAACAGGTCACTCACACCCGGAGTCCGACGTCGTCGGAGAAGGTCGGAGAAGTCGCAGGTCATGAGCGAACTGGCATATCCGTATGAAGCACCGGCCTCGCAGGCTCTGTTCGACCGTGCGGCGGCCGTCACACCCGGTGGCGTGAACTCGCCGGTGCGGGCCTTCCGCGCCGTCGGCGGCACACCGCGGTTCATGGTGTCCGGCAAGGGGCCGTATCTGACCGACGCCGACGGGCGCGAGTACGTCGACCTGGTGTGCTCCTGGGGGCCCATGATCCTCGGGCACGCGCACCCCGAGGTCATCGCCGCCGTGCAGGACGCCGTCGCCCGCGGTACGTCCTTCGGCACGCCCGGTGAGGGCGAGGTCGTGCTCGCCGAGGAGATCGTCGCCCGGGTGGAGCCGGTCGAGCAGGTGCGGCTCGTCTCCAGCGGGACCGAGGCGACCATGTCCGCGATCCGGCTCGCGCGCGGGTTCACGCAGCGCGGCAAGGTGGTCAAGTTCGCCGGGTGCTACCACGGGCACGTCGACTCGCTGCTCGCCGCCGCCGGCAGCGGCGTCGCGACCTTCGCGCTGCCCGACACCCCGGGTGTCACCGGAGCCCAGGCCGGCGACACCATCGTCCTGCCCTACAACGACCTCGACGCCGTACGCGCCGCCTTCGCCGCCCACCCCGGCGAGATCGCCTGCGTGATCACCGAGGCCTCCCCGGGCAACATGGGCGTCGTACCGCCCGCGGACGGCTTCAACCAGGGCCTCAAGGACCTCTGCGCCGAGAACGGCGCCCTCTACATCTCCGACGAGGTCATGACCGGGTTCCGGACCAGCCGGGCCGGTTGGTACGGGATCGACGGGGTCCGGCCCGACCTCATGACCTTCGGCAAGGTCATGGGCGGCGGCTTCCCCGCCGCGGCCTTCGGCGGGCGCGCGGACGTCATGGCGCACCTCGCCCCGGCCGGGCCCGTCTACCAGGCCGGCACCCTCTCCGGGAACCCCGTCGCCACCGCGGCCGGGCTCGCCCAGCTGCGGCTCCTCGACGACGCCGCCTACGACAAGGTCGACGCCGTATCGAAGGAGATCCAGGGGCTCGTCACCGAGGCCCTGACGAAGGAGGGTGTCGCGCACCGGCTCCAGAACGCCTCCAACATGTTCTCCGTGTTCTTCACCGACCGGCCCGTGCGGAACTACGAGGACGCCAAGGCGCAGGAGTCCTTCCGCTTCACCGCCTTCTTCCACTCGCTGCTCGCCGACGGCGTCTACCTGCCGCCGTCGTCCTTCGAGTCCTGGTTCGTCTCCACCGCGCACGACGAGCGGGCCGTGCAGCGGATCGCCGACGCCCTTCCGGCGGCGGCCCGAGCCGCCGCGGAGGCGACAGCATGAGCAACGAGACGAACGACGACATCACCGTCGTCCACGTCATGCGGCACGGCGAGGTCGCCAACCCGGACGGCATCCTCTACGGGCGGCTGCCCGGCTACCACCTGTCCGAGCTGGGCCGGCGCATGGCCGACCGGGTCGCCGAGCACCTCGCGTCCCGCGATGTGACGTACGTCGTCGCCTCCCCGCTGGAGCGGGCGCAGGAGACGGCGGAGCCGATCGCCAAGGCGCACGGTCTTGACCTCGCCACCGACGAGCGGCTGATCGAGGCCGGCAACATCTTCCAGGGCAAGACGTTCGGCGTCGGGGACGGGGCGCTGCGCAAGCCCGGCAACTGGAAGCACCTGCTCAACCCCTTCCGGCCGTCCTGGGGCGAGCCGTACGTCGACCAGGTCGTGCGGATGATGAACGCGCTGAGCGCCGCGAAGGACCGGGCCCGGGGGCACGAGGCCGTCGTGGTCAGCCACCAGCTGCCGATCTGGATCGTGCGGTCGTACGTCGAGCGGCGGCGGCTCTGGCACGACCCGCGCAAGCGGCAGTGCACGCTCGCCTCGCTGACGACCTTCACGTACCGGGGGGACCGGATCGTTTCTGTCGGCTACACCGAGCCGGCCCGCGATCTCGTCCCGGCGCATCTCCTCGCCGGTGCCAAGCCGGTGAAGGGGAAGGACAAGGCGTTCGGCGCGTAGGCCCTTTCTGTGCGCCCGCTTCTGTTCGCTTACGACTCCTTCGTTACGGAATCTGCAAATATCAGCGGAACCTCCCCGTTCAACACGTCCTCTGACTGGGTGACCACCAGAGAACGTGATGAACGGGGATGCAATGCGCCCTTACTCCCGCAGGGGAATGCTCGGAATCGGCGCGGGGGCCGCGGCCGCCGTCTCGCTCGCCGGGTGCGGCGGACTCACCGGGTCAGACGGGGCCGGCCACGCCGACGGTTCCGGAGACTCCGCACAAGGCGGCTCCAAGCCGAAGCCGACCGCCCGCCCCATCGGCGACGGCTCCACCGCCCACACCGGCAAGCAGCCCCACCAGCCCGCGAGGCCCGAGCCGCTGGAGCCGGGTCAGACCCCGCCCCAGTTCGTCGTGTTCTCCTGGGACGGCGCCGGCGAGGTCGGCAACGGGCTCTTCCCGCGCTTCCTGGACCTGGCCAAGGAGCACGGCGCGAGCATGACCTTCTTCCTGTCGGGGCTGTATCTGCTGCCCGAGTCGAAGAAGCGCCTCTACGACCCGCCGAACAACCCGCGCGGCGCCTCCGACATCGGCTACCTCACCGACGCGCACATCAAGGACACGCTGAAGAACGTCCGCCGAGCCTGGCTGGAAGGCCACGAGATCGGCACCCACTTCAACGGGCACTTCTGCGGCGAGGCCCACGGCTCGGTCAAGAACTGGACGCCCCGGCAGTGGCGCAGCGAGATCGACCAGGCGAAGTCCTTCGTGAAGCAGTGGCGCACCAACACCGGCTGGAGGGACCTGCCGCCGCTGCCGTTCGACTACGACAAGGAACTGGTCGGCGGCCGTACGCCCTGTCTGCTCGGCCAGGACAACCTGCTGCCCACCGCCCGCGAGCTGGGCTGGCGCTACGACGCCTCCTCGCCCGGCGGCCGTCAGGTCTGGCCGGTGAAGCGGCAGGGGCTCTGGGACCTGCCGTTGCAGCAGATACCTTTCCCCGGCCGTGGCTTCGAGGTCCTGTCCATGGACTACAACATGCTGGCGAACCAGTCCATCAGCACCACGAAGGCCCCGGCGCACAACTACCCGGGCTGGCGGGTGCAGTCGGCGCAGGCGTACATACAGGGATTCAAGCGAGCATACGAGACAAATCGGGCGCCTCTCTTCATCGGCAACCACTTCGAGCAGTGGAACGGCGGCATCTACATGGACGCCGTGGAGGAGGCCTTCAAGCACATCGCGCGGGAGAAGGAGAAGGGCGCGGATGTGCGCCTCGTCTCCTTCCGGCAGTTCGTCGACTGGCTGGACGTGCAGAAGCCCGAGGTGCTCGACAAGCTCCGCACGCTCGACGTCGGACAGCAACCGGCCGGTGGCTGGAAGGGGTTCGTCGAGAAGGCCCCGGCCCGTGCCGGTACACCCTCCCGGAGCGCCGCCTGAAATGCGGTTTTCCACCCGCAAGGGGGGCGGGCGAGAGCCCCGGAACGGACATGCGAAACTTTTCACATGAGTGCCGCCAGCCGCGCCCCCCTGCGCTCGAACCGCTCGACCCGCACGACCCTCTCCACCCGGGTCCGTCGCCGCGCCGCCCTGACCGCCGGTGCCGCCGTGGCCGCGCTGCTCGTCACCGGGTGCGGCTCCGGCGGCACCTCCGGCGGGGGCGGCAACACCAACTTCGTCACCGGCACCGACGGCACCGCCACCGTCGCCAAGGGCGAGCGCACCCCGGCACCCGACCTGTCCGGCAAGACCATCGCCGGCAAGACCCTCGACGTCGCCGACTACAAGGGCAAGGTCGTCGTCCTCAACGTGTGGGGCTCCTGGTGCAACCCCTGCCGCGCCGAGGCCAAGTACTTCGCGAAGGTCTCCAAGGAGTACGCCGGCAAGGGCGTGCAGTTCGTCGGCATCAACACCCGCGACACCTCCACCGGCGCCGCGCTCGCCTTCGAGAAGGACTGGGACATCACCTACCCCAGCCTCTACGACCCGACCGGCAAGCTGCTGCTGCGCTTCGACAAGGGCACCCTCAACCCGCAGGCCATCCCCTCCACCCTGATCCTCGACCGGGAGGGGAAGATCGCGGCCCGCTCGCTGTCCGCGCTCAGCGAGGAACGGCTGCTGAAGATGCTCAAGCCGGTCGTCGCGGAGAAGTGACGTGAGCGCGCTCACCCTCGCCGCGGTCGCGGACCCCAACGGCACGGTGCTCAACGGCGCCCTGCTGGTGGCCCTGCCCATCGCCCTGCTCGGCGGACTCGTCTCCTTCTTCTCGCCCTGCGTGCTGCCGCTCGTGCCCGGTTATCTGTCCTACGTCACCGGGGTCAGCGGCACCGACCTGGCCGAGGCCCGGCGCGGCCGGATGGTCGCCGGGGCCTCGCTGTTCGTGCTCGGCTTCACGGCCGTCTTCGTCTCCGGCGGGGCCTTCTTCGGATACTTCGGCCAGACGCTCCAGGAAGAGCGGGGCGTGCTCTCCAAGGTGCTGGGCGTCTTCATGATCCTCATGGGCGTCTTCTTCATGGGCTTGATGCCTTGGCTCACCCAGCGCGAGTTCCGTTTCCACAGGAAGCCGGCGGCCGGTCTCGTCGGCGCCCCCGTGCTCGGCGCGCTGTTCGGCATCGGCTGGACGCCCTGCATCGGCCCGACGCTGGCCGCCGTGCAGACACTCGCCTGGCAGCAGGGAACCGCCGGCCGCGGGGCGATACTCACCTTCGCGTACTGTCTGGGCCTGGGCGTGCCGTTCGTGCTCGCCGCGGTCGCCTTCCGCAAGGCCCTCGGCGCCTTCGGGTGGATCAAGCGCCACTACGTCTGGGTGATGCGGATCGGCGGCACCATGATGATCGTGACCGGCCTGCTGCTGCTGACCGGCGCCTGGGACCGCATCGTGCAGGAGATGCAGGTCTGGTCCGACGGCTTCACTGTGGGGATCTGATCGATGAGCAAGACCACCGCCTCCGACCCGGCCCCGACCGCAGCCGAGAACCAGGAGCTGGGCGACGCCGGCTCCCAGTTGTCCACCGCCCCCACGGAGGACTCGCCCAATCTGCCCTCCCTGGGCGTCATCGGCTGGGCCCGCTGGTTCTGGCGGCAGCTGACCTCCATGCGGGTCGCGCTGCTGCTGCTCCTGCTGCTCTCCCTCGGCGCGATCCCCGGCTCGCTCATCCCGCAGACCGGCCAGGACGAGACGAAGGTCGCCGACTTCCGCAAGGCCCACCCCACCCTCGGGGACGTCTACGACAAGCTCGGCCTGTTCCACGTCTACAGCTCGGTGTGGTTCTCCGCGATCTACATCCTGCTGTTCATCTCCCTCATCGGCTGCATCGTCCCCCGCACCTGGCAGTTCGTGGGCCAGCTCCGCGGCCTCCCGCCGCGCGCGCCCAGCCGGCTGAACCGGCTGCCCGCCCACACCACCTGGCGCACCACGGCCGAACCCGAGCAGATCCACAGCGCCGCCCTGGCCCTGCTGAAGAAGCGCCGTTTCCGCGCCCACCTCGCCGGTGACGCCGTCGCCGCCGAGAAGGGCTACGTGCGCGAACTGGGCAACCTCCTCTTCCACATCGCCCTCATCGTGCTGCTGGTCGCCTTCGCCTGGGGCCAGCTGTACAAGTCCGAGGGCAACAAGCTGGTCGTCGAGGGCGACGGCTTCTCCAACACCCTCACCCAGTACGACGACTTCAAGTCCGGCAGCCTCTTCACGTCCGACGACCTGGTGCCGTTCAGCTTCAACCTGAAGAAGTTCACCGGCACCTACGAGCGCACCGGCCCCAACAAGGGCACCCCGCGCCTCTACCAGGCCGACCTCACCTACAGCGCGGGCCCCTACGGCAAGGACGAGAAGACCACCGTCAAGGTCAACCACCCGCTGGAGATCGGCGACGCCAAGGTCTACCTCGTCAGCCACGGGTACGCCCCGGTCATCACCGTCCGCGACGGCAAGGGCGACGTCGTCTACGACGACGCCGTACCGCTGCTGCCGCTCGACGCCAACGTCACCTCCTCCGGCGTCGTCAAGGTCCTCGACGGCTACCGCAACCCCGAGGGCAAGAAGGAACAGCTCGGCTTCAACGCGTTCTTCGTGCCGACCTTCGGCGGCGCCGCCAGCGGCACGATGCTGTCGCAGTTCCCCGCGCTGGACTCCCCGGTGCTCGCGCTGTCCGCCTACCACGGCGACCTGGGGGCCGACTCCGGCATCCCGCAGAGCGTGTACCAGATGGACAAGACCAACATGAAGGAGTTCAAGGACTCCCAGGGCAAGCTGTTCAAGAAGCTGCTGCGGCCCGGCGAGACCATGAAGCTCCCGAACGGCGCCGGTTCGGTCACCTTCGGCAAGGACGTCAAGGAGTGGGCCGGCTTCCAGGTCGTCCAGGATCCCGGCGGCGGCTGGGCCCTCGCCGGGGCCCTCGCGGCCATCGGCGGCCTCGCCGCCTCCCTGTTCATCCAGCGCCGCCGCGTCTGGGTGCGCGCGGTCGAGGGCGCCGACGGCGTCACCGTCGTGGAGATGGCCGGCCTCGGCCGCAGCGAGTCCGCCAAGGTCCCCGAGGAGCTCGGCGACCTCGCCGGGATCCTCTACGACGAGACGTACGACGAGACACCGGCCGCGCCCGGCCCCGACGACCCCGCAGATTCCCCCGACACCGACCAGGAGCCGGGTACCGAAACCCCCGTACCTGCCGAAGGGGCTGAGAAGTGACTCTCGCCGCCGCCACCAACGAAAACCTCGCGAACATCAGCAATGTGCTGATCTACTCCGCGATGGCCGTCTACACCCTGGCCTTCTTCGCGTACATCGCCGAATGGCTCTTCGGCAGCCGCAGCAAGGTCGCCAAGACCGCCGCCGCACTCACCGCCAAGCCGGCCGAGGCGAAGAAGGCGCCGGCCGTCACCGTGAACACGGCGGGCGGCACCGCCGTCCTGGAGCGGCCGAAGGTCACCGTGCGGGCCGCGGCCGGTCAGCGGGACGTGCCGGACGGGCCCGGGGCGCACGGCGGTGACGAACAGGGCGACCTGTACGGCCGCATCGCCATCTCCCTCACCGTGCTCGCCTTCCTCATCGAGCTGGGCGGCGTCATCGCCCGCGCGGCCTCGGTGGAGCGGGCCCCGTGGGGCAACATGTACGAGTTCAACATCACGTTCTCCACGGTCGCCGTCGGCGTGTACCTCGGGCTGCTGGCGCTGAAGAAGAACGTGCGCTGGCTCGGCCTGTTCCTGATCACCTCGGTCCTGCTGGACCTGGGCCTCGCGGTGACGGTCCTCTACACCGCCAGCGACCAGCTGGTCCCGGCCCTGCACTCGTACTGGCTGTACATCCACGTCTCCACGGCGATCTTCTGCGGCGCGGTCTTCTACGTCGGCGCGGTCGGCACGATCCTGTACCTCTTCAAGGACTCCTACGAGAACAAGCTCGCGAGCGGCGGCACGCCCGGCACCTTCGCGACGTCCGTCCTGGAGCGGCTGCCCTCCTCCGCCTCTCTCGACAAGTTCTCCTACCGCGTCAACGCGGCCGTCTTCCCGCTGTGGACCTTCACGATCATCGCGGGCGCCATCTGGGCCGGTGACGCCTGGGGCCGCTACTGGGGCTGGGACCCGAAGGAGACCTGGTCCTTCATCACCTGGGTCGCCTACGCCTGCTACCTGCACGCCCGCGCCACCGCCGGCTGGAAGGGCCGCAAGGCCGCCTACCTGGCCCTCATCGCCTTCGGCTGCTGGCTGTTCAACTACTACGGCGTGAACATCTTCGTCTCCGGCAAGCACTCGTACGCGGGCGTCTAGCCCGTACCGGCGAAGGCCGGTTCCCGCGACCTGAGTCACGGGAACCGGCCTCTTGTCTCCCGCTCGTGACCGAGCAACCGTCAGCAGCGCCGGCCGGGCACGGTCAGGCCGTGTCGGCGACCGAGGTGATCAGATCCCCCAGCCGCTCGGCGTACAGCCGCATGTTCTTGTGCGCGATGTCCGTGTCCGGGTAGCGGCCGGCGAACCACAGGCCCTCGTGGAGGCGGGTGATCCAGGCGCAGACCTGGTCACCGTAGGACACCCTGAGCAGCCCGTACGCATTCCGGTCCGCCCAGTTGTCGGAGCCGGGGATACCGCGCGTGTCGACGAACGAGACGATCGAGTACAGGTCGGGGGAGGTGGGGCGGAAGTCGGTGCCGAGGAGGTGGAGGACCCGGGCGAGGGGGATGCGGGCCAGCCGGCGGTTGCCCTGGAGCGCGGCGCGTACGGTGCGCAGGGCGCTCGGGAAGTCGGTGGCTTCGGACATGGGGATCTCGATCGGGGCGCCGCCCACGTACCAGCCGACCGACTGCGACCACTGGGACTTCACCCGAGTGTGGAACGGCACGACCGTGCGGTAGACGGGCTCGCCGCCGATCTCGTGGACGATCAGGGCGGTGGCCGCGAGGACACCGATCAGGCTCCCGCCGTACGGGCGGCAGTACGACTCGAACGCGGCGGCGGCATCCGCGTCCACCATCATCTCGCGCATGAACTTCTGTGTGGGCAGTTCGCCCCCGGGATCCACGCCGAGGTCCACGGGGAAGCTCGGCAGCCGTCCGCCGCAACGTCGGATGAACTCCCGCCAGCGGGCGACGATGTCGTGGTCCGCGTCGATGCGGTCGGCGTCCGCCCGCTCGGCCTCGCAGAAGTCGACGTAACTGCTCACCGGCTCCGGCCCCTCGGCACGGCCCGCGACCCCGGCCTCGTACAGCTCGTGGATCTCGGCGGGGATGCGGTGGATGGAGTAGGCGTCGACGTTGCTGTGGTCGAAGGCCATGTACACGCTGGTGCAGTCGTCCCGGACGACCGCCGTGTAGATGAGGTTGGGCCAGCGCAGGGCGTCCGCCGTGGTGTCGAAGCGGTCCTGGAGGTGCTGGGCCAGGGCCGCCGCGTCGGTGAAGTCGCCGACGTCCTCGCGGTGCAGGGACACGGAGGAGGGGTCCAGTGTGAAGCGGCGGATCGAGTCGCCGGGCCCACCCGCCCAGCGGAAACCGCTGCGCAGGGTCTCGTGCCGCAGCGTCCAGCTGCGCAGCGCCTCGCCCAGCGCGTCCAGGTCGGCCCGTCCCGGGATGTCGAACGCCGCGCCCAGCCAGGTCGGCACGAACAGTCCGTCCTCCCGGACGGACCGTGCCGTCCGGATGTGGGACTCCTGGATGTACGCCGGCGGCCTGGAGTCCTCGGGCAAAGCCTTCGCCGTCGCGACGGTCGCCGGACTGAGTGTCCATTCGAAAAGTCGCCCAGGTCGGACCTCGCAGCGCTGGATATCAGTCATTCGCACAGGGGGTCTCCGTTCGCAGGTGGGATAGACCCGACCAAAGGAATGGCGAACCCGCTACCGGCGACACCGGGTGTCGCCGTTTTTTCAATGGATCGGATGGCATCTCGAACGGCGATGCGAGCCCTGGCCGGTGCGCTCGGTTGACGCCGGGTGGCCGTCATCACCTGGCCGATGGTTCCGGCCCACCGGCTGTCGATCCTGTCGTCGTCCCGCTTGCGCTGACCTCCAGATAAGCATGGAGGGCGGCCGCGCCCCCGATCATGGCCCTGCTCCGAGCGGTCAGCGCCTCCCCGCGCGCCGCGACGGCCGCCCGCAGCGCCTCGCTGCTGCCCTCCCGCCGCAGGCCCTCCAGCACCGGCCGGATCTGGTCGAAGAGATAGTGACTGCGGCGCAGCGTGTGCACGAGCCGGGCGTCGCGCACGTCGGCGGGTTCGTAGAGGCGGTACCCCGTGCCGCGCTCGCGCCCCGGCGTGAGCAGCCCGGCCCCCTCCCACACCCGCAGCGCGGACGTCCGCACGCCCAGCAGCGCGGCCACCTCCCCGATGCGCAGCCCACCGGAACGCGGCAGCGGGGCGGGCGGCTGTGCCGCCAGCAGTTCCAGGGCCTCGCTCGCGGCCCGCAGGGAGACCCGCTCCTCGTGCAGGGCGGCATGCGCGGCGTCGACCAGCGCGAGCGCGCCCGGGACGTCCCCGTCGTGCAGGGACCGCATGATCTCCGTCGCCTTGACCGGCCCGTACCCTCGCATCAGGGCCCGGTACGCCAGCAGCGCGCCGCGGTGCGCGTCCCCGAAGACGCGGTAGCCGGACGCGGTCCGCGCTGCGGGCGGCAGCACCCCGGCGTCCTCGTAGTTGCGGATCTGCTGCGTCGAGACACCGGCCAGCCGGGCGAGGTCGACGGGACGGAGACGGCGTTCGTTGGTCATCGATTTGAAGGTTACGGCAGGAGAACCACCGCTGATGTCTGGAAAGTCTCAAAAACGCACTTCAATGGAAGACTTGAAGGAATGGACAACAGCATCCGGGTCACCGGCGCCCGCCTCCACAACCTCAGGAACGTCTCCCTCTCCCTTCCGAAGAACAAGCTGGTCGTCCTGACCGGCCTGTCCGGCTCCGGCAAGTCCACGCTCGCCTTCGACACCCTCCACCGGGAGGGCCAGCGGCAGTACCTGGAGTCGCTGGGCATGGTCACCGGCTTCGTCAGCAAGCCCGCCGTCGACTCGATCAGCGGCCTGTCCCCATCCATCAGCGTCGACCAGCACCTCACCAACCGCAGCCCGCGCTCCACGGTCGGCACGGTCACCGAGGTGTTCACGTACCTGCGGCTGCTGTGGTCGCGGATCGGGACCCGCCCCTGCCCCGGCTGCGGCAAGAGCATCCCGCCGTCGTACGCCAACGAGGCGGAAGCCGACACCACGGCCGACGACGACGCCGAGGGGGAGCAGACCCCCTGCCCGCACTGCGGCACCCTCGTGCCCGAGCTGGTGATGGGCTCGTTCTCCTTCAACAAGCCCGCGGGCGCCTGCCCGTCCTGCACCGGCCTGGGCGAGGTGATCCGGCCCGACGTACGGCGACTGGTCGACGGCTCCCGCTCGCTCGCGCAGGGCGCGGTACGGGGCTGGAACCCGAAGCTCACCGAGTGGAACCTCACCGCGCTGCGGGCCGCCGCCCGCCACTACGGCTTCACCTTCGACGCGGACCTCCCGGTCGACGAACTGGGGGAGCCGCAGCGGGACTTGCTGGTGTACGGCGTCGAAAGCCCGGAGTTCCGGCGGCACTTCCCGGAGCCGGATCCGCCGACGACCGTGGCGGCGGGCCGCTTCGAAGGGGTCGCCACGGCCCTGCTGCGGCGCTACACCGAGCGCGCCGATGACCCCGACTACCGCGAACGGGCCGAGAAACAGGGCCTGGTGAAGCAGCCCTGCGGGGAGTGCGAGGGCACCCGGCTGCGGCCGGAGAGCCGGGCGGTGACCGTGCACGGACTGACGATCGTCGAGGCGGCACGGCTGCCGCTCACCGAACTCGACGGCTGGCTGGCCGCCCTGAAGGAGCGGTCGGCCGGGGACGAGTGGCTGCTGGCGGAGCCGGTCGTCGCCGACCTGGAGGAGCGGGTACGGCGCCTGGTCGACGTCGGGGTCGGCTACCTCAGCCTGGAGCAGTCCACGCCGAGCCTCTCCGCCGGGGAGACGCAGCGGCTGCGGCTGGCCGCCCTGCTCGGCTCCGGCCTGACCGGCGTGCTCTACGTCCTCGACGAGCCGACCATCGGCCTGCACCCGTCGGACACCGCCCGACTGATCCGCGTCCTGCGCCGCCTGCGCGACCTGGGCAACACCGTGCTGGTCGTCGAGCACGACCTGGACGTGCTGCGGGCGGCGGACCACGTCGTGGACGTCGGCCCGGGGGCGGGCCGGGACGGTGGACGGATCGTGGCGGCCGGGACACCGCAGGAGGTGGGCCGGGCCGAAACCTCGGTGACCGGCGCGTATCTGTCGGGCCGGCTGCCCGCGCCCGGGTCCCGTGGACGCGGCGACGGCGACTCGGCGATCGTGATCCGCGGGGCCCGGGCCCACAACCTCAAGGACGTGACCGTACGGATCCCCCTGAACCGCCTGGTGACGGTCACGGGCCCGTCCGGCTCGGGCAAGTCGACACTGCTGCTGGACATCCTGGGCCGCGCCGCACGCCGCCGCTTCCACGGGGCGGGGGACCTCCCCGCCGAGCACGACGGCATCGACGGCTGGGAGCACCTGTCCAAGGCGGTCCTCATCGACCAGGAGCCGATCAGCCGCGTCCCGCGCTCCAACGCGGCGACCTACTCGGACGTCTTCACGCCGATCCGGGAGGTCTTCGCCGCGAGCAGCGAAGGACGCCTGACAGCGGGCCGGTTCTCCTTCAACGTGCCGGGCGGACGCTGCGAGCGGTGTGAGGGCGCGGGTGTGCTCACGGTGCGGATGCACTTCCTCCCGGCCGTGGAGGTGCGCTGTCCGGGATGCCGGGGCCGCCGCTTCCGGCCCGAGGTGCTGGCGGTGCGGTACCAGGGGCACGACATCGCCGAGGTGCTGGAAGCGACGGTGGACGAGGCGCTCGGCGTGTTCCGGGACGTGCCCGCCGTGGCCGGCCGGTTGCGGCGCATGGCGGACGTCGGCCTCGGCTACCTGCCGCTGGGCCAGCCCGCGCCCACGCTGTCCGGGGGTGAGGCACAGCGCCTGAAACTGGCGAAGGAACTGGGCCGCCGGGCGGCCGACCGCACGCTCTACGTCCTCGACGAGCCGACGACCGGCCTGCACGCRGCGGACACGGCACGCCTGTTGGACGTACTGCAACGGCTGGTGGACTCGGGCCACTCCGTCGTCACCATCGAGCACAACGTCGACGTCATGCGGGCGTCGGACTGGCTGATCGACCTCGGACCGGTCGGCGGGGC